>NZ_JBXWOV010000008.1:0-224855 GCF_059611065.1 Ruegeria sp. CDSB086 | reverse complement strand
CCTGAATAGGCTTCTTCTGCGCCTCGCGCGCAATTTCAATGTCCGATTTATAGCTCATTGGGCAAAACCCCCGGTTGGAAAAGTCTGACAACGTCTTGGCCGGATCGGCAGCGCACCAACCCAGATTCGTTTATTTTTCTTTAAAGTAAATAATTATTCCCCTGGGTCAATACGCGAGTTGTAGTTGCCAAACAGCCCACAGCCAAACTCACCATCAATGCCCAGCCACCAACAACCCAATTCAGGCGTATCTTTTCCGACCTTCACTAAGACCCAGCAGCCAATCTTCGACTATCAACTGCTCTGGAAAAGCACTGTTGAAAGGCCTTTTCAGCAGGTAATATCCCGACTCAGTTCGCACCGATGCGCCCTGGACTGGCCTGACCAAAGCGCCGCTTTCAAGCAATGGGTCAACAAGATGGGCCCAGCCCAACGCAATGCCCAATCCATCAACCGCTGCCTGTACTGACAATGGGTAAGTGTTGAACGCGACTGCCTGTTCCATTGATGATGTTGATACACCATTGCCGCTGAACCACGCTCGCCACGTCATCCATTCTGCATGCGCGCTGGTGACCTCAATAAGGTCAAGTTCCGGTAACGCAGAAATATCCGCGGCATTGGGATTACTTTTGAGGTACTCGGGGCTGCAAACCGGAAAAACGGTTTCTCCGAACAGAAGCTTTGCCTCGTACCCCGGCCAGTCGCCATCCCCCCGCAGAATTGTCAGGTCCATAGAATCTGACAGGCATTCTGCGTCACTGTCAGAAGACACTAAAGAGATACGTATTCGGCCATTGGATTTGTTGAACTTGCGAAGTTGCGGCATCAGCCAAAGAGACGCAACAGAATTGGTCGCCGAGATCGAAACCGTATTTGCCTGATGCTTGGCCAGCATGTCTCGGCTAACATCCCGCATCAGGTCCAGTGATTTTTCCACGGTCGCCAACAGGATGGCACCCTGTTGAGTAAGGGAAACAGAACGATGACCCCTTACGAATAAGGGCACGTCATAGTGCTGTTCCAGCAAGCGTACTTTGCGGCTGATTGCGGTCTCTGAGATGTTCAGCACCTTGCTGGCTTGCGCAAAACTCTGTGCCTTGGCAGCGGCTTCAAATGCCAACAAATAGTCTAGCGGCGGCAAGACTTTCCCGGTGACTGGCGCTTTTTTTGGCATTTGGGGGCCTTTTCCCGAGCTGGACGACGGCGCGATCAAAAACATTTGCCCGCATCTGGCAACATTCGATCAGGCAACTGTCTGTTAAGATAGCAAAAAGTCGGATTAGCCTCAAGAAATTATGGTCAAAGCCCCTCAAATTTCTGTTCTGCACATTAGACGATCTTGGGCAGAATGCATGAATTCGGGGCCGGAAGAGTCCTCAACTCAAAAATGAATGTCACTCAGGGAGCAAACATGAAACTTACAAACCTACTTTCTGCTGCAACCTTGGCAGCAGTAGCGGGAACTGGCGCGGCTGCCGAAGACAGCAGCGACCCGATCGTAATCCCCATTCACAACTGGTCCAGCCAGATCGTGATGTCGAACGTTGTAGGCCTGATCTTCGAAGAGATGGGCAACAACGTAGAATATGTCACCACCGACAGTCAGGCCGTCTATGAATCGGTACGTTTGGGCGATGTCGCGCTGGAGATGGAAGTCTGGGAAGGTGCCTTTGGTGCATCCTACCGCGCGGCACTGGAAAAAGGTGGTCTGCATGATGCGGGCGATCATGATGCGGTCACGCGCGAGGATTGGTGGTATCCGATGTGGACCAAGGAATCCTGCCCGGGCCTGCCTGACTGGCAGGCACTGAACGACTGTGCGCACCTGTTCGCCACAGCCGAAACCGGTGACAAGGGCCGTTATCTGGATGGGCCGGTCGACTGGTTGAAGCATGGTAAAGAACGCGCCGAAGCACTGGATCTGAACTTTACGGTGATCAATGCGGGTTCAGCCGCAGCCCTTTGGGCTGAGATTGGCGCGGCAGAGGCCGACAAAACGCCGGTTTTGGTCTTTAACTGGACGCCAAACTTCGCCGAAGCTGTTTGGCCAGGTGAGTTCGTTGAATTCCCGGCATGGGAAGATGGGTGCGACAAGGATCCAGCCAAGGGTCCCAACCCGGAAGCGCTGTATGATTGTGGCAACCCTGCCGAGGGTTACCTGAAAAAGGCGGCTTGGGATGGCATGAAAGACAAGTGGCCGGCCGCGTATTGCGCCCTGACCGAGATTTCTTTCACCAACCCGCAGATTGCTGAGATGGCGAAGCTGGTCGACACTGATGAGCTTGAGCCGGAAGAGGCAGCCGAAGAATGGCTGGACGCCAACCGCGCCGTCATTGATCCTTGGATCAGTGCCTGCAGTACATAATCCGGTTGCATCCACCGAAACTGGCGCGGCCTTGAACATCTCAGCGATGCAAGGCCGCGCTCAACACGAAAGAAAGGCAGCCATGTCCGCCTCAGCGCCTGTCATCTCAGCCAAAAACGTCTGGAAACTGTTTGGGCCCTCGCCAGAGAGCTATCTGAAATCTCTGGCCGCTGGCCGCAGTTTCGATGAGATCCGCGCGGATGGGTACATCGCCGGTGTCAAGGACGTCTCGATTGAGGTCGCTCGTGGCGAGATGCTGGTCATTATGGGCCTGTCAGGATCAGGCAAGTCCACGCTAGTGCGGTGTTTTTCACGCCTACACGATATTACAGGCGGAACGATTGAAGTTGACGGTCAGGACATCATGAGCCTGACTGAACGCGAGCTGATTGAGCTGCGCCGCAACAAGATGGGGATGGTGTTCCAATCCTTCGGTCTGTTGCCACATCGCACGGTATTGGACAACGTCGCCTTCCCGTTGGAAATGCGCGGGCAAGATCGCTACGACCGGCGCGAACGCGCACTGGAGGTCATCAAATTGGTGGGCCTTGAAGGTCGGGAAGAATATTTCCCGCGTGAACTCAGCGGCGGTCAACAGCAAAGGGTCGGTATCGCCCGATCACTGGCGATTGAGCCGGATATCTGGTTTCTGGATGAGCCCTTCTCGGCGCTGGATCCGTTGATCCGCCGTGAAATGCAGGATGAATTCCTCCGTCTGCAAGAAATGCTGGGCAAAACCATCGTCTTCATCACGCATGACTTCGATGAGGCGCTGCGTCTGGCCGATCGGATTGCCATCATGCGCAACGGCGCGGTCGAACAGTGTGACACCCCCGATCAGATCGTGATGAACCCTGCCACCGAGTATGTGGCCAAATTTACCGAAGATGTCGACAAGGCCCGGGTCGTACATGCGAAGGGGCTTGCAAAGCCTGTGAATGGTCATGCTTTGGAGGGCGCGCCGATCAATGGCGGCTCGACTATTCACGAATTGGCGCGGGTACTGGTAAATGACAAGCGCATCCTATTGCCGGTCGCGAATGACAAAGGCGTTGTCACCGGGGTTCTGGAACGTGACACCGCGTTGAATGTTCTGCTTGGGGCGGAATGATGGCGACGCTGTCCACCGACATATCGGACACAAGGGACGGCCCGTGGGGGCAAACCAAAGTCCTAACCGCGCTGCTGGTCACCGCTATTGCACTGATCCTGGCTAAGGCAATTGGCATTCTGCCCGAGTGGCTGAATCGCATTCCTGAGGCTGCAATCCCGCCAACGGCACAGGTTTTGGACGCGATATTCAACTTCATTCAAAACGATCTCGGTCTGATCTATGTCACCCGCTTTATTGCAGAAGGCCCGCTTGAGTTTCTGCTGGATACCTCGGCGAACCTATTGGAGGGCAAGCGTCGCTGGCCCTATCTGGGCCCGATCCCATGGTCCGCGATTGCCGCAGTGGCAGCCGTCGTCGGCTATGCCGTTGGTGGATGGCGTTTGGCTGCCTTGGGCGCGGGCACCTTCATCTGGACCGCGGCAATCGGACAGTGGAAAATCGCCATGCAGACGATGTCCGTCATCGTGGTTGCGGCACCATTGGCTTTCTTGCTGGGTCTGGTACTAGGCATCGCGGCCTGGAAATACGGCTGGTTCGAGCGGTTGCTGAAACCCATCCTGTCCGTACTGCAAACCCTGCCCTTCTTTACGTATCTCTTGCCAGCAGTGATCTTCTTTAAGGTCGGACCGACAGCTGGGGCCGTCGCAACAATTACCTTTGCCATCCCACCGATGATCCTGATGACCACTCTGGGCCTGAAAAAGGTCAGCCCGGAAGTGATCGAAGCAGGCCAGATGTCTGGCTGCACACGCTGGCAGATGTTGCGCCACGTCTACGTTCCAGCCGCGCGGACCGAGGTTCTGGTCGGCGTCAATCAGGTGATCATGCTGTGTCTTGCGATGGTTGTTCTGACCGCTTTTATCGGAATGCCCGGTCTTGGCGCGAAACTGCTGGCGATGATGGGTAGTTTCAAACTGGGCCGTTCTTTCGAGATTGGCGTAACCATCGTCCTTCTGGCTGTCACGTTGGATCGGATGTCAAAGGCCTGGGTCGTCAAGCAGCCGGTGCACTTCGAACGCGGGACACCATGGTGGAAACGGCACCAGATTTCGCTGGTCGCGCTGGGTCTGTTTGTTGGATTTACTCTGCTGGCCCAGGTGTTTCCGATCCTGGCTGAAGTTGGTCGCAAGCAGCATCTCAGCCAGGGCAAAGAAATCGACGTGGTGATCAAGTCGTTCCTGGCCATAGACGCGATCAAGGGCACAACCGAATGGCTGCGCTGGTTCCTTAACGTCAAGGTTTTGATCCCGTTCCGGAATACGCTACTCGCCATTCCGACTCCCGCTTTCATCCTGCTGGTTGTATCCTTTGCCTATTGTGTCGGTGGCCGAAAGCCCGGCATCTACGCCGCAATCTTCTTTACGATTGTCGCCTTCTCGGGCTGGTGGGATCGGTCGGTCATCACGCTTTATACTGTGATTTCAGCAGTCGCGCTGGCGACTATGATCGGTATCCCCTTGGGCGTTGTTGCAGCGCGGTCCAACCGCTGGTCCAAAAGCATCCTGCTGGCCTGCGACACCGCGCAAACCTTCCCAAGCTTCATTTACCTGATCCCCGCGATCATGCTGTTTGGGGTCAATGATGTGGCAGTTGTGTTCTCAATCCTGATCTTCGCCGCCGTGCCGCTGATCCGGTACACGATTATTGGCCTCAGTAATGTACCGCCGGAAATGACCGAGGCGGCAGACATGTCCGGCTCGACCCGGCGGCAAAAGCTGATGTCGGTCCAATTCCCGCTGGCCCTGCCGACAATGGCGGTCGGGTTTAATCAGGCAATCATGTTCGCCTTTTTCATGGTTATCATTGCCGCCTTCATCGGTACGCAAGATCTGGGACAAGAACTGCAGCGAACACTGGCGGGCACCGAACTGGGTAAGAATTTTGTGCTGGGTCTGAACGTGTCCCTGATGGCGCTGACCTTTGACATGGCGATCAGCAGTTGGGCTGAAAAACGAAAAAAACGGTTGGGGCTTGATTGAGATGGCACAGCATCAAATCCCACGCACCGTTACCCGTTTCGACGATCCCGGGTTTGTCCGGATGCGTATGGAAGGCCGACCCGACGAACAAGTTTGGTGGAAGAATGTCAGCTTTGATGAGGGAACCGGGCAAGGCAGCTATCTGATGAAGATGGCAGCGGGCACACGTTCAAGCCCGCATATCCACCATGGACCAGAAGAGTTCTTCATCCTCGAAGGCGATCTGACAGATCACGATGGATTTTGCTATCGCAGCGGCGACTTTGTCAGCCTCGCTGCTGGGTCCAGCCACTATTCGCAAACCGAGGCGGGATGCCTATTGGTTGTCACCCACCGCGGTGCAACCGAGATCATTCAGGAAGATGCACTATGAATGTGAAGCCGGTATTCGAAGTTCCGTTCGAACGCAGCGGAGTTCTGGCCCCCGGCCTTCCGATCCTGCCGCATGGAACGGAACGCCACCCGGTCCCAGGAATGGGGTCGCGCGCTGTTCCGATTTCCAAAGGTGATACGATAACCTTGTTGGACCGCGACGGGATGCAACAGGCCGAGATGGTCTTCTTTGCCCCTGACCGGAGTTCTGATGCGGCCATGCTGGGTGCTTTGGGACATGGACGTCCGGATGGTTTGATTGCGACGCTGGCAAATGGATCGCCGTCTGGCAAGAAAGTGCTGCGCGCTCTGGAAGTTGCCGGATTTGACATCGGAGTAGGTGACGCGGTTCGGGCGTTTACCGACGGGTCGCGCCCCGGTGACATGGTGCATTTCGTCGCCGAATGTGATGGCCTTCTGATCGTGGCTGCACCCGGCAAGGCGATGCGCCCCGAAGATAACAACCCTCCCACGGATATCATCCTGTACATTCAGCGCTCTGCACCCGGTTTGGAAAAACCCGATGTGGGACCACCCGAACCGCTGGCCAATCCGCTCAGGGACTTCAATATTCAGCCGGGCAATGCCCACTCGTACGAGGTCAGGGCCGGTGAGTTCATTCAGATTGTCGATGTTCGCGGGCGTGAGTGCTCGGATTTTCAGGCCTTCAGCCAACGGGCACTGGATCAGGGGATCGAACGCGAGATTGATCCCACAACAACGCGTAGCCTGATGGGCAGCTTGTATCCGAAACCGGGGATTTTTTCGAAGTATTGGTCAGTTGATCAGGAACCGCTGATAGAGATCGTTCAGGATACGTGCGGACGCCATGACACGTTTGGCCTTGCCTGTACGGCGCGGTATTATGAAGATCTCGGTTACCCCGGCCACGTGAATTGCTCGGACAATATCAATAAAGACTTGGATCAGTATGGCATCAAATCACGTGGTGGTTGGCCTGCAATCAACTTCTTTTTCAACACGATGCTGGACGACACCAACGCCATTGGCATGGACGACCCCTGGTCGCGCCCCGGTGACTTCGTCTTGTTGCGCGCGCTGACCGATCTGGTCTGCGTCAGCACCGGCTGTCCCTGCGACATTGATCCAGCAAATGGCTGGAATCCAACCGATATTCAGGTGCGAACCTACAAGGCGACCGAGGATTTCAAAAGATCCTACGGCTATAGAAAATCTGCGGAGGCGGATGTGGAAGAAACCAAGAAAACTGCATTTCACGACTGCTTTGCACGGCACACCCGTGATTTCGTCGAATATAACGGCTATTGGCTGCCCAACACGATGACCAATCACGGCGCGATTGCCGAATACTGGGCCTGCCGCGACAAGGTTGCGGTTATGGACCTCAGCCCTTTGCGGAAATACGAAGTTGTCGGACCCGATGCAGAAGAGCTGTTGCAGCTTTGCGTAACCCGCAACATGAAAAAGCTAAGCGTTGGTCAGGTCGTGTATACCGCGATGTGCTATGAACACGGCGGTATGATCGACGATGGTACGGTTTATCGATTGGGTGAAACAAACTTTCGCTGGATTGGCGGGAATGACACGAGCGGATTGTGGCTGCAGGAACAGGCCCTCAAACGCAATATGAATGTCTGGGTGCGCAATTCGACTGATCAATTGCACAACATTGCGGTTCAAGGGCGGTACAGTCGCGACATCCTTTCCAAGATCTTTTGGACACCGCCTCAGCAACCGACGATCGAAGAACTGCCATGGTTCCGGCTTACCGTGGCTCGGGTTGGTGATGTGCAGGGGACATCTGTCGTAATTTCTCGGACCGGGTATTCAGGTGAGCTGGGATATGAAATCTTCTGCCATCCCAAAGATGCCGTCGAGATCTTTGATCGCGTCTGGGAGGTTGGCCAGGAATATGGCATAGCTCCGCTTGGACTTGCGGCACTGGATATGGTGCGGATCGAAGGTGGCTTGATTTTTGCCGGGTCCGAATTCGACGATCAAACCGATCCCTTCGAGGCAGGCATCGGCTTCACCGTTCCACTGAAGTCAAAGCCCGACGATTTTATCGGGCGGGCAGCGATTGAAGAACGCAAGACCCATCCTCATCGCAAACTGGTCGGTTTCGAGATTGAGGGCGGCACGGTCCCCTCGCCCGGCGACTGTGTGCGTTTAGGAAAGGCGCAGGTTGGAGAGATTACCAGCGCGATGAAATCACCCGTTCTGGGCAAGGTTATTGCGTTAGGCCGGGTTTCGGTCACTCATGCCGTCGTCGGAGCTGACATTGAAATCGGGCAACTGGACGGCCAACAAAAGCGTCTGAAAGCCAAAATAGTGCCTTTCCCTCATTTTGACCCGACAAAGGAACGCGTAAAGGGCAACTATTCAATTGTTGATGTTCCTGATGCAGCAGAATGACGACTCCTTAACAAAACTGTTGGTCACAGAGAGTCTCCCGTCAGGGTGCATCGTATGCGAAGAATGACCTTCGCAAAACTGCGCGACAGCAAGAGTTTTGTCTGCCCCGCTCCAGCATCCGATATCGAACCTCGCAATAGCGTCTCGTTGTGTTTTTGGCTTTCACTTTTAACGGTTATACTCGTTCATCCGACCATTGGACTGGCTGCCGGATGCGCACGAATCTCTGCACTTGAGAGCTTTAATGACACCGGGGTTGCGCCATTTGGGTCGGTATGTCTGGCATTCGATGGTTTAGGTAATTCCCGCGGCGTTTCGTGCTATTGGGAATTTCAGTTTAGAAGCGATGAGGCCGCAAGCTACTTTGACGACACATGGGCTGAAATAACCCATTGTCGAGACGGTACTCCTGCTCCAAACGATCCGCATGTCAATCATCCCGACAGCTATAAGCTTAGAGAATTGGACGCCGGAATCCGTGTCTATCGGGTTGCCATTAAAGACAAGAGCCAAGAGAAGCGCACACTGGTTTTCCTGAGCGTCGAGCACAACAACTGAGACGACTGTTTGACGTCATTTCCATTGGGATCGTTGAAAACTGCGTTTGCTACAACCAACTTGAATGTGAAAAGGGTTCTGTCCGGCGTCAGGAACCGTGATCTTTAATGACTTTGTCGCAAACTTTTTACCTTCTGACTGAGGTGAGGCCATCGTGTAAAAGGCGTTACGGATATAGACGGAAGCTAGCCGCGGCAATCTCATTCAAAGGTGCGCATTTTCCAAAAGAAGTGATCCTGCAAGCGGTGTTCCTCCACCTCCGGCACTCAGTTTCGGCTACCCGATCCTGATTGATATGGTCAGGCGGAAATCCATGAATAGCATCATTGAGCAAGATCACCCTTTCATCAAACGGCTCACCATCTCTATTGGTGTCGGCCAACCGAAGCTCTTCAGCATTTGTTGGTAGCCTTGAGGCTCGCAATGTTGGCACCGTTTTTGTCGATCACAATCTTCTTCGGCAACGCATTGGTCTCCAACATTTGCCTCTCTCGGTCTGATGATTTTTGCTGGTCAGTTCTCAGCCCTTCTTCCTGTGCCTCATCGCTATGTTTTTATTGCCGGCGTCTTTGGTTTCACTCTGACGGCAAAAGTTCAGGCGTGGACTTGGGCTGGCCTGGCTTATGATCCAAGCGGCCTGTCAGAAGGGGCAGCGCAATTGCCGTGCTGGGATTTGGTGAGAACAAAATTGTTCCACCCTGGTTGACCTGGTTCAGTATAGTGTTTGGTGTTGAACAGGCCATCGAAACCATCACGATTTTCGGGCATTCAGGGTTCGTTGCACCGGGTGGAACAATGAATGTCTATCTTGGTGTTTTGCTCGGATTTATCTGGGTGGGCGGGGTCCTTAGCTGGTCAATGCAACGGTTGGAAAAAGCCTAAAGGTTAGCATCTTCCGTGCAAATTGATTGTGGGTGTCCATCGTTCCGCAGTATCGAGTGCGGGCACAATGGAAGCGGCAGACCGATTAACATTTTCGTATTTGGGACACGGCTCTTTTGACTATCCCTGGCTCCAGAGCCTGGCAGTACTCCGAACTGCTTGCGACCTATCTGTTGGATGAGATTCCCGGCCAAAGTCCGCTTCGGGGAATCTGCAATGCAGCGTGAGCAACTGAGACGAATGGCGGTTCTGGGCCGCGAATTACTCGGGCACGCCATTGCGCGCGAGTGTGTTGGCTCAATGCGAAAAGTTCCAGTCGCAAGCTCGTTGCATTTTTTGTCGTATAATGCTGACCTTACCAGACAGATGCGTGCAACCTGTGCGTGCCGATCCGAAAGGGCATCCTATGGCCAATACTGATCCTGCAAATTTGCACTTTGTGACAAACCCGCTCCTGAACAAAGGTACTGCCTTTTCTCTAAACGAACGAGAAAAGTTTGGATTATTGGGTCTTCTTCCACCACACATCGAAACGCTCGAAACCCAGGTTGACCGCGTCTATGCCGCCTTTGAACGTGAAGAGACGTCGCTGGATAAGCATGTCTATCTGCGTGGCCTGCAGGATGACAACGAAGTTCTGTTTTACGCTCTATTGGTGCGACATCTATCAGAGATGATGCCGATAATTTACACACCCGTCGTGGGTGACGCATGCAAGAAGTTCAGTGAGATCTACGATCACCCACGCGGATTGATCATTTCCTACCCCGAGCGTGACCGGATCGATGACATACTTGAGAATGCCGTCCTACCCTCAGTTGAGGCCATAGTCGTCACCGATGGAGAGCGGATTTTGGGTTTGGGCGATCAAGGCGCGGGCGGCATGGGAATTCCGATCGGAAAGCTCTCGCTTTATACCGCTGCGGGCGGAATAAGCCCGTCTGTAACGCTCCCGGTGGTACTGGACGTCGGCACCAACAATAAAGAACGGCTGGAAGATCCCCTGTATATCGGATGGCGGAATGAACGCGTCAGCGGCGATGAGTACTTTGACTTTGTCGATCTTTTTGTACAGGCGGTAAAGCGTAAGTGGCCGGATGTGTTGCTGCAATTCGAAGATTTTGCTCAGCAACATGCGGCACCCCTGCTTGCGCGGTATCGCGATCAGCTCTGTACATTCAATGATGATATTCAGGGTACGGCGGCGGTAACGGCGGGTACGTTGCTGGCTGCCTCAAATGTCACCGGCATTCCGCTAAAGGACGCTACCATCGCGTTTCTTGGAGCGGGATCAGCGGGAGTGGGTATCGCTGAGCAACTGGTTCAACTCATGGTTCGCCAAGGATTACCCGAAACCGAGGCACGCGAACGCATCTACATGGTGGACCGGAACGGGTTGTTAACCGATGCGATGAAAGACCTTCTGCCGTTCCAAACGCAAATTGTCCAACCCCTCAACAAAGTAGGGAGCTGGTCCGATGGTGAAATTTCTCTGTTGGACGTGATTAACCAGGCCGAACCCAACATATTGGTGGGTGTCAGCGGTCAGGCAGGCTTGTTCTCTGAAGAGATCATTCGGGCGATGGCGGCTCACACAGAACATCCTGTCGTATTGCCGCTGTCGAACCCGACATCGCGAATTGAGGCCGTGCCTGCGGATATTATCCGCTGGTCAGATGGTCATGCATTGGTCGCCACCGGAAGCCCGTTTGATCCTGTTGTCTACAACGGCAAGACGCACCATGTCGCACAGTGTAACAACTCCTACATTTTCCCAGGCATGGGGTTGGGTGTGCTGGCCGCAGGCGCGCGTCGCGTCACTGACGGAATGTTCATGGCCGCCGCCGAGGCTCTCGCCACGTTGTCACCTGCGAAGTCCGATCGCACAGCCAGCTTGCTGCCCGATGTGGGGGACATCCGCGAGGTCAGCAAAGCTATCGCATTTGCCGTTGGGCAACAGGCGCAGTTGGATGGGGTTGCGCCTAAATCCACGGGGGATGACTTGAAAGCGGCAATAGATGCGAAGTTCTGGACCCCGCATTATGAGGGGATTGCCTAAAGCAGATCAGGCTGGAGTGACCGCTAGGTCTTACATTGCACATTCAGAACCCACCGCGTCCAAATAGAGAATGAATCAGTATGGTTCTGAATACGACGGCTACGCCACCTTACGCCTGAGCGGCTTTTGCATCGCAGCACAAAGGGCACCCACCAGCAGGACCGCAGAAGCCACCACAAGGCTATCTCCAATTTCTCCGGTCAAGTCGCCAATGATACCAGCCCCGATTGGTCCTAGTGTCTGTGAAATGGCGAAAACAACTGTAAAAAAGCTTATGGTTGCACCCCAATCCTGCTGATCCACGTTCTGGCGGACAAAGCTGGTGACCGCAGTGGGTGGCATAAAGACCGATAGCCCGAACACCAGTGCCGACAAAATTAATCCATATCCAGATGGAACCAGGATTGGCAGGGCTGATCCAAATGCGACCCCGGTAAGGATTAGCGCCAACGGCGTTCCGGATGGAAAGCGGGCCAAGACCCCGCGCCAAACAAAAGGAGACGCCATAATACTGACCCCAAGAACCATCCATGTTGCGGTGGTCAAAAGGACGCTGGAGTGCTGCTCCTTCATCCAGACCGAGATAAAAGTGACGTACACAATGTAACCCAATCCAAACAGCGCATACCCGCCGAGTTCGCCAAGCATTCTGCGCACCGGTGGGATGGAAGGCAGTGCGGCGTCATGCTCGGTTTCGTTCAATTTTGTGGAAGCCCAAACCGAAAATGGGCAAATGACCAGGGCTGCCAACCCGACCCCGATCCACGCCCAGTCCCAATATTGTGGTCCGAATACGTCCAACATACTCGGAAGGATCGCGCCACATAATGCGATACCAAATCCACCGCCACCGCCAAAGTATAAGGCGATGGCCAATGCATTCTTTCGGGCGCTGGTTTGGAACAGCGATGCTGCCAGTACGCCGCCGGACACAAAGGAAAGAGCACCAAACAACCCAACCAAAGTACGACAAGCAGTTTGAAACACGAGGCTCTCATCAAACCCGGTCGCCAAAAGGCACAGTGCGGTCGCCACAGTTCCGCTTGCAAATAATCGCGACGGAGAAAAATGCCGGATCAGTAAAAGCGTTAGAATCGAACCCACTATGTAGCCAATCGAATTGGCCGTATTGAGCCACCCGGATTGAGTGAGGCTCCAGCCAAGGCTACTTTTCATTGATGGCAGGATTAGTCCGTATGCAAAGCGACCAAAAGCGTTGGATATGCTGACACCAAGCGCAAGGCCCAGCAAAATGAGCCACGGGTTGGTAGGTTTTGCGGCGGCCATGAACATCCTTCCAGGTTGAACCACACCGTGCCTCAAGGCACCTGACCGTGCAATCCTAACTGTTCGGGCGCGGATACTTTCGGTAGGGCTTGAGCAGCTTAAGAGTGCCTATTTACAACAAGTTGCGGTTCGACTTCCAATGCCGCATTTCGCGCTGAGGGAATGAGATCCTCAGTTCCGTTGCCCATCGTCACCGCTTCTTATCTCAGGTCAGCATTTCGCATCTGCGACCTGATCGTCCACGGTATCACAGTATATGCGCGGCACCGCTTTCTTTCGCCGCCATCCGCTTCAACGCCATCCGGTCCAACTTGCCTCCCATGGTCAGCGGCAATGCACTAACGATCCGAACCACATCCGGCGCCTTGTATCCGATCTGTTTCCGCGCGAAGTCGATGATATCTCCGGGGCGCACCGGTTTCGCCCCTTCGACCAAGCTCACAAACCCCCAAACATCTTCACCGTGCATCTCATCTCGCACCCCAACCACCACCGCCGCTGCAACGGCGGGGTGCGCTGTCAGGACATCTTCAACCTCCGCCGGGCTGATGTTCGAGCCGTCATGCACGATGATCTGTTTTTGCCGCCCCCGGAACCAGAAATAGTCATCCTCATCCCGTCGCATCAAATCGCCTGTATCGAGCCAGCCATCCCGAAACGCTGCCGCTGTCGCACCCGGGTCGTCCCAATACCCCGTCATCATCGTCGGGCTCTTGACCCAGTGCCGGCCGTCCACTCCCACGGGCACCTCCAACCCGGCCTCATCACGAAGCGCCGAGACATAGCCTGGATTGTTCAATCCAATGGAACCGACTTTCTCTACTCCTCCATGTGTGTTCGAATGTGACGTCCCCATTTCAGTCATTCCATAAAACGCCCCGATCGGCACACCCGCCAACGCGCCAAAGGCGTCGACCAGTGTCTGCGAGGGTTTGTCGCCACCTGCCATCATCGTTCTTAATGAACCAAAGTCTTCGCGCACTGCACCGTGCCCCGTTACCAATGCAGCCAATGGCGCGGGCAATATCTGAGCCACTGTCGGCTTTGTCTGTCGCAGGAGCCCTAGGAGCTCATTGGGCGAAAACTGCCGCACTACGTTCGTTCTGGCACCGGCCCAAAGCCCTGCAAACGTCAGCCGCAACCCGGCTGTATGGGAAATCCACGACGCCGGAAGCACCACATCACCGGGTCCCAACCCCTGAGCATTGCTTGCCACCATAGCTCCCATGCTGGCATGGCTATGCGTCACGCCTTTCGGCTTGCCTGTGGTCCCGGAAGTAAAAAATATAAACGCCGGGGCGTCCGCCCCTATCGTCGGCAATGTCCCCTCAGTCGCACCGTCCATCAGGTCCTTCAAGGCGAGCGCCCCGTCCACTTCGCCTGCATAGGATATCAACCCCAATGGCAGTCGCCCTATGCCTGGCACTGCGGCCACATCCCTGGCGCGTTCGCCATGCACCAACAGCGCCGCCGGCGTCGCCAACCGCAGCGCATAGTCGATATCCGCAGCCGTGTAGCGATAGTTCAGCGGCATCGCCACCAAACCGGCCCGCATGCAGGCCAGATAATGGATCACCAACACCGCCCGGTTCGGCATAATCGAAGCAATTCGGTCCCCCGGATTAAGCCCCAGGCTCAGATATCGAAGCGCCAGCCGTGTACAGGCGGTATCCAGCTCCTGCCAGGTCAAAGCCCCGTCCAACGCGTAAAGAGCAATCGATTTGGGATCCGTCGACAATCCCCGCCGAAAAAGGTTCGTTAAATCCGCAGGAGCGGCCAGCGGCGGCCCGGTTACCGGCATGCATTTCTCTCCAAATGGACCCGCGTCCGAGGGTGCCCTCAACTATCTTCAGTGGACACCCAACGAGCGGATACCAAACACACAATTGGTTGTTCGGTGGATCGAGCATACTGCATTGTTGTCCACTTCCAATAGGAAGCGCAGAAACGCCAACAGAGAGTAAATTTGTCCAATCTGTGGTTCGAGTTGATGTAAAGGCCCATTCAGGCTCAGGATCTTTTCTGTTGATTTGATCGCGCGATGTCATTCGATTGGGTGGCCGCACAGACCGATACTAGAGTTTTGACACAGACAGCACTCACTAGTTCAAAACAGATTTCGGCTTCCAGCTTCTCCGTGACAGAGCCAAGCGAAACTCCCTTGGTTTTGCGAATCCGGCTTTCGTGAATAGGATGTGCCCAGTTCTTTTGGATAAATTGTATTGGAGTAATGGCATGGCAACAGGGCGCTGGACTGTCGGATCATATCTAGCAAAGAGACTGCAAGAAGCTGGCATTGCGGATTATTTTGTTGTTCCCGGCGATTACAATTTGGTGCTTCTGGATGAGCTGCTTGGCAATCGGGATCTGCGGATGATCAGTTGCTGTAACGAGCTCAACGCAGGCTACGCAGCAGACGGGTATGCTCGCGCAACCGGGGGGCCGTCAGCGGCTGTCGTCACTTATTCGGTCGGAGGGTTGAGCCTTTTGAATGCCGTCGCAGGCGCCTATGCCGAAGATCTTCCATTGATCGCGATTTCCGGTGGGCCGAACACAAACTCAGAAGCCGAGTGGGAATATCTGCACCACACGCTTGGCGAGGTTGAATACGATTACCAGCGCGAGATGTTCGCCCGCGTCACCGCTGAGGCTGTTAAGATTCATCATCCGTCTCTTGCGCCTGTCGCGATCGACAGGGCGATAGACACCGCAATGCTTCGACGCAAACCGGTCTATATCGAAATCGCCTCGAACATTGCTGGAGCACCTACGTCCGCGCCTGTACCGCGTAGTTTCGCCAGGCAGTCCAGCAGTGATCCGAACACATTAACGACTGCGGTCTCTCAAGTTTCTGAATTCCTGAATACGGCAGAGCGACCAGTACTTGTCGCGGGAAGCAAAGTGCGCGCGGGTCAGGCCGAACGCCCCTTGCGCAGCCTTGCCGTGGCCTGCGAATACGCCCAGGCATCAATGCCCAATGCCAAGAGCTTTCTGCCTGAGACAAGCGAAGGCTTCATGGGGATTTATTGGGGGCCGGTCAGCACGCCGGGCTGTGGGGAAATTGTCGATGCCGCCGACGGGCTGCTGTTTGTCGGCCCTGTTTTCACCGATTACACTACGACGGGTCATCAGCTTGGTTTTAATCCCGGCAAAGCGGTTATGGTGCATCCAACGTCCATACAGTTGGGTGACACACATTTCAGCAATGTCCGCATGGATGAATTTCTGGATGCGCTAACTGACAAGCTTACGCCGAACAGCGGTGCTGTCGCGGCCTTCGAACGTGTCAGAACCGAACAAAACCCGCCAGCGCCCGGTGATGCCAAAACACCGGTGACGGTTCGCCAACTATTCGCCCGCGTGCAGAAGATGCTGGATAAGGACAGCACGTTACTCGTGGAGACGGGTGACTCATGGTTCAACGGCATAGAGACCAAACTGCCCGAGGGCACGCGGTTCGAGATACAAATGCAGTATGGATCCATTGGCTGGTCTGTCGGTGCATCGCTGGGATACGCCTTAGGTAACAGGAAGCGCCGGTTGATCTCGTGCATTGGCGACGGTTCGTTCCAACTGACCGCGCAAGAGATTTCGACCATGATCCGGTATAACGCAAAGCCGATTATTTTCCTCATCAACAATGGCGGCTACACGATCGAAGTAGAAATCCACGATGGCCCATATAACACCATCAAGAATTGGGACTACGCCGGTTTGATTGATGTGTTTGGCGCCGGAGAGGGTAACGCCTGGGGATGCAAGGTGAAAACAGAAGGCGAATTGGACAAGGCCATCAAAACAGCTCTGGATCATGACGGTCTTTGCCTGATCGAAGTTCTGATTGATCGGGAAGATTGCAACGTCAACCTGTTGCGGTGGGGTAATCAGGTCGCACGAAACAACGGTCGGCCCAATCGATGCAGATAGAGAGTTACTCGGGACAATCCGGACAGTTGGTCAATTGACAACACATGACTGGCGCAATCCGATCCGCGGTGTTTTTTCAGCCGAACATAGGGAATTAATATGCTGAATGGTGCGATGCTCGTCTGGTTTCTTTTGACTGGTGTCAGCGTGGGCTTTGTCATTTGGGATTCGATCAGCAACGGCGTTACGAGTTGGGTACAGCGAACCGCATGGATACTCGTAACGTTGTACACCGGTCCGGTCGGCTTGTTCTTCTACTTGCTTGCATGTCGCCGCCCATTCCCGGGAGGTCACGACCAGTATACGCGCGCAACTTGGAAACAAGGTATCAATAGCGAAATGCACTGCGTTGCAGGTGATGCCACGGGCATCATTTTTGCTGCCATCCTCGTCCACTTCCTGGACCTTTCAAATGGGTGGGACATCTTGGTCGAGTATGCCTTTGGGTTCGTATCTGGTTTGTTTATCTTCCAGGCGCTGATGATGATGCCAATGTTCGGGAGTTACGGGCAGGCCGTTCGAAAGACGCTCTTTGCAGAAACGGTTTCGATGAACATGGTTATGACCGGAATGATCCCGACGATGGTTCTGCTTGCGGCTGCGTGGCCGGGATCCGAAGACCCGCTTACCCCACAATTCTGGTTTCGCATGAGCCTTGCGACTGTTGTCGGTGCGGTTGTCGCCTTTCCAATGAACCGATGGTTGGTGGCGAACCACCTGAAACACGGTTGCATGACACTTCCCGGTGCTGATGGCCCGGCACCAGCACTTGGTCATGTTTCCCACGAAAACAGCGAAATGGCAGGCCAAAACGGGCACCAAATGGCCGGGCATCATCACATGCAGATGAAAAGCCTGCCTATTAGAGAAGCAACCGCTTGGGTTCTTTCAACTTACGTAATCCTTATCGCAGCACTGTGGCTGACATCTAAATTCGTGCTGATCAAATTCTGAACAACTCGATTGCGAGTTTATGTTTTCCTGCTTGTCGGCAGAAAAGCGAAATTTCAGCGTCGAGTGACCTCGCAAAAAACCTCAGGAGACTATTACTTCGCCAAAAGTAGCGCCCGGTTTTCAAGGCGCTCAGCCTGAATGTAGATGGAGGTTTGTTTAGCTCCGAACTCGCCACTGGCCTCAATGTCGCAAGCAGGTTCCCGCACGTGTCACATATCTGTCATATTCGTGCGCTAGTCAAAAGTTGCAAAAAAGAGAAAACATAGGAGGCTCCGATGACCTCTCTCAATACTCAGCTATGGGAGCTGATTAAGACGCATAAAATGCCTGATGATGCTGCAGGCACGCCATTCATTGAACAGCTGATGGCCGAAAACCGCATCTCTCGCGATACCGCCAATGTGGCGATCGCCGAATATCAAAAGTTCATGTATCTTTGTGCCACCCGACCAGAACGCAACGTCCCCTCAAAGGCGGTCGATTTGGTTTGGCATTTGCACATGCAACACAGCCGCGACTATTGGGACGTCTTTTGCAAGAAGCTGGGCAAACCAGTACATCACAACCCCGGCGGTCAAGGTCTCCAACATCTGGATGACTACAAATCCACAGTCAAAGCCTATTCGGACTTGTTTGGAACGCCCCCAAAAGGGATTTGGAAGCGGAAAAACAGAGTTGGAACTTTCATAGTGCTGATCTTCTTGCTGGTGTTCATTTGCATCGGCGCCAGTTCCATCGTTCAAAGTGGCGGTTTTTTGTTTGGAGTGCTTTGGCTAAGCGTACCTCTCTTCGTTTTTGTGATCACGCTTAATAGCCTGACCTCCAAAAGTGAGCTGACGCTAATTTTTGAATGCAACGACCCCTTCGCCGACGAGGATTCAGGTGATTGTGGCTCAGGAGATGGCGGTGGTTGCGGCGATTGAATCGCCAAACGTTCAATCTGATTAAATTTGCTCTGCACCGTACTCCAGTCGTAGAACCGAAGCTTCGCCCTCGATCCGTGTACCTCGTAATCGTGATCCTATGATTTTCGGTTAGCCGTTGTAGCACGATGCCACGCAGACACAGATAGCTCATCGCTGGGGTTTCAGGAGTTTGGTTTGGGCACCAAAGATGAAGGCAAGCGAGTTTCTGAAACGTATGAGGACTGCGAACGCTTCAAGTTGGGTTGTCGATCAATTCACTTTGATATCCAAAGAGTGCGGGCAATCCACCCGAATGTAACAATACGATTTTTTCGCCTGGCTTGATCTTCCCGCTTTCGACCAGGTTCAGCAAACCAGCGAACGTTTTCGCAGAATAAACAGGGTCAAGGAAAACCCCTTCCGTCCGTGCCATCTTTTCCAATGCAGCGCGCGTTATTGCATTCAATTTGCCATAACCCGGCGGCAAGGCTTCGTCGAAAACATCGATCTTGTCCTGTAGAAGTCCTGCGTCGATATCCAGCAAGTCCGCAAGCTTCTGCAAAACGGCCTTCATTCGGGCCTGCTGCTTTTCACGATCTCTGCGCACGCAAATCCCAAACACCGAGGCAGTGCTTTCTTCTAACGCCAGACCGGTCAGCAGTCCGCCATGTGTGGCACCGCTACCCGAGGGGACGACGACCGCGTCGAAGTCCGGCATCTGCTGATACAATTCCTGTCCGGCCACGACGTAGCCCAAGGCACCCAAGGGCGGATGGCCCAGCCCCAGATGAATAACGTACGGTTTGTGACCTTTGGCTTTCAATTCTACTGCGCGCGCGTGCAGTGCTGCGTCGGCTCCCGCTTCGTCTTCACCTTCAGGGTAACCCATATGCTCGGCACCAAGGATTTGTGCCAGCAGCACATTCCCGGACGAATAGTACTCCGCCCCCATGTCAGGGACACGCTCTTCCAACTGAAGCACGGATTGCATGCCCAGCTTGGCTGCCGCAGCGGCCGCAGACCGAACGAAATTGGATTGAACGGCGCCGGTGATCAGTATGGTATCAGCACCCTGCTGACGCGCATCTCCGAGATAAAATTCAAGCTGCCGTGTTTTGTTGCCACCAAAACTAAGCCCAGTCAGATCATCACGTTTCAGCCAAAGGTCGATATCCAGTTCTGCCGACAAGTTGTCCAAACGCTCCAAAGGGGTTGGACCCGACATAAGTTTGGCACGTGGAAACCTGTGCAGATTGTTGTTTCGTGTCATCTTGTGACCTTTAAGGTTAAGCCATTGAAAAAGCCCGATGGAACAGAACGCAGCAGGCAATCAAGGATACCACGCGGATCACTGCGATGACGATCGGCTGTGGCAAATAAGGGCCTGCTGCACGACCAATTATGCTGCCGATCAGAGTGATCGCAACGAACCCTATTAACTGCGGTTCATATGAGATTGCTTGGGTTTCGGACAAATTGTGCAACAAGAAAGCTATGCCGTATGCCACCAACGCTATCGGTTGAACCAGTTTCGCTACTTCTTTGGCGGAACGGCCTTTAGCTATCAAACCGAACACCATAAGAGGGCCCGGTGTCGCTGCCCAAACAGTCGCAAGCCCAGACAGTCCTGTAACGAATGAAAACCCAGCGTTGCCAATGGACCCCCGCAAGGGGAGCAAGGTCGTAATCAACCCGATCAGCAATAGACACGCCGTCAGGGCAAGAACAAATGCTTCGCTCAAAAAGGGATACACAACAAGGCCGGCGGCAACTCCGACACAGCATCCAATGACCGCGGTTCGGATTAGTTGACGGTTGTTTTTTAGAACATGCCGGTCTGTCGCTACCACTGATACAAACGTGTTCAGCAAAAGCAAAACGGGAACCGCTGTCGACGTGCCAAGCAAAATCATCATGGGCGGTCCCGCGATAATGCTGAACCCGATGCCAACGCCGACTTGCAGCATTGCGCCAAGGCAGATGGCAATCATCAGGATTGACAGGTCAACGAACACTCAAATCTCCTATGGACCAAAGCAATGTCGCAAGCCCTCAGATATCCTGAGTTCCCGGCCAGGGTCCATCATTGACCATTTTGGCACAGTCAGCGTTGCCACGGCATCAGTCCCGAGTATTGCGCCCGGGTCGTCACAGCGTGCGCCATTTGCGCCAGTGTGGTCAGGTCAAATACAGGAAGCTGCAGTTCTTCCTGAAGCCGCGATGCGTAAGGCGGCAGATCCGTGCATTCCAAAACCAACGACCGAATGTCCGGAGCTTCCAGAACCAGACTACGGGCCGCATCCAAGACCTCGGTTTCGATCAGGTCCGTATCCATCCGGGTCCGTGTGTTCCGCAAAATCACTTCGGCGAATTCTGTTGTATCCTCCAATCCCTTCACGGCCACAGGAACACCTGATGCACCGACACCTTCGAAATGCCGGGGCGTCAATGCGGATGCATCCGCGGTTAGCACGCCCACTGGCGCGTTGGCACCGGTCATTTGAAAGGCCAGCGGCACTTGGATTAGGCTGGAGGCAAAGACAGGCACTGAAACCGCAGCAGCCAATTCTTTTTGAAACAAGGCTAGAAAGCCGCAACTGCCAGTTATGGCGCGCACGCCTTCAGCCTCAAGCCGCTTGGCGCCTTCGATGAACGGTGCCAGTAACTCGGGCGAAGGGTTGTTCAGCAAGGTCGGGACCGTCACACCGTCGATCATCTCATACAGAACCGGAAATGGCAGGCTGGAAGGGTTCTTGATATGGCCCGGTGGTTTTGGAAAATAGCTTTCAAGGCACAGTACACCAATTGACGCCCCGCAGATGTTCTGACCACCGTTGTAGATTGGCATAATCATCGGATCCTTCTGATTTGAAACTTTAGAACCGGGCCAGAGAAAACGGGGCCAAATCGATGTTTGGGCTGCGACCGGAAACAAGATCGGCCACAAGCTCGCCGGTTTTCGGGGCCATCATCAGCCCATAGTGAGAATGCCCGAACGCGGTATAGAGCCCTTCCCGCCCGTTAACTGGTCCGATGGCCGGCAAACTGTCCGGAAAGGACGGGCGTCGACCCATCCAAAATTGTGCCTCGCCTGTATTGAGGCCTGGGACCATGGCCTTGGCTTGTTCGGTCAGGATTTTTTTCTTGCGAGGATCAGCGGGCGCGTCGACGCTACCAAATTCAGCCGTGCCAGCGACTCTCAGACCGTCCTGCATGGAACTTGCGACCACCTTTGCGTCTACATCCATGACCGAATTGTTCAATTGGGCCGAGGGCTTAGGGAATTCGACGTGGTAACCCCGCTCGGCCACAAGCGGCACAGGCATCCCCAGTGGTTTCAGCAGGTCGGCGGACCACACACCGGCCGCGAGGATGATGCTGGCGGCACGCAACGTGCCCTGCGAGGTTGTAATCTGCCAACCACCATCTCCAGCCGGTGTCAGTTTGGTGACTTCGGTTTGAACTATTTCGGCGCCTTGCGAGCGCGCTTTTTCTGCCAGAATTGCCCCCACACGTCCTGGTGAGGTTACGCGTGCCTGACCTTTGATCACGATCGCGGCTTTGAATTCCTCTGACAGTGCAGGTTCCAGGCCGCGCAACTCGGCACCATCGACAAACTCCAGATCGCCTCCTTTTTCCTGGCGGATCAGATATCCAAGCCCATTCAGATCAGCCTGCTTCCGGTGGCGAAAAGCGTGAATATAGTAGCTGTCAGTGATCAGGTTTTCGTGCCCGGTGCCTTGAAGATGACGCCGATACAGGTCGATAGAAGGGCGGCACAAAAGCTCCATCGCGTCCGAGATTTCGCGCACTGACTTTTCACCGGAGTTTCGCAAAAACCGCAGCCCCCAGGGGATCATTTTGGCCCAATAGCCAGGCTTGACCGAAAGCGCGCTTTTTGGGTCCAGCAGCATCCGGGGCAGTGATTTCCATATACCCGGCGTCGCTTGAGGAATGATTGACCACGGTGAGACGACACCTGCATTGCCAAACGATGTTTCCTGACCTGGTTCACCACGGTCAATCAATCGAACCGGAATGCCGCGTTCCTGTAACGACAAAGCGCAACAAATGCCGACGATCCCTGCGCCGATGATAGTCACTTGTTCTGTCATCGATTCAGGCCGGTGAGTGACTGCGATTGCGGGCGATTAGTTGGGTGACAATGACCGGCGAGGCCACAGCCATCGCGATCAGATCTGCCGTCAGACTAGGCGCAACAAAGATAATCCCAGCGATGGCCAACAGAATGCGCGATGCGATATTCAGCGGACTCAACCAATACCCAACCACAGCTGCCGACAGGGCAATAACCCCGGCGATGCAACTGGTCGCGGTATAGGTGAACTCCCACAGGTTAAACCCGGTTGAGGACACGAATAGCAGCACCGGCGCATAAACAAAGGCCATAGGCGCTATCACTTTGCCCAATCCAAGGGTGAAGGCAGAAAGACCAGTTCGGAACGGGTTCGAGTTCGCAATGGCAGCCGCGGCATAGGCTGAAGTACAGACCGGTGGTGTAATCTCGGACACCACACCATAGTAGAGCACAAAAAGGTGGCTGGCGATGGGTGGAACACCCAGTTGCGCCAGCGCAGGCTGCGCCACTGACACAAGCATGATGTACAGCGCGGTGGTCGGAATGCCCGCGCCCATCAAGATACAGACGACGGCGATGAACACCAATGAGATGAACAATTGTAAGTCTTCCATCGCAAAGAACTGGAAGCTGCCGAACGAGATCATGTTGTACAGATCCGATGCAAGGTTGCCTGCGCCCTGCGTAACCATGAAACCGATACGGAACCCGATGCCAGTGGTGTTGATCACGCCTACCACGATACCAACCGCAGCAGCGGCGGCACCCACGGCTAGCGAGTATTTCACACCCAATTCTACCGCCTGCAGCATCTCGGGCACTTCGATGCGTTTCTGAGGGTTCAATGTTGCGACCACCGTCAATCCGCACAGGATTGTTGTCATGGTCAGGTCAAAGCCGCCGTCTGAGAACTTCCACAGTACAAAGCTGAGGAACGCTGCCGCGTAGATCAGTGTCGGAGGTTGCCTCAAGCGCGACATGCCCGCGATTACAGCAAGTGATATGCCGCAGAAGGCCGACATGAAGGGCGTGTAACCCGTGAACAGAACCACTAGCAGGCCGATCAGGGGCACTATGTTGGCCCAGCCTTCGGCCCAGACGGCTTTGAGCTGCGGCAGTTGCTCTTTGGTGAGACCTTTGAGATTCAGCTTGCGTGCCATCAGGTGCACGACAGCAAAGACGCCAACATAGTGCAGGAGTGCTGGGAAAATCGCAGCAATAACGATGGTGGTGTAGGGAACCTCAAGAAACTCTGCCATGATAAAGGCAGCGGCACCCATGATCGGCGGAGTGATCTGACCACCCGCCGAGGAAGCAGCCTCGACCCCACCCGCAAAATGGCCGGGGTATCCAAGGCGCTTCATGTTGGGAATTGTCAGCGCGCCGGTTGATACGGTGTTGGCCACCGAAGAACCCGAGATCGTGCCGAAGAAGGCCGAGGATACCACCGACACTTTTGCCGGACCGCCGGTATAGCGGCCCGCCAAAATGGTGGCGTTATCGATGAAAAGTTGACCTAACCCGGTGCGTTGCGCGATCACGCCGAACAACACGAAATGGAAGACGATCGTCGAGACAACCCACAACGTGACGCCGTAGATGCCCTCCTGCGGGAAGTACATCGACGAAACGAAGGTTTTGAAGTTCACGCCAGGATGCTGCAACAATCCGGGGAAATACGGCCCAAGCAAAGCGTATGAGATAAATACGCAGATGATCAGCGGCAGTACCCAACCAAGCGTGCGGCGTGCGATATCCAGCACCAGCAGGATGATGATCACACCCAAAATCACGTCATAACTGTTGGGGTTACCCATACGGAAGGTCTGTTCCTCAATCCCAAGAAACGGAATGCCACGCCAGGCGACGCCCACATACAGCGCCGCTATGATCCCAAGAGCCATGAAGACCAGATCGTAAAGAGGGATGTTGCCGATCCGGAACCGGCTGACCTTAAGCGCATAAAGGCTTTTGGCCCCGATAATCGGGATTGTCGCGTAGACCAGAATGAACAGTAGAGCCAGATAGATGCCCATGTGCCAGTGATCGGCCGGCAGGCCAAAACCGGCCGTTAAGAATTCGTAAAACGCAAAGATCAGGGCCACAACGCGCAGGACCTTGCCGGTTGTCGGCGTAACCTGCCGGACGGCGGCACCCTCGTCGAACTGTTCTTCGATAGCCGCTAGTTCTTCGGCTGTGAGCTCGTGGTCATCAAGATTTTGAGTTGTGGACATGATGGCCCCCTGATTTCGCGTATTTCGAGTGTGCGGTGCCCCGACTAGGGGCACCGGACGATGAGTTGAGTTGAGATCAGGTTACTGAAGAAGCCCGGCTTCTTTGTAGAACTTCTCCGCACCCGGATGCAGCGGAACGCCCAGTGCTTCGACACCATCCAAGGCAGTATCAGGGGTGATCTGCTTGCCCTTAGCATGGCCGTTGTCCAGTAGCTTGCGGGTATTGTCGTTCCACATCGCCTTGGTCAGCTCATAGACCAGGTCGTCGGACAGGTCTGATGACACAACTAGCATCGCGCTGACAGCAGGGGTCTTGGTTTCGCTGTCGATGCCTTCATACACGCCACCTGGAATGGCTGAGGGGATATAGGCCGGAATGATCTCGTTGATCTTGCCCAGATCTTCGTCGGAGAAGGAGTGCAGGTTCATACCTTTGGTCGAAGATAGCTGCACCATCGCTGCAACCGGCCAGCCTGCGGCATAGAAATAGGCATCAAGCTGACCATCGGCCAGACGTTCGGCGCTCTGACTGTTGTTCAGCTCGGCCTCATCCATGTTGTCACGGTTAACGCCCCAAGCATCCAGCATCTGCAAAACGGCAACCTGCGTGCCGGAACCAGCCTGCGCAATGCCAACGCGCTTGCCTTCCAGATCACTCAGATCGTTAATCGTCGAGCCGGCCGGAAGCACCAGGTGCAGGTCTTCGGGGAACAGATTGGCGATGATGCGCAGTTTGGGATGAGGTTTACCTTCGAACTTACCTTCACCCAGATACATCGAACGCGTGACGTCGGCTGCAGCCAGCCCGGCCTCAAGTTCTCCGTTCTGCACGGCGGCATTGTTGAAGACCGAAGCGGTGGTGGATTGCGCGATCGCGATTAGGCCCGGAACACCGCACTGGCCGCCTTCTTCACACGGGCGCGATCCTGGAGGGGCGGAGATTCCGTTTGCGATGGTGCCACCGATGGGGAAGTAAGTGCCGCCAGCGCCACCAGTGCCAATACGGAAGAACGTTGGGTCCTGCGCCAGCGCGGGTGCTGCCAGCGCGCCCGCCAATGCAAGACCAGTCAAGCATTTCACAAATTTCATTATCATCTCCCTTGTTGGAATTTCGGTTTTGGTTTTCCCAAACTTCGATCCCGCAAGCGTAGAGACAAACTGCATAAATACAAATTTGTTATATTTCACTAAACTAAAGTTTTGCTTATATTTAAAAATATGAACCTAACTCAGCTAACTGTATTTCGTGAGGTGATGGAGACCGGCTCCATCTCTCAAACCGCCAAGAAACTAAATCGCACGCAGCCTGCGATTAGCCTAGCGTTGAAAAACCTTGAAAAGACATTGGGTCTGACGTTGTTCGAACGTAAGGGAAGACGATTGGTGCCAGTCCCCGAGGCGCACTATCTCTTAGCCGAAACTACGGGTATTTTGGACCGCCTGGCGACAATCTCCAGCACGATGGAAGGACTCATCAAAGGGCATGCCGGAAGCTTGAATATTGCAACGATGCCGGGTCCATCTGCCTTTTTGTTCCCACGTTTCATAAGCCAATCAGTTGGTGAAAACCCCGATATTCGCATCACGCTTTCGACACGCAGCTCACCGCAGATTATGGAGCTTGCCGGGACGCAAAATATCGACTTCGGCTTTGCTGACTTCGAGCATTCAGCCGGCAAAGAACCCCAGTATTCCGCTGAACTTATCCGGGCTGATTGCTTCTGTGCTATTGACTGTCAACATCCTCTTGCGTCGCGCAAGATCCTGACACTATCGGATCTTGACGGAACGCCAATGGGCGGCCTGCATCCTTCACACCCGTTCCAACGGAAAGTCCGGCAGGAGTTCGAGGACGTTGCCGCGGAGTACAATCAGACTGTTACCTGCCAGTATTTTCTACCTCTTATCCCCTTTGTCAGTTCGGGGCAGTGTTGCAGCATCGTTGACCCGCTGACTGTTGCGACCGAAAAAGAGCTTAATCTATCCAACGGAAAGCTTGTGTTTTTACCTTTCGAGAAACCGCTAAGATATGAATACGCTCTCCTCGAACCCGACCACCGACCACCGTCCCAATTGGCAATTCAGATTAAAGCGGGCTGGAAAGCAGAAGTGTTAAAGAAATTGGAGGCGGTGCAGGCAAACCCTCACGCAACATCGGTTGATGATGCGCAGCGCGAACAGAATTAAAGCTGTGAGGATTGCGACCTGAAATCCAATAAGAACGAATATCGGCAATGACCAATGTGCTTTTATCCGAGGCTGTTTTGCTCAAATTGCGAGCGTTCCACCCAACTTCCCCTACCGCCTTGATGCCTGTACTGTCGAAGAGCAGGTTCAGCGGGCTATTGCCAACGCGATAGGGCAGCCTCACGTTCCATGATCCGAACGAGGAAACCGTTTGCTCAACCGTTTGCGTCCCGGAGACTTTGTTTTGAACGAACCGCGCGCTCGATCAACATTTGCGCCTTTTGACTTTGGGCAACCGAGATAGCTTGGTCAAAGGCGGCATTTGCTGAATCGATATCTCCTTGTGCTGCACTGATTTCTCCTTTGATACGGAGCAACTCAGCCTCAGCCCAGTGTTCTCCTGTGATATCCTGTTCTCGCAATGCGCGATCCACTGTACGTTGGGCAGCGCTAGGATCACCGGCCCTGAGAAGGGCTTTCGCGTGTTCAGCCAAATAGAGCGTTACCCAAAGCCAGCATCCTTTTGCGCGATACTCTTCTAAGGCCTTGTCCAGTTGATGGACAGCACTGGGCACATCGGTCATGCAGGCTAGGACAGCGTCATGAATGGCAACAAAATCTTTCCACAACGCCATGTCGTGCTCGTCCGAGACCCGTCGCATTTCCTCATTGATCTCGGTTGCGTTTTCTATGTCGCCAATCCAGATCGTCAGGGTGACTGCGTGCAGACCTGCGTAACAGATTGTGTTGGCATGTTTGAGCTCGCGGGCTCGGGCAAGAGCCTTGTCGCAGGTCTGCCGTGCCATGTCTTCGTCGCCGCACATCCATTGTGCAAGGAGCATGTAGCACCAGATCTGCACACCCGGATCCTGAGCGAATTTCGTAGAGAAATCTACGATCTCGGCCGAATGATAGAGCTCATAAGCGACTTCGAGATCTTGAAGTGCCTCAGCAGACCGGCCCTTGGCGATCAGGGTCGCAGCCCGCATCCGGCGAGAAATCAGTTTTGGGATCGGGTCAGGTTCGTTCGCCACGTCCTTTACCAGTCTCGAAACCAGATCGAACGCTTTGTGCAGATCGTTGCCGATATATGGCGCGATCCAGGTCCCATAGTAGATTGCGACCGTGAGTTCCGGGTCCTTGGTTGCCTCTATCCGTTCCAGTGCTTTCGAGAATGCTTCGCTGGCTTCAGCTGATGCATAGCCATCCTTCGCGATATGTACCTGCGCGAGTTGCACCAGAAGCGCCAGCTCTCGTTCGCGCCAATCCGGTTTGTCCAGTAAACCCGCCACCAGCGTCAGGGCATTTCGCAGGTGATTTCCCGCCTCAATATATGCCGGTCGGGCCTGAGCTTTTCTGGCGGCCTCGCCCCATAAAGTAATGGCCTTTTCCCTCAACCCAGCCTCAGTCGCATGATGTGCGATCAATTCCGGGGGTGCATTCGGGTCAGCCTCAAACAGATCCGTAAGTCGGTGATGGATTTCCAGACGTCGGCGTTTCAGCAAGCTTTCATAGGCTACGTCCCGAACCAGAGCATGCTTGAATACATATGTCGCGTCCGGAGGAATCCCCCGCCGAAATACAAGTTCGCTGCGCTCAAGCTGTCCCAGCGCATCGTCCAGCGTCAGATCATCGACGCGGGCGATTTTTGCCAAGGAGGCTCGGTCGAAACTTCGGCCGATGCAGGCGGCTATCTGGGCGATTTCTTTAACCGGCTGAAGCCGGTCGATCCGGGCCATGAGGGAATCATGCAATGTCGCAGGTATAGTCACCCGGTCGATGGGACCGGTGAGTTGGAAACTGTCCTCGGTCTCAATAAGATCGCCGGACTCCAATATGGTCTTTGTCAGTTCCTCGATAAACAGTGGCACGCCGTCAGTTCGGTGGATGATTTCCCGGATCAGTTCGTCGGGAAGGGTTTTTCCACCAGATATCTTTGCGAGAACACCTTCGATCTGCTCCGAGCCCAGCCGGTTCAATGTTAGCTTGGATACAATTGGGTGGCCTCCAAAAGCGTGCTGGAAAGTCGGCCTTGCCGTAATCAAGATCATGACCCGCTCGGCCGCAATCCGGTCCAAACAGGCTTCTAACATCGCAAGCGTCGAGGCATCGCACCAGTGTGCGTCCTCCACCACCAGCAGAACTGGTTTTTCTCGTGAAAGGGCCTGCACTTCTGCCGAAGTTTCTTCCATGATCCGGACGCGAAGCTGTTGTGGCGTCAGAATGGGCTTTTCGGCGGATGGACCCGCTTCAATCTGAAGGAGTTCAGCAATGATCTTTGGATCGGCAGCCCGGAGTTGCTGGCGGAGCTTTTCGACTTTTACACTTGCCGAGTCGGTTTTCTGGTGGCTCATGGCATGTGTAAGCTGCTGGACAACAGGAAAGAAACTCGAATCCGTGTGATAGGGAGAGCAGTGATAGTTCATCCGAAAATGATCCTGCGTTGAGACCGCATCAATGACGGCACGTGTCAGCCTGGACTTGCCGATGCCTGCCTCACCAATAAGGACAGCGACTTGGCCTTCGCCAGAAGTTGCGCGCTGCCAGCGATCCATGATCAGCCCCAATTCATGATCCCGCCCGATCATGGGCAAAACGGGATTGAGATCTTCCGTTTCGAAACGGCTTTCTAGGCTGCGCTCAGTTCCCACCCTCCAGGCTGGTACCTGCGAGTCCAATCCCTTAACGTCGAAATGACCTAACTCTTCTAACTCGAACGTGTCTTGGATCAATTGCTTAGTCGATTCCGGAACCAGAACCTGTCCCGGCTCGGCCAATGTCTGAAGGCGTGCAGCAAGGTTTGGCGTGTCGCCAACAACAGTTTCTTCCCGCGATGCCCCTTCCCCGATGAGGTCGCCGACGACAACCATGCCGGTCGCCACTCCGGCTCGAGCAGATAGTGCCTGCCCATCAGGGGTGCGCATTTCGGCGATCGATCCTACGATTTCCAACGCGGAGCGTGCAGCGCGTTTGGCGTCGTCTTCATGCGCCACCGGCCAACCAAAATAGCACAGGACACCATCACCCATATATTTGGCTACATTCCCTTCATAACGTGTGACAATACCGGCGACCGTGTTTTGATAGTGCTTGATCACCTCGCTCATGTCTTCGGGGTCCAGCCGCGCCGACAATGCCGTTGATCCGGCCAGATCCACAAACAGAGTCGTTAGATGGCGACGCTCGGCCTCGCGTTTGATTTCCGTCACACTGGTCGCGTCAGAATGAGATTGATTGGGTTCTCCAGCATCAATGGCAGTCCGCAACCGCTTACGCGCGCCCAGTGAAAGGCCGATCTCGCGCATGTCCTCATCTGTTAGATCAAAAAGGATATCAAGATCGACCTCATTCTCGACCAGAACCGGCTCCAGATTAAGGAGCTTCATTCGTGACAGCCATTCAACGAGATCTGACATTAGGTGACGGGTCCTCGACGAGGGTCTAAGAACCGTAGTTTTCCCGATCAAGAAGGTTTGGGCAATCAGTAATCCCCAGACGTCGAGTTTGCACAAATCGCAAAAGATATCGCCATATATGGCATGTGGGCTAAGAACAGAGAGCCAACTAGGTTGGCTTGAGACCTAGAGATGAGAAAGCCAGAATGCGGCTGAACAAAAGAGCATTCAAAAAAAAAACCTGTGTAGAAAACTCTCGGAACCGCATCGTCGGGCAGGGAACTATTTGATAGTTTGTCGAAATTGCAAACGTGCTAGTTAACCGCGGTGTGTGAGTGCACCTGACTCCAAGGTTCTGCGCCCGCGGGGGTCGGCAGGTTCGACGGGCCGCATTGCGGCTTCCATGATAGCAGGTAGGTGTCGGCCAAGATCCGGGACGGCCCAGAGTGGTCACTTGTTAAGTTCTCGCCATGCTGCGCTTGCAGCTCGCATTGCTACCATTCGCTGCGGACGCGAAGACATGACCTCATGTTGATATCCACGTCTTTTACGTTGTTCCGGCGGGCGCTTCTGATGCGTATGTTCTTCATTTCAGATCGACCTGACATCACCTGCCGCTTGACCAAGAATCCAGTCGATCCCACACAGAAAGTCATCTATTGTGAGCGGATTGTTTTCTCCGCTGGATGCAGAGAGTACAAACCCATGTGCATAGTCGATGAGCACGTGAACAAGGACGTTACCGCCATCGCTGTTTTCAAGTTGGTCCGTGCTGGCCTTTAGTTCTACCGCCACGTTCATAAGGTCCGCGCTCATGAGCGTCACATCGTCCAGGATGGCACGGAGTAAATTGGCGTTCTTCAAAGCGTATGCATAGTAAGTCGCCATAATTGCGCGGGCACGCTTGACCGGAGCACTTCCGCCCACACCATCCAACACGCCTGCAAACGCCACTTCTACCAGATCGGTCAAAAGCTGTTTCTTGCTACCTGCGTGATAGGTCACGGCCATCGGAGTGACGCCGAGTTGATCGGCAAGTATGCGAAAGGACAGCGTATCAACACCTGCGCTTTGGGCGATCGGCAATGCAGTCTGCAGGATCAACTGTTTCGAAAGGCGCTGCTCAGCCTTTGGCGGCCGCCCCGGTGGGGCAGTTTTCGTCATCTGATTTTCAATCTGTATTCGAGATCCACCAGGCCAGAGGGAAAGCTGCTAACCGAAACCAGTTCTAGATCAACGTCGCCTTGTGTCTCGCCGAATATCCGAATGCCTTCACCAATCAGGATGGGAATCAAAGTGATCCGCATGTCTTCAATCAGCCCAGCTTTGAGGAATGAACAGATGATTGCTCCGCCATCCACGTAAACTCGACTGAAACCACGCGCGTCAAAGCTCTTCATCAATTCGGTTGGTGTTTTGTCTGAAACCTCAACCTTCTCACGTAGGTCATTAGGGATGTCGTCGGCTGTCATCGAACGACTGAGAACCACCACCGGCTTCGTGTATGGCCACGCTCCAAACCCCCTAACCGTCCGGTATGATCCCGAACCCATTACGATCACATCGACACTGTCCTGAAAGGCTGTGAACCCGTGATCTTCATCCTTGGTGGGTTGCTTATCCAACCAATCCAGCCTGTGATCCGACCTTGCAACAAAGCCGTCCAGACTCATTGCCATCATAATGTGTCCTGTGGGCATCGTCGGGATCTCCTTCAAATTTTTTATATGCCGTATAATAATATCTTTGACAACGCTCAAGGGGGAATACCATCAGGTTTGGCTCAAAACCCAATCCGAGAATGCCCGCACTGCGCCAATTGGAGCGGTTCTGTGCGGTTGAACTAAGAAATACCCGTATTCAGGCAGAACGGTTTCCGACAACCTAAACAGCCCTGCCCCATTCAAGTTTTCCCCAACCAAGTCATCCATCAAAGCGATGCCCTGTCCGTCGATGACCGCTTGCACCCGGACATTCGGGTCAGGAACGATCAGCACATCTCTCCTTGCTTGCCGAGGAAGCTTTGCGACGTTCAGCCAATCTGACCAGGCGCTGCTGTCATCACGATCTCTCAGCAACGTAAGTTGCGACATTGCGCCTTCTATTCCCAACTCATTCACCAGGTCAGCTGCCAACCGATTACCTACAGGATAGGGCCGTAAGTGCATGAACGGTGTAACGGTGCCGTCGCTCCAATTCCCGTTGCCCCACCTGATTGCCAGGTCCACTTCCTGCATCTCTGTCTGCGAAAACTCGACCATCGGTTGAATGCGAAGCTGCACGTCCGGGTGGCTTTGCATGAATGACATAAGGCGCGGCGACAGCCAGCGCGCAGCGAAATAGGTCGAGACACCAACAGTCAAAGAGCGTGATGAAATCCCTTTCAACGCCTGAATTTCGGTTTCGATTTCTTCGTATCGGGTCTGGCAGATTGCGAGCAGTTTCAGTCCTTCACCGGTGAGTGTGACACCACGCGCTGTGCGCTGAAACAAAGCCATCCCCAGATCGGCCTCAAGCGTTTTGATCTGATAACTGATCGCGCCCTTTGTCATATTGAGCGCCGACGCTGCCGTCGAAAAGCTGGAATAGCGGGCGATCTCGGCAAATAGCCTAAGCAGGTCGTGGTGATGAAAGCGGGCAGTCATGAGTACAGCGTACAAATTTTCTGAACACTGAGAAAAGAAATTTTCGATTTTCAAGGCAATTTTTTAAGCCCAAAATTTGCATCTAGTTGCGTGAAACGAAAAGATGACGTTGGATCCTTTGAACGCTGTAGCAGACACATCAACACCGGCGGGACACCGCAGACGCGTACGCCGACGCCGCTTGGCCCGTGACAATGAGCCCTCTGAAAGCACGCCGTTCACGGGGCGCAAGATACCTGCATATAATCTTCTGAGCGAAACGGCACTGACCCGGATCGAAGATCAAGCCGATTGGATTCTAAACAATATTGGTGTCGAGTTCCGGGGGGATCGTACCGCGCTGGATCACTTCGCCCAAACCGGTGCACGCATCGATGGCGAACGTGTACGGTTTGAACCGGGTCACGTCCGCGCGCTTTGCGCTACCGCCCCTTGTGAATTTCAGTTGCATGGCCGAGACCCGGCCAAAACAGTGACACTTGGCGGCGACAACGTTGTGCTGATGCCGGGATATGGCTCTCCGTTTGTCAGCGATCTGGCGAATGGCCGCCGCTATGCGACGTTGGAGGACTTCCGCAATTTCGTCAAGCTGGCCTACACTGCCCCTGCCCTGCACCATTCCGGCGGCACGGTGGTCGAGCCGACAGATGTACCGGTGAACAAACGACATCTGGACATGATGCTGGCGCATCTGACACTGTCGACCAAGCCCTTTATGGGATCTGTCACAGCACCCGAGCGTGCGCGGGATAGTATCGAGATGGCACGCTTGGTCTTTGGGCGCGACTTCATTGAGCGCCACACAGTGATGCAGGCCAATATCAACGTCAATTCGCCGCTGGTTTATGATGATACCATGTCGTCAGCTCTGCGTATCTATTCGGGGGCAGGCCAATGTGTTTGCGTCTCCCCTGCCATTTTCGCGGGCGCTATGGGCCCGCTTTCGCCGGCCGCGGTGGCGGCGCAAACTCTGGCAGAAGCGATGGTTGGCATTGCGCTTGCGCAACTGGTGCGCCCTGGTTGTCCGGTGGTGTTCGGCTCGTTCCACTCCACAATGAACTTGCGTACGGGCGCTCTGACCTTTGGATCGCCAGAGGCGAACATGACTACGATGGCGCTTACACAATTGGGACGAAGGCTTGGCGTGCCTGTGCGTTCCGGCGGCGGGCATATCACCGCCTCCAATGCGCCCGACGGCCACGCGATGCAGGACAGCACCGGTGCCATGTGGTCCACGCTTTTGTCCGGAGCCCATCAGGTTTGGCATGCGGCGGGCTGGCTCGAAGGTGGGCTTGTGATGTCCTACGAGAAATTCATCATGGATCTCGACCACTGTGGCGCGATGCTGAAATTGCTGCAGGGCTTCGAAATGAACGACGAAGCATTTGGTCGTGATGCCTATTTTGAAACGGGCCCAGGCGAAAATTTCCTGTCGACCAATCACACGCTGCGGCACTACGCGACGGCGAATTTTGAGCCACAGATTTCTGACGCCGGACCCTTCGAAACCTGGTCCGAAAATGGTGCTCTTACAGCAGATCAACGCGCCACCAGGCGGTGGCGTCAGATGTTGAACGACTATCAATGCCCCGAAATGGAACCCGGAATCCAGGCCGCGCTTGAAGACTTCGTGTCAGATCGCAAAGCGCGAATGCCGGACGAATGGTACTAGAAAGGATTAACATGACCAAGGAACTCAGCCGCACGTCTGCCCTTGCCTCACGCCACACTGCGCTTGGCTCGGGACTGGAGGATTGGAATGGCATGGGCACGGCCTGGACCTATGACACTGACCCCAATGATGAACATGATGCAGTCCGTGAACGCGCAGGCATGTTTGATATGTCACCTTTGAAGAAAGTGTTCGTGCGTGGTCCTGACGCCCTTGCCGTGCTTGACCACCTAACCACACGGGATCTGTCAAAACTCGCACCGGGGAAGGCAGCATATCTCTGCCTTTTGACTGACAACGGCGGGATCGCCGATGATGCAATCGTGTCCAACAACGGCGACAACGAGTGGATGATCGTACATGGTTCCGGTGACACCATGGCGCTCTTGGAGGCTTCGGCGGCAGGGCGTGACGTCCAGGTCGAATTTACCGACGACTTGCATGACCTGTCCGTGCAGGGGCCGGCCTCGCTGGATATCCTCAATGCTCATATCGACATCGATCTCGCCAAACTGGGCTACTTTGAACATGCGCCTGCTGTGCTCTTTAGTCATCCCTGCCGTATTTCGCGTACCGGATATTCGGGCGAACGCGGCTACGAGATTTTTGCGGGCGGTGCGGTGATCACCGACATCTGGGACAAACTGGCGGATGCAGGCGTCATGCCCTGTTCTTTCACTGCTCTGGACAAGGTGCGTATCGAAGCCGGGCTGTTGTTTTATGGCTACGACATGACCGATGAAAACTCCCCGTGGGAGGTCGGCCTCGGCTTCACCGTCAGCAGGACAAAGGGCGATTTCCGAGGCAAGTCGATGGTCATGGCCTCGAAAGGCGCCGAAAAAGTCAACAATGTCTGTCTGGACATCGATCACTCCGACATGGTCGAAGGTGGGGAGAGACTGTCCCTGGACGGCGAAAATATTGGGGTTATCAACAGCCCCTGTTACTCTCGCCGCCTGAACAAATCGCTTGCGCTTGCGCATGTTCATCCAGGGCTTGAAATCGGGTCCACTCTAAAGGTCTCAGGAAGTGATTTCGCCACAAACGCAACAATTGTGTCCAGCCCAATTTACGACCCTGAAAAAGCTCGCACACATAGTTAGGGAAGTCTTGGCCTGCAGCGACGGTGCCTGTGTTCCAGCCTCGCCAGCAATGTCTCGGTATGGTTCACGGATCGATCTTGCCACTTTGCGTTGCGGCTCTTTCGGGCGGCATCGGTTTTTCAAAAGGCAGGGTCGATGTCTGATTTTCGGACAAAGTTATTTGGTGCACAAGCAACGCGGTTACTAGCTCTTCCGTCACATCCTACACGCCATTTTTGGCTGCACACTCCATTCGGGCCGAATTCATAAGACAGTTTGGCGATTTTTTGCTAGTCTATCTTATTGTCACTGCACTCGACTTTACGTGGGGGCGTTGGTCTATTGAAAAAACTAATTTTGAAAGCAGCGGTCGTTCTGAGTACAATCTGTCCGCTTAGTCTGGACGGTGTTGCGGCGCAAACCGCCGAAGAAGTTGAAACGGGCAACCGACTGGCGGCAGTGCTACGGGCCGGCAGAAGTGTCGTGTCGAACAGTCAGGACTTAATCAACAATCCGGATATTACCGACAAAGGGCTGTCCGGTGATGTGTTCTACGAGCAAGTTATTGAGGCCTACTTGGAGGCCAATGGTGAACCACCACTGCATGATGGGTTGGACCCACTGGAGCAAAAGCTTACAGAAACGCAGCTGGACGCTATGGTCACGGTAATCGACGCAAACCAAGAGATAATAAATGCCGAGGGAGTGGCATTCAAAGGATTTATTCCGGCGGTTTTTGCGCGGTTGGTAAATGAACAGTTCGCTGATGAAATTGGCACGTCTGCCATGGTCAAGGTAACGGCGCCTTCAGAACTTGTCCGCAATCGCATGGCCCGTCCGGATACTTGGGAAAACTCGGTCATAGAGGAAAAGTTCAAGGACACATCTTGGACCGAAGGGCAGCCATTTTTCGAAGAAACCAACGTTTCTGGAACACCTGCTTTCCGTATGCTGATTCCAGAATACTACTCTGAGTCCTGTCTTTCATGCCACGGATCGCCAGCGGGTGAAACGGATGTGACTGGTTTCCCAAAGGAAGGTGGGCAACTTGGTGATCTGGCGGGTGCAATTAGCATAACCCTTTTTAGATGAAACAAGAATCTGGTGTGAGTAACAATTGGCGGTGGGTGTCCGAAAATACTATTCCGGTGCGCATAGGATCACTGTCGGCGCTCTTGTTAGCTGCTTTGGTCGTGAGCACCATCGTGATGGTCTACGATCTGGCGCGTAACCAAGCCCGCATACAAGACGCAAATACTGAGTTTCACCGGCTGGAAGTGGCAGGCCAGGCAGATCGTCAATTTGGAGAAATGAGGTACTGGCTGACGGATCTTTCTGTCAGCTTACTGACCCTTTCTGAGCGGCGCGCCAACGAAGCAAGTACAAAGCTCAATAGCAGCCTCGAACAGCTCTCCGATTTTGCACCCGAGTCCGCAGCCAGCGTACAAGAGCAGGCAAACTCCTATTACGATACTTCCATGCAAGCAGCCGATGCTTACACCGACGGCAACAGAGTGCTGGGAAATACTTTACTTGCACAGGCCCGAGTGGCCAGTGATGCCGTCGACAAGACGCTGACGCAATTGGTCGATGACCTATCTGAAAGCGCCGACCAAACCAGAAATGAAGCAACGATTGCCGCCAAGGCAGCGATGAACCGAGCGATCATTGCATGTGTTATCATTGTGATATTGGGAGCGCTTCTTACGTGGCGTGCTCTAAGGTCGATCGTTGTACCACTGCATGCAATCAACATTGCGATTTCAGGCCTAATCCGGGGTGAACGGGATGTCGCGCTGCCGCCCGAAGGCCCTGATGAGCTAGGTCGGATGTCCCAAGCGCTAAGAGCGCTTCGCGACAGCCAGGACAAACGGCGCGAACTAGAAGAAGAAGCGCGTGCGCAGCGCAATACGATTCTGACAGCAATTGAAACAATTCCAGACGGGTTTGCATTGTTCGACAACGAAGACGAGCTCATACTCTTCAATGATCGGTTCCGCCGCATTTTCGCACATGTGGACGACATTCTGGTTCCAGGCACCCGGTTCGAAGACATCTTGCGGCTGCAACTGGAACGAAAATCGGTGGATACCGGCGATGTTCCTGACGAAGAGTGGATTAGTAGCCGGCTTGCACGACATCGCAGACCTGACGGAGATCGCCAAGAAGTCTTGCTGGGTGGCGCATGGATTCAGGTGTCGAAACGCCAGACGCCCGACGGGGGCACGGTCGCTGTTTACAGCGATATTTCTGACCTTAAGTCCAAACAGGAACAACTTGAAGATGCCAACGCGCAGGCGATCGCCGCCAGCTCGGCCAAAAGCCAGTTCCTGGCTTCCATGAGCCACGAGTTGCGCACTCCTTTGAACGCGATCATCGGTTATAGCGAAATGCTGTCTGAAGATGCTCAGGACATGGGATTCGAGACTGCGACGGATGATCTGGAGAAGATCATGGCATCCGGGCGACATCTGCTCTCGCTCATCAACGACGTTCTTGATCTGTCCAAGATCGAAGCGGGCAAAATGGAAATGTACCCGGAACGCTTCGCACTCCGGCCGTTGTTGGACGAAGTCGCGTCGACGGTGGTTCCCTTGGTGAGCAAGAATGGAAATGAACTGGTTCTCTCTTGTGATCTCGAAGACACTGACGAGATCGAAACCGATAAAACCAAGCTCCGGCAGAACCTTTTCAACCTATTGTCCAACGCGGCGAAGTTTACTGAAGGTGGTAAGATCGAGCTTCTCGTCTCTAAACTCCGGAAGAATGATACGGATTTCTTTCGATTTGCGGTGCGAGATGAAGGTATCGGAATGACGTCGGAGCAACGCGACAAGCTGTTCCAGGCGTTCGTACAAGCTGATCAGTCTACTACGCGCAATTTCGGAGGCACCGGGCTCGGGCTCGCCATTGCGCAGGAATTTACGCGTATGATGGGCGGGCACATCACAGTTGAAAGCAAGGAGGGTGTTGGATCGACCTTCTCTTTTGAAATTCCGGCGCGTTATGCTGCTGTGTCCACCTTGGTTGACGATCACAGTGAAGCGTCACCGGACACTGCTTTGGGCCGCGTTCTGATCGTGGATGATGAAGAAGACGCACGAAACGCGGTTGCACAAATCGTACGCGAGGAAGGGTATGATGTCTTGATGGCATCGAACGCGGAGGCGGGCATGAAAACGGCACGCGCGCAAAAGCCTGACGTCATTCTACTGGATGTTATTATGCCCGAACGCGACGGCTGGTCTATGTTGAAAGAACTCAAGGCAGACTCGAAGCTGTGCGAGACACCCGTCGTCCTCGCCACAATTGTCGCGGATCGCGACATGGGCCTTGCTTTTGGAGCGATCGAGCACCTGATCAAGCCGATTGATCCTGCTCGGCTGATCGCAACGCTAGATTCAATCGCCTCGGGTCGCGCCAAAGACGTACTGATCGTTGACGACGATATGTCAACACGGAACCTGTTTCGCCGTATTTTGACGCGCAATGGTTGGACAGTGCGTGAGGCGGCAGACGGTCACGGCGCGCTCAGCCAGTTGAAATCTAAAAGACCGACTCTGATGGTATTGGACATTATGATGCCTAATGTGGACGGGTTTGATGTTCTCAAAACGGTTCGCACAACTGATGGGCTTGCCGATTTGCCGGTTATCGTAGCCACGTCTAAGGACCTGACGCGGGACGAGCTGGATTGGTTGAAAGCCCATTCAGATGAGGTCATCCGCAAAGGAGATACTGGTCGAGGTGATCTGATTGCGGCGCTGAAACGTCAGTTACAGGACTATTCATAAGTCGGAAAGTTTAAGGCGATGGCAAAGATACTTATTGTGGAAGACAACGATATGAACCTCGATATGCTGTCGCGTCGGCTCCAAAGAAAAGGATACGAAACCGTATCGGCCCGCGATGGTCAGGCTGGCGTCGAACAAGCCCTATCGGATAAACCAGATCTGATTTTAATGGACATGAGCCTGCCCGTAATCGACGGTTGGGAGGCGACAAGACAAATAAAAGCAAACCCAGACACGAAAACTATCCCAGTTGTCGCTTTAACTGCCCATGCGATGCAAAGTGATCGCGACAAAGCCATGGAGGCAGGATGCGACGAATTCTATACCAAGCCGATCGAACTGCCTGGGTTGCTGGAGATTATTAAAAAACTGCTGGACGGGTAGCGCGGCATGGTTTCAGAGACCCGGAAAGACAAGTTGGCACTAGCCACCCGCATTTCCCAGAACCTCAATGGGCCGTCAGAAGCGATCGTAGGGTTTCATAACCTGCTGATCGAGGAGGTGCGCAAAACTGGGCCAGAAGCCGCGTTAAAGGATTTGCAAAAGATTGGCGCCGCCGCCAGCAACCTTGTTCAGATGATCGAATTGTTGGGGAAAAGTGCGCACCAAATCTCGGCCGACAAAGACGCTCAGGCAAAATTACGGCATGATTTACGCTCACCGATCAATGCGATCATTGGTTATTCCGAAATGGTTCTGGATGATTTCGAGGCAGATCTGAAGCCTTCCGCTCGCAGCGACATAAACGCGATCCTGAGCGAAGCGCGTAAGCTGGCGCTACAGATCGACAGCACCATCAGTGATGCGGACATTCCGCAAAGCGCTGAGGACAGTGACCGGGATCAGGAAATTGCGGCCAGCCTTGAACGCAGCCTTGCGAGCTCAGATGCCGGTCGCGAAGCCCTGACCGGGCGTATCTTGGTGATCGATGACGAGACGGCTAATCGGGAAATCCTGACTCGTTTGCTAGAGCGCCGAGGACACAGTGTGCGATCGGTCGGCTCGGCCAGCGAAACTTTTGAAGCACTAGATCGCGAGGGCTTCGACCTTGTTCTGTTGGATATCCTAATGCCAGAGGTAAATGGCATCGACGTCCTCGAAAGAATGAAAAAAGATCCGTCTTGGCGCGAAATACCCGTGGTCATGGTTTCAGGTCTGAACGAGACAAACGCTATCGCCAAATGTATCAGTGTCGGCGCTGAAGACTATTTGCCAAAACCTATCGACCCGGTGTTACTGCACGCGCGCGTGGATGCCTGCATGGAACGCAGTCGCTGGCGCGCTAAGGAATTGGCGTTCACAAATGAGATCACCTACGAACGTGACAGGGCAGACAAATTGCTGCACTCGATGCTGCCCGCGCCGGTTATCAAACGACTAAACGATGGCGAGACAAACATCGCTGATCGTTTCGTCGGCGCCACCATAATATTCGCGGATATCGTGGAATTTACACCACTAGTAGCCCGCATGGACGCCGGTGACCTGATCCTGGAATTGTCAAACTTGTTCACTGCATTTGATGACCTGGCCACCCTGCACGGTATCGAAAAGATCAAGACGATTGGAGACGCCTACATGGCGGCATCGGGTATTCCTTTGCGTCGCGAGGACCACGCGCTAGCGGCAATAAGCTTTGCACGTGACATCCTGAGAACGATGTCCGACAGCACAGTTAGTAGCGCGGGTTTGCAAATCCGCATCGGTATCCATTCCGGACCCGTCATTGCTGGTCTGATTGGGCGAAAACGTTCAATTTATGATGTTTGGGGGGAAACCGTGAACCTTGCCAGCCGTCTCGAGGCCACGGGAAGGTCAGGGCACATCCACATCTCCGAGGAAACCAAAGATGCACTGGGTGACCATTTGTCCAACGCGGAAGCGCAAACTCATTTTGTAAAAGGAGTGGGAGAAATAACATCCTACTTCGTATCTTAAGGCTTGTGACACGGTTCTGAGCCCCATCAGTTCGACCGTTTGATAATTTCGAGTTGGAACTTGGCCAAACGGCCTAATTTGTGTCTCCAAAAGCGGATCGTTGCGTTTGCAAACCCTTGGTTCTGGACCAATAAATTTGTTGTCCCCATCTCGGCGACATGGTTCAAGCACCTGAGATGTGGGGGTCATGTTGAGTAGTCTATTCTGGTTGTTGGACGAGTAGATGGCGCGGCTATAGCCTTACTGCGCAAAGGGCCATGATTTCGTCCAAATTCCGGTAAGACACTCCGTACCGCAGGTAGAAGATAACCGCGAGTGTGATCACGTCATTCGGAAAATGCGCGCCTTCAACGAGATTGTCACGGCCTGCTCCTGTCATGTTCTTGTGCACGCGACCAGGAACGCACTCGACCTGACAGGTAGAGGCAAAGTTTGCGACAGCCCCCCCCTCTAACCGCGCTCAGCCATGATCTGTCGCAAACTTGAGTTCAAGGAGCATTATGATAGCACAGCGCCAGTTTCCATAATGATCATTAAAACAGCTTTTTGCTCACTATATTGATGATCCGCATTTGCGCGAGCTTTTAGATGTTATGCGGCCAATGGAAACGTACATCAGCCGCTTTGTTCTGATTTCGCCACTAAACTAACCAAGGTGGCGCGCGATCTGTTCTATCAGTTCTTGAGCATCCTCGGTCGATACTCCCCGCACTCGGACTCGAATGCGAACTTCATCTGGTGACAGCTCGGCCTGTACTGTCCCCCCTCCACCCAACTTGATCGGTGTCAACGGTTGGACTAGCTGCGGACGCCCGCCACGGGGCTTATCGGCAGCAGGCGGAGGAGACGACTTCATTGCATTTTCCAGAGCGTCCCATTCAGTTTTAGGGTCAATAACCTCTGCCTCTGCCAGTGCACGACGAAGTTTGCTCTGAGCCCCCCCTCTCAGCGCCGATGCGAGTTTTAAACCCGCCTTCTCCGAAAGCGCCACAGGATGTTGCAGCAGGTCACCGAGAGCTTCATGGACCATAGCAAAACTGCGAACTTTTGATCTCTTGGCTTTGGAGGCAGCTGCAAACAAGACATCGACTGCTGCCTCGGTAGATTCGAATATCCCCTGCCCTACTGCCAGAACTGCGATACGTCCACGCTCGTATGGGCTTAGGTTAGAGCGTAGCTCATTTTCTTCGACCATCGATACGTAAGCCCCCTGCCCCGAACCAGCACCTCTCACGAAGGCAGGAATGGTTGCAAACCGATCATCTGTTTTAGACAAACGTCTAAAAGCGTTTAAGCGCCTGAACCCCGAAATAAGACCATAGCTTTCGCCTTCACGCGTCACTTCAATAGGTGTACGCAACCCGTTTGTTCTCAAAGACTCCAAAAGCTCCGCCATAGCCTCTTCGTCTTCGACCATCCGATCTCGACGAATATACTCAGCATCAATCGACTCAATCGGTAGCATTTCAGCCACCAAACCCGCATCCTTTGCGTCTCGCCACCTTGCTGCGTCGCTTTGATCCTTGGCTAATTCCACACGGTCCGTGACAGTCGCCATTCCGCTTAAGGATGCAGCCTCTGCTGCTACCTGTGCAATCGGTGGTGTAGGCGTTGTACCGTCAAACGGGTTCAAAGAAGGTTTCGCGGCGAAACCCACCTCCAACTCTTCTAATTCCGCTGTGTTTGGAACAGCAAGTCTTCTACGTTTAGCCATTCGACTCTCCTCCCATTTGGGCATCCCGCCACCAACAACCTATTAGAACTTCTTTGAATTCCGCGTAGGTACGATCAAAAGTTTCACGTCCACGGACATAGGTTTCGCGGTTAAAATCTCGGTAGTCAGCCTCGTAAATACCGTTCACTTGTTCACCCGCCTGCCCGACCAAAGCAGTGAAGTCCTGTCGGTAAGCGTTCATGAAGTCACCAAAATACGCCTGGATCACGTTCGCCATATCTGTCTGTTGGCTGGCATCAAATCGGGTAATGATTGCCCGAACGACATCCCATTCGAACTTCAACTCTGGCAATCCGGCTGCTCGCTGGGCGGTGTTCTCCCCATCTTCGATACTTGCGAACGTCGTATACAGCATGTCAAAGAAGCGGCCGGTTGAATCGAACTCCAGGAATGACGCTCCAAGCGGGACCAAAAGGATATCCGCTGCAGCCAATGCGTTGATCGTTAGGTACCCAAGTGCAGGAGGGGTATCAATGAATACGATGTCGTAATCGTTTAGAACACCTTCAGTCTCAAGAAAGTTGGTCAGACCATCCCACAATGGCCAACTTTTTAACCCCATACGCCAGACCGGGATCTGGAACTCTGCCCAATACAAATTCAGTTGGGCCCCTATAAGGTCGATATTGGGCCAATGGGTTTTCTGAATAACATCAGTTGGACTTGTTGCTAGCGCCTCTTGCAGTGTTTCATCCAAAGGGATTTCGGCCTGCCCGCCAACCTGCCGGACACGGTTCTCTTCTTGAACAGCCCTCGCGTAATCTTTGGCTATCAGCGGAAATACTGTTTGCCACTCGTCCGCAACTGTTCCGCCAAGAATTGACGTCATCGATCCCTGGCTATCTAGATCAATCACCAGAACTTTGTAGCCATCTAATGCCGCAGACATAGCAAGGTGAGCCGCGGTTGATGTCTTGCCAACGCCCCCTTTGAAGTTCGCTACTGATACGACTTTGGCAGGCAGGCCTTCCGGACGATATGGCAAGTATTCCTTAGTACTGACACCTTCCGCGGCAAAGTGTTTTCTAAGCGTCAGAACCTCTTCAAGAGTAAACCACTTTGAACCTGCTTCCCCCTCGCCTTGTGGGAGCTCGATATTTGCTTTGAGGACGCGTCTTAGGTGAGCTGGCGCTACGGGAATTAAGTATTTGGTGATCTCCCAGATAGAGAAACGACGTAACCGTTTTTCACCGTCGGGTGCGTAACCTCTCCTGGCTAAATCCTCGCGTCCTTTTGCACAGAAAGTGGCAGCTTTAGCGAATCGTGAAGTTCCAATAGGATCAGGCAACTTTGCCGCTGCTTTTTCCGGTTCGAGATTGAGATAAGGGGGCAGGGGAGGTTGGTTGTTCTTATTCACTGTCGGTACCTCAGGTAATGTTCGCCTTGGCGGCGTATATAGCGCAATGTAGCGAACATTTGGAGGAGAGGCTATCCTTCCTCTTCGTTTTTTCCACTGAAGTTGTAGTTGCGACTAGGTTTCGCCGCGAAACTTGAAAAATGAATAATGCAGAACGCAACAAATCGTTTAGTTTTTTTGTATAATTTAGAATCTTTGGGGTAGAAAAACATACTTAATACAAGAGATTACATATTGATGAGTAACCATTTACAGGGTCAAGGGGACCCGCATACGGTATTATAAGTACCCAAGTACAGGACGTTTGGTACCTAGTTACGGTTAGAAGGGTCCCGATTCTCAGGGCGCTAGTATTTTCCCTAAAAAAGGCTCTAAATTGGGGTTCAGGGCACGAGAGTTTGCGTGTTCTTCGCTTCGTGCGAATCTTTACCATGTGTTTCTGTGGATAACTTTTGGGCTTACTTAGAAAGGTACCCATCTACGGGATTGGCTCCATCCTGTATATAGGCACCTAAAATAGATTGCAACTCAGGTACCTATCATGCAAATAATGAGCAAACGAGCAGCCAGGCAGAATCATGCCGGATACACAAGTAAACATGGACAACCTCTCAGGCGCGTTGCGTCGGGAGACAGTTAAGAAAAACGTCGCCGCGATTCACATCAGCGGGAAGTTGACGCTGTTGCAACGCAAGTTGTCGAACGTTTTGTTGTTGAATGCATATGACGCGCTGACGTCCGCCCCGACCCATACAATTGACGCCCGGACGTTGGCGATGATGGTTGGATATAACTCAAACGACTTTGACACGTTGCGAGCAAGCTTGCGCGCTCTGGCTGAAACGGTCGCTGAATGGGACATGTTGGATGAGCAGGGACGCCAGGAATGGGGTGTTTCATCTTTGTTGAGTTTTGCAAAGTTGAAGAATGGAATCTGTGAATACGCATATTCACCAGCATTGGCGCAGAAACTTTATGATCCGAAGATCTACGCGTTAATAAATGTCCAGATTCAGAGAAATTTTAGTTCAGGACACGGCTTAGCGCTTTATGAAAATTGCTATCGATTTGTCCGGACAGGATCGACGGGTTGGTGGGCGCTGGATGTCTTCAGAAAGCTCATGGGTGTCGACGGAAGCGACTATTATGGCAGCTTCAAGCACCTGAATGCCAAGATCATTAAACCAGCTGTCGCCGAAGTTAACAAAAGCTCTGATATTCTCATTGAACCTGAATTCCAAAAGAAAGGCCGCACAGTTACAGATATCCGGTTCCTGATAAAGGGTAACCCGCAGAAAGCGATGTTTGAGATTGATGATGAAGATGGCGTTCGCAATCTGACAATCTACAAGACGCTGCGCCAGCAAGGTGTGTCCGACAGGTTGGCGCGACAATGGATTTCTGAACATGGCGAAGACTATGTTCGGGAAAAGCTCGAATATGCCAAGGGCAGGGATGGAGTTAAATCGACTCTTGGTTTCCTGTCCGCTGCCTTGCGGGACAACTATCAAGCGCCAGAAAAGAAGACGTCGGCGGTGCCAGGCCCATCAGTGGGTGAAGCTGTAAAACGCAGGACTGCCGAACAAGAGCAGCAGGACAAGGAATACGAAGCAAGAACTGTAGAGCGGACCGAACGTGCGCGGCGATTGGCAATTGTTGAGGACCTGGTTTCGCGGCGAAACCCAACGCAACGCGATGCCGACAAGCGGCTCTTTCTATCGGGCCTTGATAATGATCTCGACCGTGAACATTTCAGAGCTCATGGGTGGCGATCAGGGTTGAACGCCACAAAGATATTTGAATTCTGGGAGGAGCTTGAACCTGAAGCTTTCACCTGAGCGTTGTTTCAGTAACGTGCATCCAGGCTATTGCTTTTTGAGCGCAGACTTTAAGGCGTCACCAAGTGCGCTGTGGTGCGCGTTTTCTCTAGATTTTGCGTATTGCGCCTGTTTCCCTTTTGGGCGGTATGGGCGTTTTTCTGAACCCTTGCCGTCCTGTTCTTGACGCGCCGAGGCTCCGCCATCCTTTCGCATGGTCAGAGCAATACGTTTGCGTTGCACGTCAACCTCGACCACCGTAACTTTGACCACGTGGCCCGTTTTCACAACTTCATGCGGGTCTTTGACAAACCTGTCCGCAAGCTGACTGACATGGACCAAACCGTCCTGATGCACGCCCACGTCGACGAAAGCGCCAAACGCGGCGACATTGGTGACTGTCCCTTCCAGCACCATTCCAGGTTTCAGATCGGTAATCTCTTCGACCCCATCAGTAAACGAAGCGGTCACGAAACTAGGGCGGGGATCACGACCTGGCTTTTCCAGCTCTGAGAAAATGTCTTGCACAGTCGGAAGGCCAAAATCTTCATTCACGAACTGTTCTACGCGCAGCCCTTTCAAGGCACCGTCATGACCCATGATTTGGCGAATATCACGACCACAGGCAGATACGATCCGTTTCGCAAGTTTGTACGCTTCTGGATGCACCGAGGACGCGTCCAAGGGTTCCACGCCATCCCGTATCCGCAAAAAACCTGCGCACTGCTCATAGGCGCGCGGCCCAAGACGCGCGACGCGCAGCAACTCCTTGCGGGATTGGAACGCGCCGTTGAGATCACGATGCATAACAATAGCCTCCGCAAGGCCGGGTCCAAGACCAGAAACGTGTGAGAGTAGGGGGGCAGAGGCCGTATTCAGATCCACACCCACAGCATTCACAACGTCTTCGATTACGGAAGCCAGCGACTGTGACAGGCGATGTTGATCAACGTCGTGCTGGTATTGACCGACGCCAATGGATTTTGGTTCGATTTTTACCAGTTCCGCCAGCGGATCCTGCAAGCGGCGGGCAATCGAAACAGCGCCACGCAGCGATACATCCAGGTCTGGAAATTCACGCGCGGCCAATTCTGATGCCGAATAGACCGAAGCTCCGGCTTCTGAAACGACAACCTTGGTTGGGGCTTTGACGCCCTTCGGCAGCAGTTTTAACGTGTCAGCAACCATCTTTTCGGTCTCGCGGCTCGCTGTACCGTTGCCGATAGAGATGAGGTCGATCTTATGGGTTGAGATCAAGCGCAGGATCGCCGCCCGCGATCCGCGCAAATCATTCTTGGGTTGGAATGGGTGCAAGGTTTCCGTCGCAACCACCTTGCCTGTTGCATCAACGACTGCGGCTTTGACGCCGGTTCGGATTCCAGGGTCCAACCCCAAGGTAGCCCGCGCGCCGGCAGGTGCGGAAAACAGTAAGTCTTTGAGATTGCGGGAAAAAACATGAATTGCTTCGTCTTGTGCACGGCTGCGTAAATCGGCCATCAGCTCGACCATCATCGCAAGGGACAGTTTTACCCGCCACGTCCAGCCGGCAACTTTCCGCAGCCATTTATCACCGGGTGCATCGCTGCGTGTCTGCAGATGAGCAGCCACCATAGCTTCGGCTCGCGCGGCGCCAGCCTCGGGCTCGGGGGCGATGTCCAGCGTCACGATCCCCTCTTTCGAAGCCCGTAACATTGCCAGGGCGCGGTGCGATGGGGTCTTGGCCCAAAGCTCCGAATGATCGAAGTAGTCGCTGAATTTGGCGCCTTCTTGCTGTTTACCCTCGATCACTTTCGAGGTCAGCAAGGCCTCGCGTTGCATGAAATTCCGTAATTCACCCAGAAGGGCGGCGTTTTCAGTCAACCGTTCAGTGATTATGTCCCGCGCGCCATTCAATGCGTCCTTTGTTGTGGGAACCGCATCACTAATGTAACCCTGTGCCAGCCTTTCGGGATCGGTGGAACGGTTCGATAGGATTGCATCGGCAAGCGGTTCCAGCCCGTTTTCGCGCGCAATCATCGCCTTGGTGCGGCGCTTGGGCTTGTAGGGCAGGTAGATGTCTTCCAGTTGGGCTTTGGTGTCTGCCTGCGCGATGGATTTCGCCAACTCGTCGGTCAACTTGTCCTGATCCTTGATTGAACTCAGGATGGTTGCGCGCCGCGCCTCTAGTTCGCGCAGATAGGTCAAACGGTCCGACAAAGTTCGAAGTTGCGTGTCATCCAACCCGCCAGTCACCTCTTTGCGGTAACGCGCCACGAATGGAACCGTGGCCCCTTCGTCCAGCAATTTTACCGCTGCACCGACCTGTTCGGCGCGGGCGTTGATTTCGGTGGCGATGGTGCGGGCGATGCGGTCCAAGGGGGCCTCCTGAATTCAATTGGGAGGAACTTCTTAGCCAGCCGCACCGCTAAGGGAAAGAGAAGATCGCGGGCCTTACACCTATTCGGCCAAAACCAGCAAATCTTCGTACAGGGTTTTCGCGATCTCAACGTGTCCACGGGCGGTGTTGCGTGCGCGAGCAGCAAAACGTCTTTGCGACGGCAGGCGCGCACCCTGATCGACGATGTCGGCAAACAAGCGTTCGGCGCGCTCATCATTTGCTGCGGCACGACCACCGCTGAACTGGGCGGGGTCAAAAGCCAGAATGATCTCGCCGTGATAGGGCGCGCCGCCTTGGCCCTCGGCAAACTCCATGCTTTCCAGGCTGGTCAGGTCGTCGATCAACGGACCGGCCAACAGCTCGATCATGATCGACAAGGCCGAGCCTTTGTAACTGCCGAAGGTGAGCATCGCCCCCTCCATCGCGGTCTGCGGATCAGTGGTCGGATTTCCATATTTGTCTATGGCGACGCCTTCGGGCAGGGGCTTACCCGCCCTGTGATAAAGCTCAATCTCACCACGGGCAAAGGCGCTGGTGGCAAAATCAAACGTGAATGGGTCTTTGCCCTGACGCGGCCAGCTGAAAGCCAGCGGGTTCGTACCCAAACTACCCCGAGTGCCCCCAGCCGGTGCGACCCAGCTGTGGCTGGGCACCATCGCCATCGCGGCCAGACCTTCTGAAGACAGACTTTCCACTTCGGGCCAAAGGGCCGAGAAGTGAAAACAGCGGTTGATTGCCATTGCAGCGATGCCGTGGGTGCGGGTCTTTTCGATCAGCACAGGCAATGCTTCGCGAAAAGCCAGCAAAGACATGCCTCCGCGCGCATCGACACGAACAATGGCATTATCCGAAGGCGCAAGAGCCGGGGCCACATGCCCGTCAATCTTGCCGGTCTTCATGGTGTCATTACACATGAACAGGCGGAACAACCCATGAGATTGGCAATCGTCGACCTGGCAGGTCGTCAATACATCGGCAATGGCGGCCGCGTGTTCCGGGCCAAACCCCGACTTGGTCAGGATGGACAGGCTGAGGTTTCGGATCTCGTCCAGTGTCAGTTTGACCGTGTCGCTCATGCCGCGCGTCTCCCTTGTCTGAGGTCAGACAAGGGATAGCGTGGCGGTACGTGTAAAGGGAACCCGCTTTATTGGATTGGTTCAGGTTTAACCCTGTGCTTCGGCTTGCAAATAGGCGATCACATTCACGATATCGGATTCCTTTTTCAGGCCGCGAAACTGCATCTTGTTGCCGGGAACTGTGCCTTTGGGATCCGCCAGAAAGGCGGTCAGGGTGTCGGTTGTCCAGACGATACCCGACCCCTTTAGAGGTTCCGAGAACTTAAATCCGTCAGCTTGACCCACCGTAGCGCCGATAATGCGGTGAAGCGATGGGCCCACCGTATGGCGGTTTTCGTCCAACTTGTGGCAAGCGCTGCATTTACGGAACACCTTCTTACCTGCTTTGACGTCACCTTCGATAGCAACCGCAGCAGTTACGGCGGTGGCGGCAGGTTCGGCTTGGGCTGTCTTTTCGTCCAGGTTGAATATCAGACGCGCTGTGATGGGTACGGTCCGGGTGATGCCGGGCAGGTCGGCCAATTCCATCAACTTTTCCACACCAGCATCGACGCCTGCATCTTCTGTACTGATGAACACCATGTCATTTGTTGAAACCAAGACGGATGTTTCAGACAGGCGCGCCACAAACATCTCGGCATCAAACGCTACTTCTGTGCCTGCCAACGAAAGCATCGCATCGACATCGACAATCGTGGTTTGGCCAACGCTCAGGGCCGTTACATCTGCCATGTCGAACTGCGCCGTCAGTGAAGCTGTACCCGCTTTTTGGAACACGTATTCGACCATACGTTCATTGCGAATGTCGATATTGGTTTCCACCGACAAAAGGTCAATTTCAATATCGGCTTTCCCGTCGGGTCCAACCTGACCGGAGAGGCCTGTGAAAGAGTTTACCTCGCCCACGGTGTCTTTTTTGATCGAACCATAGGCCAGATGCGAGCCTTCAGGGTCCAGCGTCCAAGTTTGCGCAAGAACCGGGGTTGCAACAATTGCCGACGCAATCGTGACTGCCTTCAACAGAAGTTTCATTTCTTTCCTCCTCGGGTTATGTCAGTCCTGACCCCGCGGGCCCGGTCCGTGAAAAGCAAACACACACAGGTCGCGATTTATTCGATGAGTCCCGATATTTCCTCCGAACAGGCCGTGCGCGGCGCAATCCAGACGCATTCCAAACGGGTCTGGCGGTTTGGTCTTGCACTTTCGGGGGCGTCGGATGTTGCCGATGATTTATTGCAATCGACGTGTCTGCGTGCGTTGGAGCGTCATCATCAGGTTACGTCGTATGATCGGCTGGACAGTTGGCTGATGACGATCTGCCGCTCGATCTGGCTGAATGAGGTGCGCGCACGCTCGGTGCGTAAGGCCCAGGCGCTGTCCGTAACGCCCGAGGCCGAATTGGTTGCGACCGGACCGGATTCAGAAACGAATATTTTCGCCGCTGAGGTGTTTACACAAGTAATGGAGTTGCCAGAAGCGCAGCGGGAGACAGTCATGCTTGTGTTTGTTGAAGGATACAGCTACCGCGAAGCCGCCGCGTTGCTGGAGGTGCCAATAGGCACTATCATGAGCCGGTTGTCCAACGCCCGGCAAAAACTGAAAAACGTGATGCAGCATGATGCGGCAGACACCGTTCGACGGAGTGGCAAATGAAGTTTTCCGACGAGACGCTGAGGGCGTATCTGGAAGGCAATGCGGATGCGGCCGAGGCCGCCGCAATCGAAGCGGCGATCGAAACCGATCTTGCACTGGAACAACGCCTGATGACACTGGACCCGCTGGCATCTGTGGTGCAATCAGTGTTTGACAACATCCCTGCGGATGAGCCGAAGATTGAATTGCCGCAGCCAATGCCGGTCGGTACGGCCGACACCTCAGGCGGTCTCTGGCGCTTGATGGCAGTTGCCGCGTCGGTTGCCGTCGTGGCCGTGTCCGCAACTTTCTGGGCGACACGGCCAGAGCCAATGGGTTGGGCCGAACAGGCAGCAATCTATCAGTCGCTTTATTCGCCGGACACGATTGAATCGTTGGACAGTTCTCCGGTTGCGCTGGATGCGCAATTTGCGCGGGCTGAGGCACAGTTGGGCCGATCGCTTAACCGGGACACACTTGAGACGCTGCCCGGGCTGGAATTGAAGCGCGCTCAGGTACTGTCCTTTAAGGGAAAACCTCTGATCCAGGTAGTTTTTGCGGATGATCAGGGCCAGCCGCTGGCCTTCTGTGTGATCCGCCAGGGGGAAGGTGCGCCGGCAAAGGATGTCAAACTTGCGGCGATAAGTGGTGTTGCCACTGCGACATGGGCGCAGGATGGATATGGCTATATGCTAATCGGCAGCAGCAAGCAGACCGATCTTGACCAGCAACTGAACATTCTGACCACAACATTCGCAGGTTGACCGGGGGGCAGGGCGGAATACGTCTTGTGAACCGCACGAAATGTCCGAAATATAGCGGGCATGACGATGAAACCTGTGATGCCGGACCCGGATGAGGACGACGACGCGATCGGTCCTCCCAGCATCTATGACATCGACCCGGCTGAGGAAGATGATCTTTGGTTCCTCCCTCCCGATGAAGGTATGGCACAGGGCGTATTTCTGCCCCCCGGTCCGGCAGTCGATCGCCGTCTTCTGTTTGACCCAAGGGATTGGCGCGCGGCGCAGGCCGAGCTGTCTTATGAACTGGCGGAACTGGCGGCCACGTTTGGGGCGTTGGACGAACGTTTGCGCGCAGGGCCGACAGGGTGGGGACACCGGTTGGCGCTGATGGATGTGTCTGATCTGGGCTGGTGGACAGGGGATAGGATCGGTGTCGACCGGCTTGCATTGTGGGTCGGATTACGGATTGGCGCAACCGGCGATGATGTCCAGGCGATGTTCCGGGCAGGCTGGGCCGTGCGCCGTCTGACAGCGGGGGCTGGCCCGGCAGAAGACGGCTGGGCCACTGGCCTGACCGCATTTCTTGATCGCATGTCACAGGGCATCGAAGACATGCCAGAGGCGATCGCCGATTTGGCTGAGATTATGCAGAACGCAGAAGGCTTGCATCCCGTCACGCAGGCCGCAATCGGGTTTCATGCCTGGCGCGCCCTGTCAGAAGGCGTTGGTCAGGACACTGAGGCAGCGATCATTGCAGCCCGACATGCTGCGTCGATGGGGCGGGGTGGGGCGATCTTCATGCCGTTGGCGCTGTCGGGTCCGGGGGCGTTGCGCGGGGTTGGTGAGCCGCAGGAGAAACTCTCAGCCTGGATCAGAGGGGCAGGGCAGTCGATTTTGGCGGCCTTGTTGCACCTGGATCGGGTCAGCGCCTGGGATCAGCGTGCCCGCGAGGCGACAAGTGACCTGAGCGGTCGCACGCCACCGCGCCTGATCGACGCGCTGACCGCATGGCCCATGGTGTCGGCGCCGCTTGCCGAGGACCTGACGCAGGCTTCGCGCGCTGCGGTGCAACGCAATATCGACCGTTTTATGGGGCGCGGCTTGATCCGAGAGGTAACGGGGCAGGGGCGTTACCGGGTCTGGACCGCGGCGCTGTAATCTTTGAACAGCCCGCGATATGTCCGGGCAGTAAGCGCGGCTTGGTCTTCGGTCTTTTCATGTGCTTCAGTTACTCAGACGAAGACCGAGAGAACCGTCGCAATTCCGCTGGGAAACAGGTTGCGCCGATGGTTCTTTGGGTACAATGGCAGCATCTACCTCAAGATGGTGTCGATGGATGCTGCATGTCTAATTCGGCGTGGATTTCTTAGAGATATAGCATCACTTAAACGGTAATTTCTGCCGTGTTTCTGAGTGTCTAGACCAAAGCATGTAGAGATCTTTATTTATGCTTCGCAGCCATGTAGAGAGCGCAAGCGCAGGCGCTTTGCGTATATTTGGCATCAGGGACATTAAGCTTGATATGAAGCAAACTCCGATACACGACGCAGCGACTAAATCCGGGCGTACCCCGATAAACGACACGTCGGAAGAAGACACGATCGACCTTGGAGTTTTAGCCGGCATTTTGTGGCGCGATAAGTGGATTATTGCCCTGTGCACCACAGCTGCAATTTTGTTTGGCGCGTATTACGCGTTTGTGGCCTCTGTTCCGCTATACCGGTCCACAGCCGTCGTCATATTGGAAACCGAACAGGCCAGCGTCGTTGATCTTCAAAGCGTGGTGGGCGGTCTTGCCGGAGATACGGTTGAGGTCAATTCAGAGCTCCAAGTTCTTCAGTCGCGCGGCCTGATGGCCAAGGTTGTAGACAAGCTGGACTTGGTATCGGACCCCGAGTTCAACGCCGCGCTTCAACCTGTATCCGCGCTAGACGGGGTCAAGCAGTTTATCAAATCCTTGCTTGGAGTTGGGAGCGACCGCGAACAGGTGCCCGAGGATATAGCCGAGCAGCAAATTCGGGACGGTGTGGTTTCGGCCATTCTGCAAAAGGTTTCGGTGAAAAACGTGCGGCAAAGCTTGGTCTTTACGGTCACGGTCGAGACCGAAGAGGCGCGCAAATCTGCGTTGATTGCCGACACTATTGTCGAGCTTTACATCCTGAACCAGATCGAAGTGAAGTTTGAAGCCACGGAACATGCTACTGCATGGCTGACCGTGCGCGTGGCCGAGTTGCAAGTTGAGTTAGAAACTGCCGAAGCGCAGTTCAATGATTTCAATGCAACAACAGCGTTGATCTCACCTGAAGCGCTTCAGTTACAGGAAGTTCAGCTTAAGGATTTGCGCGAACGTAGCATTTCGGCTGAAGCAACTCGCGCCTCGGCCCAGGCGCGATATGAAGCACTTGAAGCTGCTGATAGCCGCGCGGCCCAGGTCGAAGCCAGCCAGGACCCGCAGTTACAACGCATATTCTCGCAGATCAACGCATCCGACACGGGTGAGGTCGCGTTTGACACCGCCTTTGAGCGCCTGCTTGCGCGCTCTGAGCTTGAGGCGGGGCGCGCGACCCAACAAGTTCAGGCTTTGACGCAATCATCTCAGGAGTTGGGCGAGCGTATCGCGCTGCAGAATGCAGACTTGATCATGCTGCAACAACTGGGGCGCGAGGCAGAAGCGGTCCGGTTGTTGTACGAATATTTCCTGGCACGCCTGAAAGAGACAGCCGCGCAGGAAGGAATTCAGAAAGCGGATAGCAGGCAATTGTCACGCGCCGTAGTCCCCAGCGATCCATCGGAACCGCGAAAACCGGTGATCCTTGCTTTCTCAGCCATTATGGGCGTTTTGTTGGGTGCTGCTATTGTTGTGCTGAACGAAACAAGGCGCAAAGGTTATCGCACGGCGCACGAGATGGAGCGCAAAACCGGGTACAGTGTTTTGGGCCAAATCCCGGTTTTTCCCGTTCGCGGGCGCCGCAAGGTTCTGGAATATCTTGTCAACAAACCCTCTTCCGCTGCAGCCGAGGCAGTGCGTAACTTGCGCACTTCGCTGATGTTGTCCAATGTGGACCGCCCACCGCAGATTGTCGTGATGACATCTTCGTTGCCGGAAGAAGGCAAGACGACAAATTCTATGGCATTGGCGCAAAACTTTGTCGGAATCGGCAAGAAGGTGTTGCTGGTTGAAGGTGACATCCGCCGCCTGACGATGACGGCACAGTTGCAGGAAGCGCCGAAGAAGGGGATCGTTTCGGTTCTGGCTGGGGATGTAAAGGCGCAAGAGGCGATCTTTAATGACTCGCTATTGGGTTGCGATGTTTTGGCTGGCGAGAAGACTGCGGCGAATGCGGCGGATCTAATTGCTTCGGATCGATTCCGGCTCTTTTTGGAAGAGATGCGTGAGATATACGATATAATTTTGATCGACACGCCGCCGACGCTGTTGGTATCTGACGCTCGGCTGATTGCGCGCAATGCGGATGCAGTGTTGTTGACGGTCAAATGGAACGCCACCTCCGAGCAGGATGTCACCGAAGCTATGCGACTTTTCCACACTGACAACCAGCGCTTGACCGGTCTTGTTTTGGGCCAGATCAACGCTCGCAGCGCCAAGCACTACGGCTATTCATACGGCGGGTATGCCAACAAATATTACAGCAACTAACGGCCGATACCTAAGAAGAAACACAACATGGATTTGCCGGTAAACCCCTGAACGGGCTGGCTTGGGTTGTTTTTGAGGCCTTGGTGCCGACACTCATTAAACTCATGGTTCTAGCTATATTGGCCCAACACTGGTTCAGCTGCCCCACTTGTCTCTGAAGCATATTAATGCCGCAATGACTTTGGCTGTTCCTCTCACCGGGCTTTAATGGTCAACAGAACGCTGGAGCAGTTTCTGGAGATCTGGTCAGGCGAAGGCGACTGTATTGCCCAATTCAGAAGCGATACAATGAGCAATGAACCAATTTTAAGCACGGCCGACACATCACTTCAAATTCGTGCCCTCGACGTACGAAGACACGAACTGCCGTTCAGATGCCAGCAACTCTTCGAGGAAATTCAAATCGCTGTCGGTCGCAGCCAGCTTCGCCGTTTTGCCGCCACTAAAAAAAACCGATTTAAGGCCAGCACTTTTGAGCGCGTTTACAACCGAGTAAAGCCCAATGAACCGTAGTGCACGAGCACCATAACGCCCAATACGCGCGAGAACATAAGATCTGGGCGCCGTCGCCTCATTGACACGCCGCTCAGCCATATTTCCAGCGTCTTTGATCGGCAAACTTAGCCCATTCGAAAGTGTCTTTACATAACCGTCAGGATCTTCGGCAAGATCTGATTGTTGTAGAACGGTGACCCTGCTGAAATGCGCCTTCCAGATTGGAAGGTGCTTAGAATACCGACTTGCTTCGATGATCTCAGGAAACTTTTGCACGGCTTGATGCACGGGAAGCTTTGTGTAGCCACGGGCCATATGCTGGTAATGCGACCATGCCCGCTTTACCGGATCGCGCAGAGTCACAACAATCGGAATATCGCCTAATTCTTCGAAAATCTTCGGGGCGGCGGTGCCGGAGGCATGAAAGAGCGAAGGACCCACTTCGATGATTGCGACATTTTGGTCGGGGGCGAAATGCCTAAAGTGTCTTTCATACCATGCCAACCCACGGTGATGGTACCTGTCGTAGTAAAACGTCTCTTTGACGCCACTTGGAAGACAGATGTCCCTGCGACTTTCGAAATACTCGTGTATCCAGCTTGTGCCACATTTCATCGGACCCACCACAAGCGCAGTAGGTTTTGGGTTTTTAGGCGTGATCATTTTCAGGAACCCTTTGTCTGAAAAGAGTGGTAGGCGGATCAATCGCAAGACTAGTGATCGCTGCGTGCCGCAGTGCAAGACTTGAGACAACGATGGCCAGGAATGCGGCCATGGCAGCGCCGTTCGTCCCATAGAACGGAATGAGTGCCAAATTCAGCACGATGGTAGACGCCAATGCCAGTGCAAACGACATGAGAGTACGATTCTCGTTGCCAGTCATATTGAGCAGGGGGATGACGGCGCCGTTTAGCATAGCCAAAGTATTGCCGGCCGAAAGGATCAACAGGGGGATAAGTGCAGCAACGGCATCTGTTCCAAAGAGTAAGGCTAATATCTGTTCGCCAAAGGCCGCATAAATCAGCAGCCCTGGCACCGCCACGCAAAGCGACAATACGATGCTGGTACGCAGTAGGACGACTAACTCGTCCTGGTTTCGACCTTCGCGCAGCTGCGCCATACGCGGGGCCAGCACAACATTCACCGCCTGCGATCCAAAAGCCACCAGCATTGCACCTTGCAGGGCTATTCGATAGATGCCAACCGCCGTTTCCCCGACCAAGAGCCCAAGTAGGATCAGATCTGCCTGCCTTGTCGCTACTTGCACGCCGCCGATAGCAGTAAATGGTAGGGCAGATCGTAGCCACGCACGATGTTCAATCTTCGCGTTCCCAGTAGCAGCAAGCGCGGCAGGAACTTTGTGCCAAAATAGGTAATGATTAAGCGCAGCTGACAAAGACACTGCTGCAACCATTGCTAAGGTAGCATGGGTTGCCGTCATCGCTCCGGGTAGCAATACGTTGAGGATGAGTGAAATTATGATCAGAATGACCGGACGCAGCACCGTATCGGGAAAAAGCGCTGCCACTGGCTTTCCCAAGCCGCGCAAACCGCCGGACCAGTTTCCAATCAAGGAGAACCCGGGCAACAGCAGTGTTGAAATGGCAATTGAAAACGCGAGATCACTGGCCGGGAAGAACGTTATGGCGACGAACGCAACGATTCCACCGACCACGGCGCAATAGAACGCGCTGAAAAGGAGAACCCAACGTAAAACGCCATGCAGTTTTGCTGGATCGTTTGCGGCAGCCGCTCGGGAAACCTCGCGCACGACAAGCTCTGTTACGCCGTTTTTCGTCGGAATCGCAAGCCCGGTAGCCACGGCCAGACCGAAAGAGAAAAGACCAAACTGAGCAAGACCAAGAATCCGGGTCATGACAATAGTTACAAGGACACCCATCAGCGCCTGTGAGACCTTTAAGCCCCCAGTCCCAAGGCTTTTACTCAGAATACCACGGATCATATTTTTGCCTCTTGAGTGACAGTCTCAATACGTTGCCCTCCTGACGTTATTCCGGGCCGGCGATGCCGGTTCTAACGGAGTGTTCCAAAAGCCTCTATTATGAAGCGACAGGTTTGCAGGAATGCTTGCCCGCTGAGGTATTTCCGCCGCTCCGAAAAAAAAATGAACGAAGGGACGGCCACAATTTGATTGCCCACAGCGGGGCCAAGTCTAGTCGTGAATGTTGTGGAGATCCGCGTTTGGAGCCTCGGGGCAATGCTTCAATGATGTATCTCTGGCCGCCATATTCTGCGGAGCTACCTTGTTTTCTGCGCCGCTACGTCGATAGGTGTCATGTCCCACACAACGTTCGGATTTCCTGGACGTATTTGCCGATGACTATGCTCTCGTCGAACTCGTTCTCCATCTTGGAGCGCCCTGCGCGACCCATCGCGCTGCGAGCCTGAGGCGAAAGTTCAATCACGCGCTCCATTTTGTTCTGAAGGTCCGCTGCATCACGCAAACCGCAAATGAAGCCATTGACGCCATCATCCACGGTCTCGCGGCAACCGGGGGCATCGGTAGTGACAATCGGCCGACCGACAGACGCGGCCTCGAGCAGGGTGCGTGGCGTGCCCTCGGGATAAGCCGAGGGCAGCACGATGCAGTCCGAGTCCACGATTTCCTGAACTACGTTGTCCGAATAGCCCAAATATTCGATGTCACCTGCATGTACCCAGTCATCCATCTGCGCGCGCGAAATAGCAGCCGGATTGTCGTTGTCGAGAGAACCCAGCAGGCAAAAGCGCACATCGCCATGGTGGTGGCGGATAGCGCGTGCGGCTTCCACGAACTCGCCCACACCCTTGTCCCACAACATTCGCGCGATAAGCACAAAGCGCAAAGGTGCGCCACGCCCTGCCTCAGGTAGCGGAGTGTAGGCGAATTTCGTTAAATCAACGCCAGAGCCAGGCAATAGGTCGTGCTTATCGTGCCGGACGACGCCGTTGCTGATAAACAGCTCGCGATCGTCTGGGTTTTGGAAAAAAACCATAGCCGCTTGCTTTAAAGCCATTTGATAGAGGCCCTTGGCGACTCGTGTCACTAAATTGTCTGACACAAAGACCGTACCCAGTCCCGCAATGTTGTTGATCGTGGGAATGCCCAGCCGGTGCGCAGCGAGTGAGCCATAGATGTTCGGTTTGATCGTATAGCCAAGGTATACATCTGGGCTAACTTGCTGCAATGCCTCCCTAAATCGACGGTAAAGAATGTAATCCGACACTGGATTCTTGTTCATTTTCATAGGCACGTCTATATGGGAAGCACCCATTTTCATCAGCGACGCGGTGTATTCATCCTTTGGTGCCACGATGACAACGTCATGACCCTCTTTCTGGATTGCCCGAATTAGATTTCTGCGTGCTTGCCACACGTAATGCGATGTATTTGCGCCTATTGCAATTTTCTTATTATTATTCAATGAGTTGAAATCCCAAAGTTTAATCTGACCCGGTCCCTTGTACGGGCAGCTTGGGTGTAGAATCCGTTCCTGTTTTTTCTTGTGAATAGGTTGTGGTCAAGGCCTGTTTGGCGGGATCTTTGCGTACCTCAAGCCAAACAGGTCGTGTGGCGCGGTTTAGATTGGTATCGGATGAAAGTTGCGACTGGGTTTTCTGTCTGACACAGGACGTTCAGTGTAATAGTGAACGGCCAGCAAGAAAACGAACAATGGGACTTTGTGGCGTAAACCGACACCTGGCGTATATGACGAGATGCCAAACACGACGTGGCAAATCAAAATGGCAGAGATCGCCACAAAGAAGGGCGCTAACCTCAACTTCCAACACAAGAAAACGCACAACACTGAAAAGAGTGCGCTGATTGCACCTATTGCTAGCGAAATCGCGCCCGCGTCGGGCGCAAAGAACGGGAATGTGAATTGTAGTACCGCAAGAGCCACGCCATTCGCTTCATATGGAAATCCACTTACAAGCAGCCACCCTGCGTAAGAGGTATCGCCCCTTTCCGTTGCAATTCGGAGCTTTGATTCAACAGCTGACAACGCGGCATCAGGCCCTGAAAAAATGTAGGCTTTGGAGACAGACGCAGCAAATAGGTCCCAATAAACAAAAAACAGCAAGGCGGCAGAAAGCAAAGCAATCAGAATTAATTTGAGATTGCGTAAGAAAACTGATGCTACAAAAAGGTTACCGGGGTGCGCCAACACAAGTGTAAAGAACGCGACCACCGCAAGCAAAGACGATCTAACTGATTTTGCGGGCGACTGAAGGAAAGATGGCGGTTTCATGGAAATGAAAGCGATGTAGATCGCCAAAATGCAGTAGGTCCACTCGCCCATACCGCTTGCTGTTTGGTAAGCGGTATACGTCAATGCGATCATGAAAAAGATATTCGTCCTGAACGCCCCGGCCATATCAAAGCACTTCTTGTGTAACTTAAAAGCAAACCATCCGAGCAAGACTGGCCATAACGGCCCCAGGAACGTGCTCATGAAACCTAAAATGTATGTATGAACTCGATCACCGCACAGCAAAATGTTGAATTGACACGAGTTAACTGTGTCAACGTATGCAATCGTGTCCGCCACGGGGCCAATGAAAATACCGGCTGCCGCAAGCAACTGGACCATAAGTGCGGCGAGGACAATGAGGAGAAGTCTGGCGCTCACGACATAATTTTGGGCCACCAAATACGCGACTAGGGCGGACATGTAGCCAAAGGCCATTAACCCGAAAGACAACTATTATACCTAGCCTAATTGCATATTTTTACTAACCAACAACGCTGGTTCGGCCTCGCACTATCAGCCTGAATGACACTTGGCAAGTTTCGGCAAAGCGCTTCCGGTGTTAGGGCGTACCAAGCGGCGGAATCTAGGTTTCACAGGAAAACGTCTTACTGTGAACATCGCTGTCAAACTTAAAAAGAACACGCCATGTTCCGAAACGTCATCAAACCTGCTTTCGCGGGGGAAGCCCGCAGGTATGACACAAAACAAAACTGGATATCGAGGCCAGGACTATCTTCAAGAGGAAACGCTAGGTCGTACTCTTTGGAGGTTGGTTCACTGGCGGCCACGTTGAAATCTTGTAGGCGCAGGATCGTAAAGAATTTCTGAGCTGCGGGGACGCGGTGGAAACACTTTTTGCAAAGTGCGTGAAGTAACTTACGCATTCGAAATGAAGATTAGCCCATCGGGTCGGGCGCACAAATCATCCAAGGAGAAAACTAATGGCAGACGATTTCGCAGATCTCCGCGCCGGTCTGGATAGCCCTCAGGAACATCACGCCGCAGTCTTCCCAAGCGATACCGTTGATCTCCCCAACGTTACTCGGGCGCTGTGGGTCGGAAATGGCGGCAATATCACAGCAACCACGATTTTTGGTGAGACGGAAGTCTATGAAAACGTCCCAAGTGGTACTCTTCTGCCTGGGCGGTTTACTCGGATTCACGCGACCGGTAACTCAGCAAGCAGCATTTTGGCTCTCTGGTGATCTGATATGATCAGTCTAGGGCTTTCAATCACATCACTGGCCGCGCGGTCGCGGTATGGCACCGCGTCACTGAATCTGGTGGCTAACGGCAGCTTCGAAGCGGAAACAACTGGCTGGGCACCATTCAGTTCAACTACACTTGCAATAGAAGCCGGAAGACTGCGTGTCATTGCTGGGGCGGCGGCAATCAGGGTTTCTCAGGACGTCAGCGCTCTGGTACAGGGTCAGCAATACCGGTTAACCGCTGATATCGACGCATCCGCTAGCAATGGAACCGTCACAGCTCGTATCAACAACACTGTCAGCACAACCGGTTCCCTCGTCGTTCTCAGTGTCGAGGCCGGGCAATCCGGTACTTTTGAGGCAAATTTTACCGCACGCGCGGAAGATGACGTCCTGCTGTTCAACAACACTCGGGGGCTTGGCGACTACTGGCTGGACAACATCAAGATTGAGCCGGTCTAGTCACGTCAGCACTGACAACAAATAGGCGGCTAGCGCCACGACGATGAAAATCACAACCACAGACGGTGGGTTACCGATGTCCAAGGGTTTTTGCTAGATCGCCCCGGCCTGGTACGCAAGATCTAACCCTGCTGCCAGCAGATAAGGCTACAGTGTCGATGCGTATTGTGACCCTAGGCTGGTTCGCCTACGTCCATTGTGAACCAAGTCCTGACAGACCTGCAGTCGCCCGACCCATGTGGTCGGGCCCTTTATTTTTGGAAGTTGTCCACAATTTGTGTTCGTAAATTTCGCGGTGCTGTAAAAGGCCAGTATCGTTTCACCTTTTGAGTGGACAATGCCCTTTGCCTTTATCGGGCCATCAGCAAAACGGTAAGACTGGTGACTTCATGCCGTCAAAGCGCCGGAACAAGGCCATCGCGACGAAGTTCTTCTCCCGCTCCTTAGATATGAACGGCCTACCACGCAAATTTGTTGTCGACAAAAGCAGTACCAACACAGCTGGCACCAATTCCACAAACAAGATGCTGAGGGGCCTTGGATACCCAATCCAGATCGAGATGGTCGACATGATCCGAAACCTGTCCTTTCAAACAGTTCGCGGAGTTGGCCGCTTAACTCGCCGGTACTAAGCTATCGCTGTGGTCAGTTAGTACTTCGCAACAGAACCCGTTTGGGCATCACAGCACGCGTGAAAGGAATGCCTTGGTGCGTGGTTCGTGTGGTTGGGAAAAGAGCACCTCGGGCGGGCCCTGTTCCAGGATGCGTCCGGCATCAAGGAAACACACTTTGTCTGCCAGCTCACGTGCAAAACCCATTTCGTGGGTGGCTAGTACCATGGTCATACCCTGCTTTCGCAGGTCCCTCAGCACGTCCAGAACCTCGCCTACCAGTTCGGGATCCAGTGCGCTTGTAATCTCGTCAAACAGCATGATCTGCGGTTCCATCGCCAGCGCACGGATGATAGCCACTCGCTGCTGCTGGCCGCCCGATAGCTGGTCTGGATAGTGCTCCATCCGGTCGCCCAACCCAAAGCGCGTGAAAAGCTGGGTCACCCGCGGGCGCAGGTCGTCTCTGCTCAGCCCGCGTACACGACGTGGCGCGAGCATTACGTTCTCTGCCGCTGTCATGTGAGGAAAGAGGTTGTAGCTTTGGAAGACTATGCCGATCTGTTGACGCACCGGCTGTGGGTCCAGTCCCGGTTCAGAGATGTCTTTCCCGTCCAGCCAGATCTCGCCGTCATCGATGGGTTCAAGCAGGTTCATGCAGCGCAAGAGTGTGGATTTGCCAGAGCCTGAGGCGCCAATCAGGCACACCATCTCGCCCTCAGCTACATCCAGGTCAATGCCCTTGCACACCTCGTGATCATCGAACCGTTTCCGCACCCCGCGCAAGGATAACTTCGCTGTCATGTACGGGCCCTGTTCTGCTTGTTCATAAGGTAGTCCGCATACCGCGTTGCTGGTATGGTCAGCGCAAGAAAGATAAGCGCTGCGCCCACATAAGGCGTAAAATTGGCATAGAGCGATTTGTAAACACCAGCCTGACGGAAAATCTCAACCGGGCCGATAAAGGACAAAAGCGCCACGTCCTTCTGCAAAGCGATGAACAGGTTCATATTTGCAGGAACGACGTTTCGTATGGCCTGCGGCAGGACCACATAGCGCATGGCGTCCTGATCACTTAGCCCCAGCGAGGCCGCGGCGGATCGCTGCGACTGATGGATAGAGTCAATGCCCGAGCGGATCACTTCGGCCACATAGGCCGAATAGACCAAAACCAGCGCCAGCGTGCCCCAAATGTAGGGGCTGTTCCAGGGCCTCGGCAGGCCCAACCCGGGCACGCCAAAGCCAATAATGTAAATAACAAGAACCACTGGCAGGCCACGGAAGATGTCCGTATATGCAATGCCGAACAGCCGCAGCGGAAAAAGTGCTGGTGCGCGCGTGTCCCGACACAGCGCGATAACCAGACCCGTGATCGCGATAAGCGGTGCAGACCACGCGAATATCATCACGTTCATCAGAAAGGCTTCGAGCAATCCGGGAAACGTCTCGGCGAAGACCCGGCCGTTAAAAAACGAGCGTTGTACGGCCTCCCAACCGGGGGCGAGCGGGACGAGGACGACGATGGCAAGAGCCACGCTGACCACTGAAATCAGCGCGATGCGATTTGAGCGACGCCGTACCTCAGCTTCATAAACCTCGCGACGCGTGGGCGTCGCGGCAGGGCGCTCAACCGAGTCTTTTTGCAATGACGTTTCTTCCATCTATTCGATGACCGGTACACCTGTAGCCTCGGACAGCCATTGGGTTTCAATCGCGGCAAGCTCGCCGCTTTCGGTCAGTTCTGTGATGGCCGTGTTGACGCAGTCCTTCAACGCATTGCCCTCTTCCATCAAAACGCCGAACTGATCAGGACTTTCGGATTGCCCCGCAGGGAACTGACCAAGCAAAGCACCGTTTTCGACCACGACAGCCGACAGATAGAGTGCCGTAGGCAGGTCATAAATTGCGGCATCGATCTGGCCAGCCATGATGGCCGCATTCACATCAGCATTGTCGTTGTAAAGCAGCGGTTCACTAGACGGCTGGATCACGTCGTTAAGCATCGGGATCGCTGTCGTCGTGGCCACAGCGCCCCACTTCAATTCCTTGAGGCCGTCCAACGTCGCTTCTGCGCCGGAATCGACAACGTTCTGGGTGGTCAGAACCGCCATGGCCGAGGTGTAATAGGGCAGGCTGAAATCAACCATTTCTTCCCGTTCGGGAGTGATCGAGTACTGCTGCATGTTGAAGTCAAAGTTCTTAGCGCCGGGCTGAATCGCCTCGTCAAAACTTGTACGAACCCAGGTGACATTGTTCTGGTCGAAGCCCATTTTTTCGGCGATTGCATAAGCAACGGCGGCTTCGAATCCTTCGCCGCTTTCGGGCGCGTCATTCATAACCCAAGGATAGTAGGCCGGATTACCTGTTGCGATTGTCAGGGTGCCTTCTGTCAGGGTCTTGCCTTTGGCGCAGGTCCCATCGCCCGCAGCAAGCACTGAGGTCGTCGAGAAAAGTAAGGCCAGAACTGGGCCAGCAATCAGTTTCATCAATCTTCTCCCTGTTTTTGTTTGGTCACAGGTTCTTATGCGCAGGGGGATTTGTCTAGGTGTTTGATCCCGCAGTGTGATGTCGGGTTTTCTTCGTTCGTCAGGACCTTTGCAATAGAACCAACACAAATATGTCGCAGCGGCTTTGTCAGGTTGTTCGTGGTTTGCAGCACAGGGCTATCTGAGTGGCGTTCAGGGGTTCAGTTCGCGCGTGTAATTTTGCCAAATATCAAAAGCATCAGCTCGGGCGTGACGATAAGAACTGGCAGAAAGGCGGTGGCATTTTGGGCGGAACAATGCGGCGATTTGGTCATGAGGCGCCAGAAATCTCTGCGCCTGTCCGGGTGACTTGAACCGCCCCATGATCTTCTCCTGCTGGCGGGTGTGTTGATGCGAGGCTTCGGCTCGGTTGTTCAAGCCCTTGTTCTGGCGATGCTCGATCCCCGGTGCAATCTCAGCTATTGCGGCGGCGTAAGACCGAAGCTTGTCTGTAACGAGTAAGCGATAAAAAATACTTTCAGGGGATGTTGTGGCGGGCAGCGCACTGCCCACCACCTCTTACCAAATGCTTAAGCATTCTTCTTTGCCATGGCTTTATAGATAACGCCGCCAAGGATTGCACCGATGATCCAGGCGTAGCCTGACAGTATGCCAAGGGCCGGGACCCAGACCGTGGCGACCGAAAACACCGAGGCGACGCCGAAGGCAATCAGAGCCGAGTCGTTCCAGCCATTGCCATAGTGGTACTCGCCCCCTTGCATGTTGTAGAGGTCATCCCTGTTCAGCTCTTCTTTGCGGATCATGTAATAGTCGACAATCATGATTCCGAAGATCGGAGCCAGTGTTGCACCCAGTGTATTCACGAACCCAGCGATGCCGATATTCGAGATTATGGCCGTCCACAGGCCACCGATGACCAGTGCAAAGACTGATGTGGCCAGGCCTGCCTGACGGAAGCTGATTTTCCCAGGTGCAAGGTTGGCGATGCCGTTCACCGCAGGGATGAAGTTCGCGACAAGATTGATACCTACCGTAGCGGCGAAGAAAGTGATGGCGGCGATAATGCCCAGCAGAACGCTATCGGTTTTTTCAACGATCTCGGTCGGGTTGATGATCTCCTCACCGAAGACTACGGCTGCACCACCGGTTGTCAGCAGCGCCAAGGCCGAGAACAGGATCATGTTCAACGGCAAACCAGCTAGATTACCCGCCTTCATAGATGCCTTGTCTCGTGAATAGCGCGAGAAGTCCGAGAAGTTGATCATCACAGCCGAGAAGTAGGCAACCATGGTGCCGAAGATCGCGATAAAGCCTTTGACCTCAGATCCGAACGTGCCTTCGGGATTGGCGAAGATCGTTGCCGTTGCGCTCAGAAGCTGCCCGTCTGAGCGCTGCCAGAGAACAATCACAAGGCCGATCATTACCGCATAAACGAAAGGCCCAGCGAAGTTGAGGAACGTTTCGACCCAGCCCATACCGCGCCAGAAAATGACGATGTGAAACACCCAGACGATGAAGAAGGCGAACCAGTCGATACCAGTCAGGCCTAGCATCTCGGCCCCGCCATCCGCGCCGGTGATCGAACGGATCAGAAGTGACAGGGCGGTTGAGGCGAAATAGACCTGAACGCCGTACCAGAACACCGCGACTGTGGCCCTTAACACCGCCGGGAGCTTGGACCCAGCCGTACCCATACTGGCGCGCGCCAGAACCGGGTAGGGAATGCCGTATTTCTCGCCTGGTGCACCAGACAGATTCACCATCCACATGACGAACAGCCCGGCCACAATAAGCGCCAGAAAGGCGGTCCAACCGCCAACGCCGTATGAAATGAACAGCGACGCGACAAGTGAATACCCAAACAATGATTGAACATCGTTGGCCCAGATGTTGAAGATCGCAAATGCGCCCCATGTTTTTTCATTGGGCGATACCGGATTAAGCGTATCGCCTTCCGGATCTGTTGTACCTGCGCTTTCGACAGAGGTTGCTGTAGTTACCATTATTTCCTCCCGTTTTGATACGGGGGTAAGCCCCCCGGAGTTTGCGACAAAAGTCGCCCTTCGCTTCAGGCATCCCACCCGAACCGTTGCAGTCGCAGGGTTGCGACGTTCAATCCCATTTCAGCTTTTGTCCGGGACAAACCTTCCCTGTCCGACCACGCGTAGCGGTGATCGGCTTCTCTGCCCTCGGGCATCGAATTGGCTAAAGTCTCAGCCAGTCAACGCTTTGCAATTGCCCAGTAGAACACACCTCCGAATCCTGCGCCGATCACCCATGCAAAGCCCGAAAGTGTGCTCAGCATTGGGACCCAGACTGTGAGAACGGAAAATATGGCCGGAAGGATGAATGACACGATTGCCGCCATGTTCCAGCCATTGCTGTAAAAGTAAGGACCATCCCGCGCAGCCGAGAACAGCTGATCAACATCCAGATTGCCAGATTTCACCAGATAAAAATCGGTGATGATGATGCCGTAGACTGGGGCCAGAACGGCCCCAAGCGTATTCACAAAACCCAGAATGCCGATCTGGCTGATGGTCGAAACCCATAAACCGCCTATCACCAGCGCATAGGCCGAAGTGATGATGCCGGCGACCCGGAAGTTAATCCGGCTGGGCATCAGGTTGGCAAGGTCATAAGCAGGTGGGATAAAGTTTGCCACAAGGTTGATCCCAACTGTGGCGGCGAAGAAGGTTGCCGCAGCCAAGAGCGTCAACGGTAAAGAATCGATCCGCGCGATGATTGCCGTGGGATTGGTCAGCGCTTCGCCCCAGATCGCGACGGTTCCTGCTGTGACGATCAGAGCAATCAGAGAAAAGAATGCGATATTGATCGGCAAGCCTAGCAGGTTGCCTTTGCGCATTTCATGTTCCGAGCGCACGAAGCGCGAAAAATCACCGAAATTGATCACCACAGCCGAAAAATAGGCGATCATCGTTCCGACCACCGCCGCAAATGCACCTAACTGACTGCCTTGATAACTGCCGGTTCCACGAAAGATGGTTCCAAGCTCGCGCCACAGGTCGTTACCAGCCTCAATCCAGATCATGACGGCCAGCGCCACCATCACTGCATAAACGAATGGCCCTGCAAAATTGAGGAAACCCACAATCGGATCTATCCCGTTCCAGAACAGGGCAATCTGAAAGGACCAAACCGCCAGAAAGGCAATCCATTCAATAGCACTGAGGCCAAGAAAGACGGGTGGTCCCTGAGTGCCGATCAACGCGACCATGGCAAGTGCAAGTGCGGTTGAAGCGAAATAGGTCTGAACACCATACCAGAAGATTGCCACCACGGCGCGGATTAAAGCTGGGAAGTTTGCCCCTCGCACACCCATACTTGCGCGGGCCATGACCGGGAAAGGAATGCCGTATCTGACACTCGGCTTGCCGATCAGGTTGACCAGTCCCATGACGATGAACCCGGCCAAAACAATGCCCGCAAACACAGTCCATCCGTTCAGCCCATAAGTCAGAAACAGTGAGGCGGCCAATGTGTATCCGAACAGTGATTGCACATCATTGGCCCAGACATTGAACAACTCAAACCAACCCCAATCGCGCTTTCCAACAGGCACCGGTGCCAGATCCTCATTGTAAAGGCTGGCATCTCTGGGCGCTTCTGTAAAAGAATGCTGCATTGAGTCCCGGTCACTCGCTAAGGCGATTGTCATTGCACAGGTTCAGCGCTATATTCGTGCAGAACTGCGTGCAAATAAACGTTCATAATTGCGTGCATAAGTCAAGAACTTACTGTGGAACCAATTCTACGAGATTGATTTAGAATGGTAAAAATCGGATATGCGCGGGTATCATCGAAATGGTATCGAAGTGAAGTTCAACTAAGCGAGCTGAAGCGCCAGGGATGTGATCGTATCTGGAGTGATACCACACAAGACGGCAATGACCGGGGAGAAACACTGGAAACTTTTCTGGCGGATGTGTCCGCTGGTGATGTAATCGTGGTTTCGCGCCTATCTGCGATTGCGGACTCCATCGCTGAACTGGTCAACCTGTTGCGGCAAGTTCATGAAAAGGGAGCTGCTTTCCGATCTATGTCCGAGCCTTGGATCAACACTGAAGGCGGACGGGCGGAAACAGTTCTGGATGTGTTGTCCGGCGTCATCGACTATGAACTCGGGCTGGCCGATCTGGAAAGCCGTACTGTCGAAGACCGACCCAGATCCTTCGGCCTGAGCAAAGGGCGTCCCAAGAAACTGACTGCAACGGAGCGCGAAGAGGCACTTTCCCTGCTGTCTATGGGCAAAACTGCCGCAGAAATCGGAAGGATGCTGGGCGTAAGCAGATCAACAATTTCGCGACTTAAGAACATGCTGCCTGAAACGGGTTAACTTTTATTTCAATTTTTCACTGATAATTTGATGACGAAGTCGAGAGACAGTTGACCACAATCCGTCTCCAAGGGAACAGCCAAATTAGCCAGGAATGATAACGATCATTTTTTCCACAGACAGCCATTAGCACAAGCGCGGCGAATTCTCGTTTGGTTACGTGTCTTACTTTTCTGACCAGGCTGCGTTGAATTTGCCGTTTCGTTTCCGTTCAATTCGACATCTGCGAATGACCAGATCGACGACACGCGCTGCGCCGCAAAAACAAAAATACCGCAACTACGCGCGGATACTGCGTCAGCAAGCACCCGAAATGAATCGGCGGCAAAATCCCGCGATGTCTAAATTTGTTAGTAGGTAAATTATGCGCTTGCAGCGAATGACATTAAAGCGGGCTGCGACCGCAATAACTTGCCTGGGTGTTCAATGTCCGGTAGGGGCCGGCCACTTCTAGGAAAGATTGACGTGTATTCACGCTTCCTTATCGTTCTCAAGCATCGCGATCACCTCTATCTCAATCACCATGTCTTCGTAGACCAGATTGGGTACCGGAATGCCTGTCGTGGCTGGGCCAGGTGCGATGTAGGAATTGGATCGGATCAGAAGGTTTTCGTGTAGCGCTTCGGCCGAAGCGCTGCCTTGATAGAAGGTGGTGACTTTGACCACATCGTCCAGAGTAGCGCCGAATTCATCCAATACTCGAGCCACATTCTCCATTGCGATACGGGTTTGGGCGACCATGTCGCCAGGTTCCAGAACCTTTGCCTGCTTATCCAGTGCCACCTGGCCGCCCACATGGATTAATTGGCCGGAGCCGACTCCGTGTTTGTAAGGCATTGCAGTGGTCCAATTCCAGTGCCCGTCAGGCCAGGCATGACGGATGTGGTGCGCTTCCGGGGCGCAGGCGGTAGCAGCGATGCGTGTCGTCAGCCCGTCATGGGGAAAGGACGGCACAGGAATGCCGGTGGGCGCCGGGCCGGGATTAGGGAAATAATCGGCGCGGATGCAGGCCGAAACTTCCCAATCTTCTGCTGTGCCGTCGCCAAGATAGAACGCGTTGACCTTGACCACATCCTGCATCCCTGCGCCTGCGGCCTGAAGTGCTTGGGAGAGACGCTCCATCATCAATCGGGTTTGCGCCACGATATCGCCGGGATGGGTGACTGATCCGTCGGCGGAGCGGGCGGTCATGTCACCGGTAAAGATCATGTCGTTGCATTTCACCACATGCGAGAAGGCTTTAGGCAGGGGTGATTGGGCATCGAGATGGTAATTCTGACGGGGCAGAGTGCTGCCATCAGGCGCGCGCATGGCGACGCCTTCAATTTCGCACAGCATGTCAGGGTAGCAGAGTTCAGGCAGGTTGATCAGATTAACCACGGGTTTGACTTCATTTCCGATGATGTCTACCAGAAGGTTCAGCATCCGGGCCTCATCACTCGCGTCACCGACGTAATAGACAACCAACCGCACCAGATCGGTGAAACCCACGCCAAGGTCAGTCAGAAGATCCTGCATATAGGCCATCGAATTACGCACCTGCGCATCCAGATCGCCGATGTTGCGTACGGTTCCCAGGGTATCCAAATCCACTTGCCCGCCAGTAAAGATCATGTCACCCGCACGCACTGCGTGGTGGTGAGTCAGCTTTATTGGCCAATTCCAATGTCCCTCGGGAAAGCTGTATTGCCTGGTCATTGGGCGCTCCTGGCTGTTTGATGCCTGTAAGAGCGCAAGTAATCATGAGGCCGAGGGTCTGGCCAGTGGTTTGTGAAACACGCATGTGACGATAGCACAATTGTGCAGTTTGAGCCCATGTCGACCGATGCTGCGCACTGCGTGAACGATCGGATTACGTAAACATCACCACCTTCATCAGGATGCTATTGAGGCATAGCTTCCATCTTCGCGATGTACTTCACGCCCGCTGAGCGGCGGATTGAAGACGCAGACAAGTCGCAGATCAGCCTCTGTTGCACGCACCAAATGTCGGTCATGTTGGTCCAAGGCATAGAGGGTAAATGGTTCAAGGGAATGCCATGTTTCTTCACCTGACGCTCTGATCTGCCCCTTTCCTTCGATACAGTAGCACGCCTCTAAATGATGCGTGTACTCAAGCTCAAGCTCGGCACCGTTTTTGATGACCGTATCCGTGAGCGAAAAACCCATTCCATCAGACGCCAGCAATAACCTTCTGCTGTTCCAGCCCGGACCAGAAACATCGCGATCTGTTCCAAGGGTTTCACTGAGTGCTGTAACAATCATACTTCCCCGCCTCTTTGCTATCGTACCGCCCGGTTCATCCCGCCGTCAGACAGTATGCTCTGGCCATTAATATACCGGGCGCCATCGCTGGCAAGAAACACGCAAGCTTGCCCAATTTCCTCAAATGTTGCCGGCCGCTGAGCAGGGATTTCCCGGCGTGCCCGCTCAGACAGGTTTACGTTTTCGCAGAATCCGGGGAGCAGGTTGTTCATGCGAATGTTATGCCGTGCATAACGATCCCCACAAAGCTTTGAGAAACTATGCAGGGCACCGCGCAACATGCTCATCGGATAAGGGGCTCGCGGCTCGATTGTGTTCATGGACGAGATGTTTACGAAAGCACCGCCGCCCTGTGCGATCAGTAAGGGTGTGACGATACGGGCAATCTTGACGACGTTCAGCACATACATGTCCAGGCTTTCGTGCCACAACTCGTCGCTGAGTTCCAAAAGCGGCCCGTCAAAGTCGGGATCAAACCCTACCGTCTTTATGGCTTCTGGCACCGAGCCACCGTGGCCCATATTGCTGACGATTGCATCAATTCGTCCATATTTGCTCATGGTGTCGTCGATCATCGCTTGCAGATCATCAATATCCAAAACAGAGCCGCGGCGGCCAATGCCTCCAAGCTCTTCCGCCAGTTCGACCGAGCGATTGGACGGAGGCATCAGCGAAACTTTGTAACCTGCCTTCGCCATCTCAACGGCGCAGCCCCGGCCAATGCCTTGTCCCGTTCCTGTCATCAGCGCGACTTTGATTTCAGGCATGGTGTCTCCTTTCTCTAGATGCAGAGTATGTGAGAATTTTTGTGCTGAAAGCAGTGTATTTTCTTGGAATTAGGTAAACCTATCGAGTTTCATGAACATTGATGTTAGATTTTCTCACATCGTGGAAAACCTCAGACACCTTCGTGCCCTTCAGGCCTTTGACGAAACCGCAACCCACTCCAGCCTGACCAAGGCGGCGGATGTGCTCAACGTCACTCATGGCGCGATCAGTCGGCAAATCAAGCTGCTGGAACTGCATCTTGGTGTGACGCTCTTTCACCGCCGCCCCAATGGCGTTGAACTGACGAAAGCCGGAGAACGCCTGCATCAATCAACTCGTGGGGCGTTTTCGGCGTTGCAGCTGGGCGTGATGGAGGTGAAGCGATTGCATCACCGCCAGTCGATTACGGTGTCGCTGTCCACATCGCTGGCGCTCAAATGGCTTGTTCCGTTGCTAAGCTCGTTTCAGCAAGAACATCCGGGTATCGCATTGTTGTTGGACACAAACGATACCTTTGCGGATTTCGAATCCTCCGAGGTCGATGTCGCTTTGCGTTTTGGGCAACCAGGCTGGGACAGGCTATATCATGAACAGATAAGACAAGAGGAATTGATTGTCGTGGCCGCGCCGTCTCTTGTTGAGAAAGCCCGATTGCCAATGCGCGCCCAGGATGTGGCTGACCTCCCGCTATTGCACGACGCCTTCAACGTCGGATGGGAAAGCTGGGCTGCGCAAGTTGGTTTGAATGCCAATCGGATCAACGCGCAGAGCATCAAGTACGTGGACAGCGCTGTTCTTTTGGAGGTCGCGATTGACGGGCAGGGCGTGGCACTAGCAAGGCATCTCTTGGCGGAAAGGGACTTGAAACTTGGACGGTTGATCCGCCTTGATAAAAGCCGTGTTCCATTGGATCGTGGGCTCTACTTCGTCTGCCGCCCCGGCGATCAGGAGCGGGTCACGGTGAGAATTTTCAAGAAGTGGCTCATGTCGATTTGAGCTCTGGGTTTCAATTGAAGCCCGGGAAAGCGGTCATTGGCTCGCGCTCTGCATAGGTCCGGATCGTCCGCGATCCATGTATTCTAAAAGATCGAGTTATTGCGATTGTAGCGAATACCTGGAAAGCGGGCTGCAACTGCAGTATGGACGTATGTCCTTGGAAGTCTACTTAGGGCTGAAACTTACCTAATGCTGCGTGGTGCGCTAGTCGGTGCGGTGGTGCGCTTAGCTGAACTTGGGTGTCTGCGGAGATTCAAAGGGGGAACAACCTTGCTTGGGTGCTGAATTCGACCGGGTGATTTCTTTGGCCAAACTCCCTCAAAAATGATGGAGATTTTATCGTGTCGCTCCGGCACGTAAATGACGGAGCGAGGCGGCAGGCTCAGCTTAGTTGCCGTTGGCTTCGGTCCTAGCATATTCGGTAAGAATCAATTCGAACGGACCTTCGGTGGCAACTGCATCCTCATAAACGAGAAATGGTCCCAACTCATCCTCAGCAATCCAGATCGTGCCGTTAACATGTCCATAGATACCCATGCGGAAAATCCGGAAAATGCGCGTCGGCGTGGACCGCTCACTGTATCGTCTGCGCAACCTGGTCGAACGATGCTTCAACAAGCTTAAGAACGCTGGCGTGTCGCAACCCGCTGCGATAAGACTGCGGAAAGTTTCCTAAGATTCATCGATATCCGACGATCCGCCTCTGGCCTCGCCATTTGTCAACATGACCTAACGCCATGAAGATCAATGATCCAAAGTTTGCAACAAATCCCGTCGCAGGTGCTGTTCTGTGGATCAACAGCTCAGACGGGTGACAGAAAAAGATACACGCTGTCTCAGTGTGGCCCCTAAGCACCGGTGCCAGTGAACTCGTCAAACGCTTCCAGCGCTTTTGCGCCAAAGGCGATCGAAGGACCGCCGCCCATATAGCCGATCATCTCCAATGCTTCGCAAAACTCCTCGCGGGTGGTGCCGAGCCGGACAAGCGATTTGGTGTGAAACCCGATACAGCTATCGCAACGCGTCGAGATTGCGATGCCCAGGGCGATCAGTTCCTTGGTCTTTTCATCCAGCGCGCCATTGCGTTTGGCGGCTTTGGACATCGAGTTGAACCCCTCGAACATACCCGGCGCCTGTTTCTGCAAAACGCCTATACGTCCCATTGTTTCAGTGAGAAATCCGCTCCAGGACATCGTGTCTTTCCTTTTCTTGACTGGTTCTGTTAGCTGGCAATATGCGATTGGAAGAGATGACCTGGACCGAGGTCGAGACATACCTCAAGACCCAAAAGGGAGTTATTCTGCCGACCGGGTCTGTCGAACAGCACGGGCCCATCGGTCTGATCGGTACGGATGCCATTTGCGCGCGCGAGATCGCCTGGGCTGCGGCCGATATTGCCGGCGCGGTAGTGGCACCCGAACTGGCTTACGCCCCTGCGCCGTTCAACATGAGTTTTCCTGGCACCGTCTCGCTGAGCGCCGGTCTCTACTGCGATCTGGCGAGAGAGGTTATGGAAGGGCTGGCCCATCATGGATTCTCGATGATCTATGTTTTGAACGGCCACGGTGCCAACGTTGAGCCCTTGCGGAAGGCGGCACACGACGTAAGTGCGACAATCCGAATTCGGAGCTGGTGGGACTTTGACCGGGTCAACAAGCTCCGACGTGGCTACTACGGCGACTGGGAGGGTATGCACGCCACCCCATCCGAGGTCGCGATTACACAGGCCACCCATCGCGTTGTTCAGGCCGGAGACACGAGTCCTCCGCGCAAGCTTTCTGCCGAGTACATCGCGGCCCACGCGGGTGATCGCCATGGGCCACCCGATGAACATCGGCGCGACTTTCCCGATGGGCGCGTCGGGTCCTACTCTGAACTGGCCCGACCAGAACACGGACGTGAACTTGTCGATGCCGCGGCGCGGGCCGTCGCCGCGGATTTCGCCTACTTTATTCATTGATCAGCGGCTTTCGTCCGATCTCATTTTTCGTTCCAGCCAGCGCACGAAGAAGCTGATGATCAGGACGAGAACAAGATACTCAAAGATCAAAAGCGTATAGATCTCAAGCGGTCGGTATTCCGTTACGACCAACTCGTTGGCACGGCGCGTCAACTCCTGCATCCCGATCACCGAGGCAAAGGCGGACATCTTTACGATATAGATGAACTGGTTCGCCAACGGGGGTAGAATCCGCTTGATCGCCTGCGGCAGGATTACATACAGCATCGTCTGGCGGTAATTCAGGCCAACAGTCTTTGCCGCTTCGGTCTGACCCTTGTCAATCGACTGGATGCCCGAGCGGTAGATCTCGGCGGTGAAGGCACTATCCGAAATGGCCAGAGTAATGATCGCGCCCCAGAACGCGTCTATGCTGATATTGATACCGATTGATTTCAGAACAACCGGGAATCCATAAAATACCCAGAACAACATCGGCAGGAGCGGTATGGCGCGGATGAATTCAATGTAGACCCTGCTTGGTAACCGCAGCCATCGGTTTGAAGACATGCCCGGCAGGGCAACCAGAAGCCCGATGGCCATTGATAGAACGGCGGCAATCAACGACAGGCTGATCGTCGACCAGAAACCCGACAAAAGAAATCGGATGTTGTTCTGACCCGTTTCTGTCGAGGGGTTGACGACGTACCATCCCCAGTTGCCCGAAGAACTACAACCGGCGAGAATAACAAGCGCACAAAGAGCGACAAGCGTTGTACGTTTCATGTGATACCCCTTAGTGCTGAAGGATCTGGCTGAGGAAAAGCTTGCAACGTTCTGATTTAGGTGCCTCAAAGAAATCTTCGGGTGTACCTGTTTCAATCACTTCGCCCTGATCCATAAAGATCATACGGTCCGCTGCCTTGCGCGCGAATCCCATCTCGTGGGTAACGCAGATCATCGTCATTCCCTCTTGGGCAAGATCCACGATCACGTCGAGCACTTCCGAAATCATTTCGGGGTCTAGCGCCGAGGTGGGCTCGTCAAAAAGCATGATCTTGGGCTCCATGCAAAGTGAGCGTGCGATGGCGACCCGTTGTTGTTGACCACCGGAAAGTTCGGTTGGCCGTTTGTGCGCCTGATCAGGAATCCGGACCCGTTCGAGATATGTCATTGCGCGTTCTTCCGCGTCCGATTTCGACAGGCCACGCGCCTTGATTGGTCCTAGCGTCAGATTTTGAAGAATTGTCAGGTGTGGGAACAAGTTGAACTGCTGAAACACCATGCCAACCTCGGATCGGATTTCCTCGGCGGCCTTTTTGTCCGTCATTTTGATCCCGTCGACCGTGATCGAACCGGAATCATGCTCCTCCAGAGAATTCACGCATCGTATGAGGGTTGATTTGCCGGAACCCGAAGGTCCGCATACAACAATTCTTTCCCCTAGCGCGACATCCAGATTGATGTCTCTGAGCGCGTGATAGTCTCCGTACCACTTATTCAAGTCCCGGATTGTGATGACCGGCGATGCATCTGACATAGACCTGCCCCTTTGAGATTGTTAGCGTAAGACTAGCTTTGCCTTCAAATTAAAACTATACAAAATATGATAAATACAGACATAAATCTGGTTGCGAACGCGCGAACAAAAGGGGAGGAAGCGATGAAGCTGCTGAAATCAATGGGCCTGGCCGCGGGTCTTATAGTTGGAATGCTCACAGGGGCGGCCAATGCCCAATCGGCCCTGAATGACATACTGAACAATGGGGTGCTGAAAGTCGGGACAACCGGCGACTGGAACCCGATGTCCGTCCGGGATCCGGCAACCAACGCCTACAAGGGATATGATATCGACGTCATGACCCAACTCGCCGAAGATTTGGGCGTGGAGCTTGAATTCGTGGCAACGGATTGGAAGACCTTGGTAAACGGTGTCGTTGCCGGGAACTATCACATTACAGGTTCTGCCTCGATCAGCCCGCCCCGCCTGAAAGCTGCCGGGTATTCGAATAGCTATATCTCAGTTGAAATCTATCCCTTTACCACTGAAGAACAGGCCGAAAAATTCTCGGATTGGGACTCGATCAACAAAGGGGAAGTCAAGGTTGCGACCACCTTGGGGACGACATTCGAGAAAAGCGTCCGCGAGTGGTTCCCTGACGCTGATATCAAGGTCGTTGAGGCACCGGCACGTGGGTTCCAGGAGGTTCTGGCAGGGCGCGCTGATGTTTTCATCACATCGAATATCGAAGGTTCGACCCTGCTCGAAAAATTCCCGAACCTGCGTCAGATTGAAGTAACCGAGGCGCGTGCGCCAACACCGATCGCGATGCTGATGCCCCAAAGCGATCAGGTATGGATCAACTACGTGAACAGCTGGATCGAACTGCGTCAGGCGCAGGGGTTCTTCGCGGCGACCGCCGCAAAATGGGGCCTGTAACGTTCTGACTTTGACACTGTAAAAGGCCCGCTGCGATAATCAATCGGTGGGCCTTTTCTGTGCGCTACGTCAGTAATCGAGATGTCAGGAGAGACCAATATGCGCATTGATATGCATTCCCATTACTACGGTGGTGGGCTGGTCGAGACTTTGCGCGCCCGAAAGTCGCATCCTCGCCTCCGAACACGCACAGATGGGGTCACTGTGATGTCAGCGATGAATGGAGAATTTCCGTTCACCGATGCCTATCATGACCCGCAAGTGTGTCTGGCCGAAATGCGAAAGCAGGGACTGACGCACCGCTTGCTGACCTTCCCCGGAGCACTTGGCGCTGATCTGTTGCCCGCCACGGAAATTGCACCGGTTATCTCTGCCTTTAACGATCACCTTGCCCAGTTGGGAATTGATAGCGATGGTGCACTGATCGGGTTGGCCGGAGTGCCGTTGGGTGATCTTGATATTGCCTGTGCAGAGCTTCGCCGTGTTCGTCGCGATCTGGGTTTGCCGGGAATTATTTTGCCGTCGAACTATTTCAACTCTTTGGCCGAAGCTGACACATTGCGACCGCTATTGGCAGCGGCAAATGAATACGGCTGTCACATCATGCTGCACCCTGGTCTGAAAGTCGGGCAAAACCCGCCGCCGCGCCCCGCGGACCTGATGCAATACCGACTGTCCGCAGTGGAACTGCAATCCAGCGCTTCTCAGGTCGCCTTGACCATGATCATGTCAGACCTGTTGGATTCTTACCCGGCTGTTTCCTTTCAGATAGTCAATTTGGGCGGCACGCTCCCCTTTATTTTTGAGCGGTTAGAAAGCATTGCGCGGCATCGCAACCCGGATGATCCGTTCCCGACCCAGCGTCTGCGTCGGCTCTGGTACGATTGCGCTTCACTTGGGCCACGTGCGTTGGAGGCAGCTGTTAAGCTTTTGGGCGCAGACAGGATTATGCTGGGATCGGATTATCCGATCTTCACGGACGATCCTTATACGCATGCGGTTGTTCCGGCAGCGCTGACCGCCGAAGAAAAGGAGCAGGTGACGTGGAAAACAGCGAACGCATTGCTGAGCCACCTGTCGGAACTTCGCGCGCAAAAATGCACCCCGGGCTAATTTCAATGCGTGACAGCCAAGTTACCTCCCATAGTAGATTGAGGTTCTCTTGCCCGCTATCGGTTCTTGAGGCGCGCCATTAATGTAATGCTGTCTTCAAAACCGATGGCTGTGAAATTGCCATCCTTGAGGATCGCAGCCTCAGTGGGCTCAACCCTGTGTCCGTCGATAGAGCAGCCCTTGTACACTGAAAACAGACACAGAATTTCGTTCGGACCCGCTTGGAGCTTATGAGTGCCTTCACCAGTCAGGCAATCTACGGATGCAGCGCATTGAACAGGATCATAGATTACATTAAAATTGCGCACTGGGCCCGCTTCCAGCCGGCACCACAATTCCAGATCGCCTGAAAACCTGAGCGGATCGGAAAACCGTGCGTTCAACGGTGTCGCAGGGCCAACCAGATCAAAGCCATCTCCCTCGACAACGGTCAGGATGCGAGACATGTCCGGAAATGTGGAAAATGGCCCGTCAGCCTCCACGTCAGCAAGGCTCACACGCCAGACGACGCCCTGCTCGCCACTTCCCCGTGCAATTTCTCGCGTGGTCCCCAAGCCGTTTTTCCACAAGACGGGCTCCAGGGTTCTGGTTCGGACATGTTTCATTTCTGGTCGCATTTCGGGTTAGTCATAGGAAGGCAGCGTATGCTTGCTGTTGTTCGAATTAGGCGTGCCGACGGTTGCAATCCCTAGCCGCATACGAGTACAAACATTATGCAAATAATTTAGACATATTATAGGCCATTTGTCGTGCGGGTGAGCTATCAGGATATAAAATCAAACATCCTAGGCCGCATTCGCGACAACACCTGGCCTCCCGGCGCGGTAGTGCCTGGTGAGATTCAGCTTGCCAAGGAATTTGGCTGTGCGCGGGCCACGGTAAACCGTGCAATGCGCGAACTGGTTGATGATGGCGTTCTAGAGCGTAAGCGCAAGGCAGGAACACGGGTTAAAACAGCCCCGACGCGCCAGGCCCGGATCACAATTCCGCTTATTCAGGAAGAAATCACCAACCTAGGGGCCACCTATCGATATTCGCTTGTTGAGCGCGAGGTTATCGCCGCCCCCGGCTGGTTGCGTGCTCAGGTCAAGATCCCAAAAGGGGGTGAGGTTCTGCATCTCAGATGTATGCACTTTGCCTCAAACAAAGCCTTTCAGTTCGAAGAGCGCTGGATCAATATTGCGACTATTCCTCAGGCACGCGATCAGTCTTTCGAAGAAATTGGGCCAAACGAGTGGCTTGTCCGTGAGGTTCCGTTTACCGAGGTTGAACTGACGTTTTCAGCGACCAACGCCAATCTGGAGGTTGCGGAGTTCCTGGGGGAAAACGAAGGAACGGCCTTGTTTACCGTCGAAAGAACCACTTGGCTGGAGGAGAACAACGTGACTCATGCCAAACTCTATTTTCCTTCCGGTTACAAAATGACGACCAAGCTGTGATGGCATTCGCATTGGGTAGGTTGGCAACCTCGGAAAGGGATCTGTTGCAAACTTTAGACCCTTGACCTTCATGGCGTTACGTTGATTGAGTGGGCAGGGCCGGATCAATCTGATCTCACCGCACAGCAATGTTCTTTGGACGCGAAAGCATGAAAGCCCCTAGAATTGTTGAAGATGAGACGCCCCCGCGGACCGCTTGTTCTTAGGAATTTGGTGGGAACGAACTGAGTTTCTTTTGGCGCATGGACAAATGTTTACGCGAGCCGGACAAGCTCACACGCGAGCAGTGGTTTCATTGGCATTTCAGGTGATGAACAACCTGATCACGTACGCGACAATGGCCAGGCACAAAACACTGCCGAACCAGATCGCGCCGAACCAGAAAACTCGTTTTAGCGTTTTCAATGGTAGTTCTCCTCTGGATCGATCTTCCCACGGAAAACCCAGTAGGTGTAGGCGGTGTAAGCCAGGATCACTGGCAGCAGAGTGACTGCTCCGACCAGAGCGAAAGCCAAACTGCTGTCTGGCGCGGCGGCTTCAGCAATCGTGAGGCTTGGAGGCAGCATATAGGGATAGAAGCTGATCCCGATACCAATGAAGCACACGACGAACAGGGCAATGGCGCAGACAAAGGGCTGATAGTCGCGCTGTTCCGTTATGCCACGATCGAGCTTCCATGAAATGGCAGTTACAAGAGCCGGCACAAGCACAGTGAAAACGACGCCGGGCCCCGAAAACCATCTGACCATATAGATCGGGTCTTGGAACGGGGTCAAAAGACTGACAAGACCGATCAGCCCGAGTGTCATAAGCATCAACGGACGGACATAGGAGCGCATCTGACGCTGAATCTTTCCAGTGGTTTTCATGTTGAGCCACGTCGCGCCCAGCAAGGCATACCCGATCACAAGGGCCACACCTGTCAGGACAGAGAACGGCGTCAGCCAATCCCACCATCCACCGGCATAATGCCGACCTTCGACCGGGATTCCCTGAACCAGCGCGCCAAGCGCGATGCCCTGGCAAAGTGCGGCCACGGTTGAACCACCGTGAAACGCAACATCCCAAAGCCAGCGCCCGCGTACCGTTCGCCATCGGTATTCGAAGGCAACACCACGAAAAACAAGCGCAAGAAGCATGATGATGACAGGCACATAAAGCGCGGGCATCACTACAGAATAGGCCAACGGGAAAACAGCAAACAAACCTCCGCCGCCCATGACCAGCCACGTCTCGTTTCCATCCCAAACCGGTGTGACCGAGTTCATCATGACATCACGGTCCTTTTCGGTTTTTGCGAATGGAAAGAGGATCCCAATTCCAAGATCGAAACCGTCCAGGATCACATAGGTCAGAACGGCAAAGGCAATGATGCCTGCCCAGATTGTCGAGAGTTCAAGCATCATGCTGCCTCCGCCAAGGTAAAGATTTCAATGGGTTTTTGAGCTTTCTGGAAGTCTTCGACAGGCGGTTTTCCCATGAGACGCAGCATGTAGAACGTGCCTGCTCCGAACACCGCGAAATACACGACGATGAAGGCAATCAGAGACGCCGCAACTGCAGGCGCATCCACTTGGGAAAGGGAGTCCGATGTCCGCATCAGCCCGTACACCGTGTAAGGTTGGCGCCCCACTTCGGTGGTGATCCAACCGGCCAGTACCGCCACAAATCCGCTGGGCGCCAACAGGACGGATGCGCGGTGCAACCAGCGATCTTCGTTGAGGCGGCCCCGAACCCGCTGAACAAGCGACCACAACCCGACGCCCAGCATGGCAAAGCCGATGGCAAGCATGACGCGGAAGCTGTAGAAAACGATCGCGACCGGGGGTTCTTCGTCGTCGGGAATGGTGTCCAGCCCGTCAAGCGGCGCGTTCAGATCATGTTTCAGGATCAGCGACGATAGCTTCGGAATTTCGATGGCGTAGTCCACGCGCTTTTCATCTTCGTTTGGAATGCCGAACAGGATAAGCGGTGCACCTTCGGGGTGGCTGTCAAAGTGACCTTCCATCGCCATCACTTTCTGCGGTTGATGCTCCAGCGTGTTCAAACCATGAAGGTCGCCCGCGACGATCTGCAGAGGAGTAACCAAAACAGCCATCCACATTGCCATCGAGAACATGCGGGTGACCTCGGCCGTTCGATTGCGGCGTAGCAGGTGCCAAGCCGCAACCCCCGCCACCACAAAGGCAGTGGTGAGATATGCCGCCAGCACCATGTGTGTCAGGCGGTAGGGGAAAGACGGGTTAAAGACGATCGACCACCAATCCACTGGGATGAATTGCCCCAGCTCGTTGACGTCAAATCCGGCCGGGGTCTGCATCCAGGAATTGACTGAAAGAATCCACGTGGCCGATATCAGAGTGCCAAGGGCAACCATCGCCGTGGCCATCATGTGCAAGCCGGGACCCACGCGTTCGCGACCGAAAAGCATGATGCCTAGGAAGCCTGCCTCAAGGAAGAAGGCCGTCATCACCTCGTATGCCATCAAGGGCCCGATCACAGGCCCGGCGGTATCCGAGAATGTGCTCCAATTCGTGCCAAATTGGTAAGACATCACAATGCCGGACACGACACCCATCGCGAAGCCGACAGCGAATATCTTTTTCCAGTAGTTGAAGAGATTGAGGTAAGCCTTGTCCTTGCGCCAAAGCCAAAGGCCATTGAGGACGGCCAGGAAGCTTGCCAGGCCGATGGAAAAGGCCGGGAAGATGATGTGGAACGACACAGTAAAGGCAAACTGGATGCGTGCCAGGGTCTCTGCGTCAAAGTTTGCTAGTAGGTTCATTGCCGTTTCCTTTGGCGTCGGATTGGAAAGAGCGGCAGTCACCTGGGTTGCTTCGGTTGCCAGCTCGTCGATGTTATTCAGATGAGCAGGATTTGGGGCAGAGGACGTTTTAGTTCGTTTGGGTTCTGGACGGTTGTTTTTGGATTTTGGACAAAACCCAGGTCGAGAATGGCAAGAAAGGAAGCGGAATTTGAAACGCGAAGTCAGGGCACGGCCGGTATTTAAGTGCCCTAAACAAAGTTGCCACCCGGCTCGTTTGTGAGCCGGATGGCAACCTATCAGAAACTGTGCGAGTTCTGTTCGGGGTGGTCAGTCACGTTGCGTCTGGATGCTAACAGCGCAGGGCCGATGGACCTTATGCTGACCGGTCAGTTTTGTTCGGCTGTGTTTCCTCCTTTTTTCGGCGCGTTTGGGATGGCGTTTCAGTCTTCGTTCCAGTCCTTATGGTCATCTTTGAAGTCGTCGCGGCGTTCTTGTGCCTCGTCCTGCGCGTCTTCGAAATTGTCCTTCTGGATCGCACCGCCCACGGCACCAACCGCAGCGCCGGCGGCTGCGCCGCCTACGATGCTTTCGCCGGCAATGCCCGCGACAGTAGCGCCGACAACTGCGCCTTTGATGGCTTTATCGGTGACATAATCAGCATGAGCTGTGGCTGCCATGGTGATCAGAAGGGCGCCGGAGATCGGGGCGATAAAGAATTTCTTCGAGGTTTTCATAGGTTCATCCTTGTTCTGGGTCAGCAACCACCGCGGCTGCTGTGTGCCATTGAACTAGGTGACCCCATGGCCTGCTTTCTTTTGGGGACAGGACAAGGTTTTGTGGATCTTGGACATCTTACGGCCCTGCGCGCTGCACAGGCCAGGAGACTTAGCGGCCAGCTTTACGAAACCTGGCTGGCGTTTCACCTGTCCATCGCTTGAACGCCACTGAAAAAGCCGCCTGATCCGCAAATCCAAGCATGAAGGCAACGCGGGCAACACCCTCCCCACTGCGAAGCATCCGTTTGGACAGGTCGCACAACACCCCCTCTAAAAGTGCTCTAAAGCTTGTTCCCTCGGCTGACAGGTGCCGGGTCATTGTGCGTCGCGTCAATCCAAGCTCTCCGGCTATTTGATCGCCGTTTGGTATTGGACCGGGAAGACGTTCCCCGAGCATCTCTATAATGCGATCAGACAGACTTCGGACCGCATCAGGTTGAGCCTTTAGCTGCTCTTCCCCATGCCGGCGCAAATGCCCCAACAAAGTAGGGTCTGCAGTCGGGATCCGAAAACTCATACCGTTTGGGGGCAGAGCCAACGCATATCCGGACTTGAACCCTTCTACGGCGCACCCGGCCAACTCGGCCAGCAGCTTACAATGCTCGACGTCGTCCGTTTCCAACTCGATTGAGATAGGGGCAAATCCGCCCGAGGTGATCTGTTGAACGCGCTTATAGAGACCGAAAACCAGCATTTCGCGATGGCGAGGATATTGATGCGCCGGGATCACGCTACTTTCCAGCGTGATCTTGGGTTCATCAGGCGCCCCTACAACATCCAGATGCAGGTCAGGGTCTTGCATTGCATAAAAGCGCTGTGTCAATGCCAGTGCGTCTTCGACCGTTTCTGCTGCCCGCACAATGTAAGCCAAAAGCGTTCCGGGACCTTGCGCAGAAAGCCCCACCCGCGCGGCAAAGGTCTTGTCTTCTAAAACACGACACACAGTTTCAACGGCGCCCGCTTCATGAAGCAGTTCGACAGTGGCGTCTGGGCTGTTGCCGATATCCGAGGGTGCCCCTGCCATTTCCAGAATTTCAGGAAACGGAATGCGCGCACCGGGCTCTTGCGAATAACGCAACCCGACACTTTGCAGTCTGTATGCACTGATCCGTGGCACTTTCGCTTCCTCCCCTGATGGGCACACACCGCCCTGTAATTCCTGCAATTGTCCAAAAGCCAACAACAAATGTCCAGAACCCTAAGGATCGCGGGGGCGATGACGGTTAGGTCCCGATCATCAGAAAGGACAAGGCAATGATCTACTTCGCAAGGTACTACCGCGTTTTTAAGGCAATCAACGTCTCTGCCAGACAGGAATTGTCAGGAGGCAACATTTACGGCCTACACGCTTCGTCGCTTGGCGAGAAAACACCGAACGGGCGTCGCTGGGATCCCCCCTACGCCCCGCCGGAACAACCCTCAGAACCATCACAACAACCGACCGAGAACTGACGTTCTCAAGACACCGAAAATCTTCACGCACCGCGTGACTGCGTAAATCAAGGACCTGAAACATGAAACCACCCGCGTTCCTGATGGCGCCTGTACTTGGCATCATCTCAACTCCCGCCTTCGCCGCTGGCGGCGACCCCAGATGGTGGGTCGCGCCCAATCAAACTGACACCTATGCTTGGGTCGGCCTGATTGTCCTCTTCCTTGCGATCCTACTGGTCGTACACCTCTATGCCCGCTTTGAACGCTATACGGAGCGCAAATCAATCGGCACTCCGCTGCGCACAACTATTCCGGTGATGCTGACCATAGCCTTGGCATACGAATTGATGCCCGCGCTCAGCCACTTCAGCATTCTGCTGCCAGGCGCGTTGATCCTGACCGCGATCGCCCGCGACTTCATGTTGTGGTGGCGTCCTTCGAAAGAGGAGTTGGTATAATGATCGAATTGCTCGTCACTTCTTTTCCGTTTGTCCTGCGCGTGATCTACCTTAAATGGCGCGGGCTGCCTGTCACCTTGTACAACGTTCACCGGGCTCTTTTCATGTGGTTCGTCCTGGCCCTGATCGTGTTCTTTGCTGTATTTTACTACTACCCCAAGTCCTACACTGGCCTTGTGCCCTTCAGAACCGTTCCTGTCGTCGCCGAGAACGGCGGAACAGTGACCGATATCTATGTAAAAGGTGGAGATCGTGTCGAACCGGGCGACCCGCTTTTTGCAGTTGAGAACTCCTCCGAAGAGGCTGCCGTAAAATTCGCGATGCGAAAAGTTGAGGAAATAGAAAGCGCGAAACTGGCAGCTGAACTGCAAGTCGAAACCGCCCAAGCCGTTCTTGATGCTGCGATTACTTCAAGGGAGCAAGCCGAACTGTCCCTGATGGATCATCGCGCACTTCAAGCCAAAAACTCTGCTGCATTCCAAGTGAGCCAGCTGGAACGCGCACAAGCCACCTTGGATACCCGATCAGCAGAAGTTGAGGCCGCGGAAACTCAATTGGGTGTGGCCCAAGTTCAAGCGACTGCCGTATTGCCTGCACAGCTTGCATCGGCACGAGCTTCGCTGGAACAAGCACAAGTGGAGTTGTCCAAAACTCTGACGCTCAGCTCCGTTGACGGAGTGGTAGAACAGGTCACTCTCAACGTCGGATCACGCGCCGCACAAGCCGCAATGAGCCCCGCAATGCTCATCGTGCCAGACAGGAAAGATGTTGAACGTGGACGTATCGTTGCCGGTTTCTCGCAGGTTTCACGCACGGAATTGTACGAGGGAATGGCGGCAGAAGTGGCATGCGAAAGCAACTTCAACATCTCGATGCGCAATACCGTTCTTCCCGCAAGGATCGTACGCATTCAAGAGTCGATTTCTTCCGGTCAGCTTGCGCCCAGCGGTCGCCTGATCGAGCCGAGTGAAAAGGCAAAACGGGGTCAGATCGTTGTGCATCTTGACCTGGTACACCCAGAGCACCGCGATCTTTTGGTGCCAGGCAGTGGTTGCATCGTTCAATCCTACACCACCAATTTTGAAGGTGACATGGAAGGCACAATTGTCGCTCACGGGATCCAGGCCATGGGTATCATCAAGGCTGTCGGTTTGCGGGTCAAAGCTTGGTTCGGTCTGACTTCGGGTATCGGCTTGATAGGTGGTGGGCACGCCTGATATTCCAAATACCCTCATTTTCAACAACACGGCTTCCGACAAAAGTTGGGAGCCGTTTCGACTTTTTGCGGACAGAGAACACACCAAGTAAATTATTGTTCCATTGCGATTTTGCGGTTTCAGCTAAAGTCGGGAATGCGGGCTGTGACCGCACCATTTGAAGACCGTTCTAAAGGTCGGCTTTGGGCTGCCCACGCTTGGGCAGCATGAAACAAAGTGTGAACATGGAGCATCAGATATGCCAGCCGGTGAGAGCTCGATGCGGTAGGGCCTTAAATGTCCCGCTCAGGTTCACGCAAAATAGTCGAATTCGCAATTGGCAGCTCGTCGGAAACTACTCTGACACAACAGCGAAGACCTCAACTTGCTCCCTGATGCCATTCATCTCCACCTCTCCCTGGCTTACTGCCTCTACTACGCTTTCAATGACTGCCCAAGCTTGGGCGGAAATCAGTATCTCATTGTGGGTGGCCACGTCGCAAAGCCGCGCGGCCATGTTGATCGAAGTTCCTGAGGCAGTGTACTCAAATCGTCCTGCTGAACCGACGATACCGACGGTGGCATAGCCAAACGAGATGCTAACTCCATAACAAACTCGATGACCCAGTTTTCCCATTTGGCGCAGAGCGATTGCAGTGTATCGCGCATGGTCGGCGCCCGGCGCGATGGCCTTGGTCGGCTTGATATAGTTGCGCAGCTTGCCCGTGATCACGACACGTGGTTCGCCATAGGTTGCAACCAGTCGGCCGACGGAACGCTTTGCAGCCTCGGCACTGCGGCGAGATTGAATCACAATGTCGGGTACATCTCAAATGCCATCGATCGCACACCATAGCCAATGTTTCACGCCGTTGATCGGGACGACCACTTCGTCCATATGCCATTTGTCGTGCGGCCGGGGCCGGTCGTGCCGGATACAGGCCGCGAACTGAGACCCGAAGCGGTTCACCCAGAGACGAACCGCTTCATGACTGGCAATGACGCCACGCACCGCCAGCAGGTCCTCGATATCTGCCGTGCGAGAGCAAACCAGTGATATGCCCTCACCGTATAGGCGATGATTTCGCGAGGAAAACGGAAGCCCTTCAGCCGCCGCAAAGAGGACGGTATAGCCATGGGACCGCGCTATCCGAGAAGGGCAACGCGAACAGATTAGCAACGCTTTTCAAAGAGAACATGCCGAAAACTGTTAAAGAACTAAACGCCGAGAACAAACGTCGGAACCTGCGCACTTGTCAATTCAGATAAAAAGTTTGCTGCACATCCTTTTTTCACCCCGTGGCAGGCACCCACAAACCGCCGATTTCTGTCTTCGCAATACGTATGGTCAACGCCATAGCGACTATCCAGCCGGTCACTACGGCCGCGGCCGTTCCGAACCACACCCCGGTTTCGTTGAATCCCAATATGCCAATAAACACCCAAACAAAGAACGCGACCCCAAAGGCCTGGCGATAAAGGCTGATCCAAACGGTCCAAATAGGTTTTTTGAAGGCCTGCAAAAGTGAGTTGATTGAAAACAGCATCATGTAAAAAGGCAGGATCAGACTGTCGACTCGTAGATATCCCACACCAACGCGTACAACCTCTGGGTCCGCTGTAAAAAGGCGCATCACTAAGGGACCACCAAGCCAGAGGATCGGGATCGCAACCAGCGACATATAAAACCCGACTCGCCAGCAATAGAACAACGCGGCGCGCACCCGCTGGCTGTCCCGAGCACCGAAATTCTGTGAGGCGATTGGCAGTAGGGCACCCGTGACACCCAGAATGGGCAGCAACAAAACCTGTTCAAGCCGTATAGCGATTGCATAACCAGCAATTGCATGTTCACCAAACAGCTTCAGCGCAAACTGCAGCACAAAGGCCGACAACAACATGATCGTAAACGAAAAGGCAGTGGGCAGAACCTGCAGCGAAATTTCTGCAAACCGTTTTAGGCGTGGTCTGAAATAGGCCGCGCGCATACGTTTCATTCGCCTTCGCCGAAGAACCTGCCGGATCAAAAAGATCATCACGCCTGTCTGGCTGATCACCGTGGATAAAGCCAAACCGTTGAAGCCGATGCCCGGAATCACGCCCGGAATTCCGTAGATCAGAAGGGGATTCAGGATGATGTTCGCCAGAAACGCGACGATAAGTGCCCGTTGCATAGACACTGCGTCGCCATGGGCCTGCAAGATGCCATTACATCCATGAGCCAGAAGAAATCCCGGCATTGCCAAAAGCAACCAATAGAAATAGCGAAGCCCGGCTTCACGATAAACGCCTGGTTCCGAGACAAGCTTGATTAACAATGGGCCGAACCAAAGCCCTGCCAGGGCAAGCAGGCAAGACGCAACGATTCCGTAAGTTATCCCTTGGGCCGCTAGGCGTCGTGCCGCTCGGTTGTCGCCTGCACCCAGAGCGTTTCCAACCAGTGCACTCATAGCTGCACCCAGCCCGACGCCCACGGAAATAGAGATGAAGAAAGCTTGAAAGCCAAGGGCCAGCCCAGCTTGGGCGCTAGTCGACAACAGCCCGGCAAAGAAGATGTCGACGATGTTGTAAAGTGTACTGAAAAGCATTCCGACCGCGCCGGGTATCGCCAATGTTCGGAAATGGCCTGCAATGGACCCTTGGGTCAGATTAAGGTCGATTGCCTGAGCCATGTTAACTGGGTGTCATGGGCGCTCGGCCTGAACTGTTAGAAAGACAAACTCAGGGGTCAGAACATCTTCGAACCCGTGGTTGAGTTCAGCGTCCACACTGATCGTGTCGCCAGCTGACAGCGTAAAGCGGGCCTCGCCATATCGGTAAACGGCTTGGCCCTCGAGTGCCTGTACAAACACTACGCCGTGGCCGACATAAGTGGGCGGCGGCCCGCCTTCGCGCAATAAAGTCACGCGACGCGCCTGAAATCGCAGGTCTTTACGAGAATGCAGTGAAAGATTGACGTACTCGTGGCTGTGCCCCGCCGAGATACGGTTTGATTTCAGTCCCTCACCATGGCGCACGAGAGTGTAGTCAGTGTGATCTGTACGCGCTTCGCGGAACAAAGAAACAATCGGAACTTCGAGCGCTTCGGCCAGTGCCGCCAGAGTGTCGATTGAGGGAGAAACCAACCCATTTTCGATCCGGCTGATCATAGCGGCTGAGATGCCGGACTGTTCTGCCAAGCTACGAGCGGATTGCTTCCGACTTTGCCGTAGTTCCTTCAGCGAGGCCCCGATGGCACGGTCGATCTGTCTGCCTGGAGTGTCTCCTTGCATGATCCGTCCTTTCAGTCGCTGCTATAATACCCCACCACATCGCCATCGGTGGTGACACCAAGGCCATTCAGCAACCGGTTGGCGTAGTTGAAGTAACCTACGATCTGGTTGATTTCGAGAATCTCGCCGTCCTCCCAACCGGTGTGTTTCAGGGCTGCCACATCAGAATCGACCATCGTACCCGGCGAAAGTGTAAGCTTTTCCGCATAGGTCAGTGCCGCCAAATGTGCGCCGTCGAACGCATCCTGCGGGCGATGTGCCTCGAGTGCGGCTTCGATCTTGTCGGCGCGTGTGGCGTCGTCGATCAGGTGACGGGCGTTGGACCAGTGGTTAGCATAGGAATAGGGGCAGGTGTTGAGAGTGGATACGTAGGAACTGATCACTTCCTGAAACCACATGGGAACTTTGTTCGCCTCATCGTGCAGACAGGCTCGATACAGAATCACATGCCCCTTCATGGTGTTAGGCCGCAGGGAATGCACCCGCATGACATTGTCGATAGTGCCGTGCGGTGTACGCGCCAGATCCAAAGTGGCCTTCAGATGCGAGTCAGCATCTTCGTCAGATATCATGCTGATCCAGGCAGACATTTGCGGTTCCTCCCTTGGTCGTCAGTATTATCTGAGGGCAGATCATAAATTGTCCTCTGAGTTTTTTATTGACGAGTATTGCATATTAAGCAACCATATTAATTAGTGTGCAACGTATTTGAGGAGGCTCAGGCCTTGCCCGACTGCCCCAAACAATCGCAGCGCCAGCCCGGCCTCGGCTGTTTTGTCAGGCCTGGCACCACGACATGCCGGCCTGCCTTTGCAGGAACGGTGGAGAAAACTCCTTTGCACGCCCGGTCCATCAAAAGACAAATTCGCATGGTGTCCCGAACCCAAGCAGGTACGACATGAACCAAGCCACTCCGATGATTGAAGTGACCAATCTGGATAAATATTACGGTGCGTTTCACGCGCTGAAAAACATCGATCTGACGGTCCATCAGGGTGAAAAAGTCGTGATCTGCGGTCCCTCGGGATCGGGGAAATCGACGCTGATCCGGTGCTTTAACGGGCTGGAGTGGCACAACTCCGGCCGCCTCGTGATCGATGGGATCGAGGTTTATGACGGGGCCAAAGAAATTCGCGAGCTGCGGCAGGAAGTCGGTATGGTCTTTCAGCAGTTCAACCTGTTTCCACACCTGACAGTGCTAGAGAATCTGACGATCGGTCCGATGAAAGTGCGCGGGATATCCAAGGCGCAGGCCGAAGAAACTGCACGCAACTATCTTGAACGCGTTCATATCCCGGAACAGGCTGACAAGTACCCGGCGCAGCTGTCGGGCGGGCAACAGCAGCGCGTGGCAATTGCGCGGTCTCTGTGCATGGAAACTCGGATCATGCTGTTTGACGAACCGACATCCGCGCTGGACCCCGAGATGATCAATGAGGTGTTGGATGTGATGGTCGAGCTGGCCGATACCGGCATGACTATGGTTGTCGTCACTCACGAGATGGGCTTTGCCCGTAAGGTCGCTGATACGATGGTCTTTATGGAGGCGGGCCAGATCGTCGAGGTTTCGCCACCCGAACAGTTTTTCACCAACCCCTCGAGCGAACGCTGCCGTTTGTTCCTAGATCAGATCTTGGCGCATTGACATGAGCGATCTGGGCATTTCCCGGCCAAAAGGTCAGCCGCTGCCAAAGCCGCCTTTTTTGAAGCGGTTTTTTGACTCGACCCTGATTTCGGTCGGGATCTATGCCGTTATCGTCGGGCTGATCGCCTATGGTGCATATATCGGCGCGCAGGGCATGGGGTATAACTGGCAATGGTACCGGGTGCCGCAGTTTCTGTATCGCAATACCGAGGTCGGGTTTGAATGGGGTGAAATTCCCATCGGGCTGGTCGCGACGATCAAATTGTCGGTCACGGCTTTCATTCTGGCTATGGTTATAGGCCTGCTTGTGGCGTTGCTGCGTCTGTCGGATCTTGTCATCGGGTCCGCAGTTGCGGTTGGCTTTCTGGAGCTGATCCGAAATATCCCGCTGTTGGTTCTGCTCTACCTCTTCTATTATGTTCTGGGGCCGATTTTTGGGTTTGACCGATACACGGCCAGTATCCTTACCCTGGCCGTTTTCCATTCTGCCTTGATTTCGGAAATCTTCCGGGCCGGGATCAACGCCGTCCCCACAGGCCAGTGGGAGGCCGCTAAATCCATCGGGATGAGCCCGTCCCAGACTTATCGCTATATCATCCTGCCACAATCCGTCCGCTTCATGCTGCCGCCGATGACCGGTGAAGTCGTTCACCTCATCAAATCTTCGGCCATTGTTAGCGTGATTGCGGTGGCCGAGCTGACGACCTTCGGACGCAACATCATTTCAGACACATACATGAGTTTCGAAATCTGGTTCACCATCGCACTGGTTTATCTGGTGGTGACCCTGATCCTGTCGATTGGCGTAAGCCATCTGGAGAAGAAATATGCCGTCGACCAATAACCCAGAAAATATGTCGGACAACAAGGAGAACCAAGATGAAGCTTTCTCGCAGAATGCTCGGGGCTGCCCTCGGCGCGGTCGTGGCTACCGGTGTGGCGACCTCAGGCTGGGCGCAGAGCGCTACGCAGGAACTATCCAGCGAAAGTGTGATTGAAACTATCAAGCAGGATGGCGTGATCCGGATCGGTCTGTCGCTGTTCGTACCATGGTCGATGCGCGACAAGAATGGCGATCTGATCGGATTCGAACTGGATGTTGGCCGTCAGCTGGCCGAGGATATGGGGGTTGAGGTCGAATTCGTGCCCACCGCTTGGGATGGTATCATCCCGGCGCTGGTCTCAGGCAATTTCGACGTGATCATCTCGGGCATGTCGGTGACAGCGCAGCGGAACCTGACCATTAACTTTACCGATCCATACGCCTATTCGGGTCTGGCCATTCTGGCCAATAAGTCGATGACTGAAGGCATGACGCTTGAGGATTTCAACAATCCCGAAGTGACCTTTGCCGCCCGGCGTGGTGCAACACCTGCGGCGGTGATTGCACAGAACTTCCCAGACGCGACCTTGCTGTTGTTCGATGAAGACGGCGCCTCAACTCAGGAGGTTCTGAATGGGAACGCTCATGCTTCCATGGCAGCGCAGCCAACTCCGAACCGCGAGGCTGGGTTGCACCCTGAAACGCTGAGTGTGCCGTTCGAAAATCTCTATGATCCGCGCGGTGAAGCCTTTGGTGTGCGAAAGGGCGACCCGGACGCCATGAACTATTTCAACAACTGGATCGCGCAGCAGTGGCGTTCCGGTTGGCTGAAAGAACGTCATGACTATTGGTTTGCTGGAAATGAATGGGCTGACCAGGTCGCCCAGTAACCCTGACCCACCCGGGGGGCAGCGATGCAGCCCCCCGGATCTGATACGGAGCGTCTCGCGTGCAGGATTTTCTCAAAAAACTCAGATGGCCGGACTACCTGATCGCCGCGGTTCTGTTCGTGTTTTTCGGGTATATCTGGCTGTCGATTGAAGGCACGCTCAATTATAGGTGGCGCTGGGACGTCATCCCCAGTTACATTGTCGGCTGGCATTCAGGTCGTGAGGAATACTTTGCCAATTTGCTGCTGCAAGGGTTGGCCGCAACGGTTCGCATCAGCCTCTATGCCGGAATTCTGGCGTTGATCCTGGGCACCATTCTGGGTGTAGCCCGCTGTTCATCAAATCTGACCATCCGCATGCTGGCGCGCACCTACTTGGAATTCTTGCGCAATGTGCCGCCGGTTGTTGTCGTTTTCATTTTCTTCTTCTTCCTGTCCCAACAACTGATTGATGCGTTGAATCTGGAACGATGGGCGCGCGGTATCGCGCGGCAGGAAAACAATCAGATCTGGGAGTTCTTCTTCGGTGAAATGCGCCGCTTCCCATCGCTTGTTTCGGGCGTCATTGTCCTGGCCCTTTTTGAGAGCGCATTCGTTGGTGAAATTGTGCGTGCCGGCATCCAGTCGATCCCAAAAGGTCAGCGGGAAGCCGCGCGCTCTATCGGTATGAGCCGCCTTCAGGAACTGCGCTATGTGGTACTGCCGCAAGCGATGAAGAAAGTGGTGCCACCGCTCGCCAATCAGTTCATATCGCTGATCAAGGACAGTTCAATCCTGTCGCTGATTTCTGTGCAGGAACTGACTTACAAAACGGTTGAGCTTGTGGCCTCATCCCGCATGATTTTTGAGGCGTGGATCACCACGGCCGCTTTTTACTTTGTGGTTTGCTTCGGCCTTAGCCGATTGTTTGCGCGGCTTGAAAAACGGTCAGATAAGCGCTGACATATAGGCCAGTATGATACGGCTCTATGATTTCCCGCTTTCGGGCAGTTGTCACAAAGTACGACTGCTGCTGTCCATGCTGGCGCGGGATCATGAGGTCGTCGACGTAGACCTGCTGAACGGTGACCAAAACCAGAGCGCTTTTTTGCAGGTCAATCCGCTGAACAAGGTACCGGTTCTGGACGATGATGGGTTCGTCCTGCGCGACAGTACTGCCATCATGGTCTATCTGGCACAGAAATATGGCGCAGCCGAATGGGCCCCGACCACACCGAAAGAACACGGCGACATACAGCAATGGCTGTCGTTTTCTGTGAATGAAATCTTCCACGGCCTTGCAATGGCCCGGGCGATTGTTCTGTTTGAACGCGACACCGATCTGGCTGAGCCGCTGGCGCTTGGGCGGAAATCCCTGAAGATCATGGAGCAACACTTGTCAGACCATCGCTGGCTGGCCTGCGACCGTCCCACCCTCGCAGATCTGGCCTGCTATCCTTACATAGTTCTGGCGTATCAGGGTGGAATATCGATGTCTCCATACCCGGCGGTGCGGGCATGGATCGCGCGTGTTGAGGCTTTGCCCGGATATGTCCCGATGCCGGGGTTGCCGGCACCGGGTTAAGGGCAAGCGGGGCTATGCTCTGATCTGAACCATGCCTTTTTCGACCCGGGATTCAAACACTTTCATCGGCCGCGTAGCAGGCGCTGAAACCGGGTGCCCATTTCGCACATCAAACGCGCCCTGATGCAGGGGGCACTCGATGACATAGCCATCGAAATACCCGTCACACAGATCCGCACCGCTATGATTGCACAGCGCCAGTGAGGCATAGATACCACCGGGTGTGTCGTAGATTGCGATGATACGTGAGCCGAGTTCGACCCGTGTGACCCAATTTTTTTCCAACCGAGCAGCCTCGATCACGTCCCTCCACGGTTTTACATCTGTCATGGATCACGCCTCCTCCTTGTGCCGGATCTGACGCAGGATTTCGCGGTGGGCAGTCAGATAGCCGCCGGGCTCAATATGGATGTGGTCTTTTAGCTTCTCATGCAAGCGCGGGAGCGCGTGAAACGGGACCGAAGCGACATAGTGATGTTCCGCGTGGTAATTCATGTTCCAGCACAGAAAGGACCACGGTGCCGAAACCAGATTGGTGCGCGTATTTTCCGACATCTGCGCGACGGTCGGGCGTCCGACATGTTCGGTCATCCGGATGAAGCGCATCACCGGCTCGCCCAGAAACAGGGGGATGACCCAATACCAGATCAACCCCCACCAACCCGTGATGGCCATGCCCAGAAAGATTGCCGTATAAATAGCCAGCATTCTGCGGGCATCGCGATATACGGCCTGATGTTCGACTTTCGGAATGAACCGCAACTCGGTCTCGCTGAGATTGCCGCTGGCGTGGCGAAACAGTTCCGTGAATTTGCCGCGCCAATAGGGCAAGGCGGACAGATAAAGCAGATATTTTCCCATTGTTTCGGGCAAAGGGATCAATTCGGGGTCTTCCCCGGTCAGTTGCGTATAGGTGTGATGATCGCAATGCTCGTAGCGAAAGAACCGATGTGGCAGAATGATGATCAGGCCGCAGATCTGACCTACCAAGTCATTCAGCCACCGGGTTCGGAACACCGTATAGTGCACGCATTCATGCTGTAGTGAGAAATGGTGCACCAGAACGATGCCTTGCAGGAACATTGCGGGCCAGATTAGCCAGCTGTTCCAGGCTAGGGTGACAAGGGTAGTTGTGCCAGCTAGTACCAGTACCCAAAGCGCCAGATGGCGCAGGCCGGGGCCGTCGGACCGTTGCATGAGTCCTTTCAGTTCTTCACGCGTGAGCTTGCCTTCGGCCAGTGCCTGAGACAGGGGCGTTACGATTGCTTGTGACATGTGAATTCCACATTTTTGCCGGTGCGGGGGCCGTGCCCTCATCGCATGTACCGGCACCGGAGACGGGAGTGCTCCGCACCATAGGACCTTGTCAGGTGGACCTATTGCAATCAGTTTAGCGCGATGGCACGCGTTCGATCAAGCGGGAAGGCTCAGCCAGTGCGGCGTAGACCGATATCCAGATCGGGGTCGGCGAACAGGGCAGCCGCGCAGGGGTGCTTGTCCAGAATGGTGGCTCCGCCAGGCAGACGGTCGGCGTGGAAAGCCCCGTTTTCCCAGTAGGTCACACCGTCGATTACGATCGTCGGATCAAACACGTTCCAGCTGATTTCGCCTGGGGCATAAGCACCGCAGGTGTGGAAGTGCAGAATACGCGGATTGCCGAAAGCGGACCCGCCCCAACGCTCGAAATTCTCGCGCATGTCCCAAGGGTAGCCGCAGCCCGGGTGGATGCCCGCATGCCAGGAATGCACGAAGTTGCGGTCGATGCCAAACTGACCCGCGACCCGGTCATAATGAGCCTCGGCCTGTGCGGCGTCGGCAGGATCGCCGTCAAACCCTGTCAGGCGCCCGCTTTCCAGCATCGCAAACACCGGTCTTTCGAACTCTACCGTATAATCATCATAGTATTTTGATCCGGTGCCCGTCAGAAATTTCAACGCCACCTTGCCCGAAAAGCTGTGTGCCGGGACTGGCGTGAAGACCGACATGGGGAAGCGCAGGATCGACGTATCGCCTGTCGTATCCGGTTTCATCTCAGGCCGCCCCTGAAAGTCCGTGCCCAGAGGGCAGGTGACCCGCACGTCGGTGGCCCTGTTCAGAACGCCATTGATTCCAGCCTTGATGTCGAGGAAGGCATCGTGATGCCCGTTGGAAAAACCAGAGCCAAAAAGCTCGCGGCTCAGGGCGAAACTGACGATGATCTTCTTGCCCTGTGGCATTTCCGAGAACCGGAGCTGATCCCCGAGACGGGCCAGAAACAGGATGATATCGGCGGTTTCGAACCGCGCCAGGAGGTCAGCGGAAAGGTGTGGATTGTCCGGATTAAAACCTACGTTCACTGCATCAACCGACAGCCCCATGGATCGCGCGGCATGCGTGACGATTTGGACACTATCCGCATCGAAATAGCCGTGTTCGGGAGGTTCATAAGCGATCAACAACCGGTCGCCTGCCGTTGCGTGGGCGCAATTAGTCAATAGATTTCGCGCGCCGCGCTCGGGTGTGATGTCCGACATTCGCGTCTCCTACGGGTTCCGGTCAGTATAGATTAGGCTCGGGTTGTGCGCCTAATCTATTTGAAAGTGATTATGCCTGACATTAGGGTGACTAATATGATCGTAAACCTGCCCTATTCCGCCATGCGCGCCTTCGAGGCAGTTGTCCGACATTCCGGCTTTTCCCCAGCAGCAGCTGAGCTGGGTGTCAGCCAAAGTGCGGTCAGTCAGCATGTGCGGGCGCTTGAGGAATGGCTTGGTCTCGAATTGCTGGTACGTGGTGCACGGTCATCGCGTCCGACCCGCGAAGGGGAACTGCTGGCGCTGGCCATTTCTGAAGGGTTGGGGCGTATTTCGGACGTTTGTACCCAGCTGAGGGACAAGACCCGCACCGACAGGACCATCGTGATTTCATGTCTGCCGGGTTTTGCGTTCAACTGGTTGTTTCCACGCCTTTTAAACTTTGATCTTGCTCATCCGGACCTGTCGATTTCCATTGCCACGGATACCGGGCAATATCCGTTTTCAGGGGCGGATGCGGATATCGGTATTCGCTATGGCCTGGGTGATTACCCTGGCTATCAGGTCGATTTGCTGATGACCGAGCAGCTGTTTCCGGTCTGCGCTCCCTCTTTGATACCAAGCTTGCGTGGGGTCGAAGATCTGGCGCAGCACACGATGCTGGTGGATGAGAACCTGCATCATGGGCCCGCAAGTCCAACGTGGGATTTCTGGGCGCGGCAATGCGGGTTGACGCTACCGTGGCCCTTGCGAACACGGAGGTTTGGGCAATCCAATCTGGTCGTTCAGGCGGCCATCGAGGGGCTTGGTGTCGCTTTAGGGCGGGAGCCTCTGGTCATTGACACATTGTGCGACGGACGTTTGGTGCGACCAGTTCCGGAGCTGACGCAGTCTCCGCTGTCTTATTGGCTGGTTCGACCCCATGAAACTAAGGATAGCCCGAAAGTCGGTGAGTTTCTGAACTGGATCCGCGCCGAGGTTGAGGCGCAGCCAGACATTCCGCCAGCCGCGGGCGCCGGGAATTAGCCTGACTTATACGAGTCATTACCATTCCAGCATGGTGCAAGATCGGCTTGCCGCCCATACTTGCACAAGCCATCTGACAATCTGGAGAGCATTCCAATGTATCTGAGAAACTGCTGGTATGTCGCCGCCTGGAGCAAAGATATCGGTCGCGAGCTGAAGGCCGAGACGTTTCTGGGCGAGAATATAGTGCTTTACCGGCAGAAGGATGGCAGGCCAGTCGCATTGGAGGATGCTTGCCCGCACCGCAAGCTGCCTTTGTCCAAGGGCAACCTGATCGGGGATGTCGTGGAATGTGGCTATCACGGGCTTAAATTTGACTGCACGGGCAAGTGCACGGACAGCCCGACGCAGCGCGGCATGACCCCGCGGCGGGCGGTGGTTAGATCATATCCGGTTGTGGATCGGTATCGGTTCCTTTGGATATGGATGGGCGATCCGGAACTGGCAGATCCCGATAAGATTTTCCCGATCGACAATTTTGACGATGACAGCTGGGGCAAGACCGACGGTGGGGTAATGGATATCGACTGCCATTACCTGTGGGTCTGCGACAACCTGCTTGATCCCAGCCATGTCGCCTGGGTGCATGTATCTTCTTTTGCGGGCGCTGGAACGGATGAAGAGCCGCTGAACGTCGAGCGGACCGACCGTGGCGTCGTCGTCTCGCGCTGGATCGCGAACAAACCGCCATCGCCCTATTACGCCAAACTGGTGGCATTTGACGGCGATTGCGACCGGCTGCAGCACTATGAGATGTGCATGCCCGCGATCGGGCTGAACAAATCCATCTATACGCCGGTCGGGACCGGTGGGTATGATAAGCAACCCATTGCTGAAACGTTCATCAATATCTCCTATAATTTCATGACCCCAATCGATGAAGACCGCACCAGATACTTCTGGTTTCAGCACCGAAATTCCGATCCCGAAAATGCGGAAGTGTCCAAATTCATGAATGACGGTGCGCGCATGGCGTTTCTTGAGGACAAGGACGTTCTGGAAGAAGTCCACAAGGGTATGAAGTACGCCAAGACGCCCAACATCGATCTCGGGTTGGACGCGGGTGCCAAACTGTTTCGCAAAACGCTTGATCGCGCGATCGAAGCCGAAACCACCCCTGTGAGTACAACAGTTCCGGCTTGAGGCGTCGTCTGCGAAAGTTACTTATGTAGTTTCACTTGATCGGGCTATTTGAAGTTGACCCCGCCCTGCCGACCGAATTCTTGGCTAGAAGGGCGGAGTTTGCCACTTGCTTGTTATGTCGCACTGTAGATCACTGGAAACCGGCCCCCAGCGAAGGGCGCACCGGGGCGTAAGCTGTCGTCGTGCAGCCATTCGGTGACAGTATCGCGGGGCTCATAGGTTGCGCCGTCCACAGCGAACCGGATCGCATAGCCGCGTCTGCGCCGGGTTGAGGTGCGGTTGCCCATCGCTGAATGCACAATCATACCGTCAAATGCCAGCGCATCGCCGGGTTTCATCTTCGGGTAGTGAAAGATGTCGTAGTCGGCGCGGTTCATCTCGAAATCGGGCATGTCGATATAGTCTGGGTTGTTCACTTCCAGATAATGCAAAAAGCCCCCAAGCTGGTCCGTTCTGAAGGGCCGGTATTTGGCGCCCCAGGCATGCGAGCCCCTTACGAACTCCAACGCACCGTTGTCGGGGTCCACGGGGTCCAGCGCAATCCACATGGTCATGATCGGGCCTGAGACCGGCCAATAGGGTTGATCCGTATGCCAGCCCGTTTGTGTTTTTGTGCCCGGTTCTTTGGCAAATATCTGGTCGTAGATCAGCGAGGTCCAGGGGCTGTTTGCTACCTCTGCCACACGCTGCCCAATATCAGAATTCAGGCAATAGTCTTGAAACACACCAGGATTTTCACGCATGTTTTTGTAAGCAAAGTAACGGTCGCCTTTGGCAACTTCGTCATCGACAGCCTGGCGCAGCTTACTCAGCCAATCCTGCGACAGCACTTGTTTCAGCAGCACGACTCCGTCGCGCGCATAGGTATTCTGAACGGTTTTCAGGTCAGGTGTTTGTGTCATGTAACGTCCATTTCTGTCACCTCATTCACAGAGGCGGTTGCAGAGGGAAGGCGCGTTGCGCCCGGTTTTTCTGGCGTTACGAGGCGGGTGAACTGCGGCAGTTTATGATGAAGCAGGGCCAAAGCGACCGGGCCGACCATTTGCCGGCGAGACGTCGATGGAACTGTTCCACGCGAAAGCTCATTGCGTCACCTTTCTCCGTTATCTTAGCCGCAATTTCGGCATTGGAATAGAACCCGTGGCGAGTTGTTTTGCATGTCGATTAATTTATTGACTAAATGTGCATACTGATAAATATTATTACCATCATGCAAAATTACTCTGTTTTCTCGCTCGCCCGTAATGCGCTAACCGGGCACCGGAATTGGCCGCAGGTCTGGCGCAGCCCGCCGTTGAAAGACCGCTATGATGTCGTGGTGATCGGGGCAGGAGGTCACGGGCTGGCAACTGCCTATTATCTGGCCAAGGAATTCGGCATCACCAATGTTGCCGTGTTGGAACGCGGCTGGTTGGGCGGCGGCAACATCGCGCGAAATACGGTGACCATTCGATCGAATTACATGAGGGATGAGTCAATCCCATTCTATGTCAAATCCGTCGCCATGTACGAAGGGCTCACGGACGAGTTGAATTTCAACATGATGCATTCCAAACGAACCATGGTGGATGTGGTTCAGACCTGGCCCAAGCTGCGCGAGCTGCGGCGGCGGCAGTTGGTGATGGACATCTACGGCTCGACCTACGAACAGATCACAACCGAGGAATTGCGCCGCCGCATTCCTGCGTTGACTGGCGGCGGCCAAGATGCACGGCTGCCTGTGATTTGCGGCATGGTTCATACGGATGCAGGTGTGAACCGGCATGATGCGGTGGCCTGGGGCTATGCCCGCGCGGCTGACGCGCGCGGGGTTGAGATTCATCAGCAAACAGCGGTGCAATCCCTGCTACGCGGGGCGGATGGGGCCATCGAAGGGGTCGAGACCAACCGGGGCACAGTTCGCGCAAAGAAAGTGGTCGTGGCAGTCTCAGGCCATACAACGACGCTGACCGAAACTGCGGACCTCAGACTTCCGCTGCGGACGATGAACCTGACGGCCTTTGTGTCCGAGCCGGTCAAGCCGCTGGTTGATGTGATCGTGAACTGTCCGGACAGCGGGTTCTATTTCAGCCAGTCCGACAAAGGTGAGATGGTCATCGGCGGCGCGCCCGATATGGGGCAGAGCTTCCGTCGAGACATAAAGCAACATGTATTCGAGGATACCGTGACTGCGATGCTGTCGCTTTTCCCCAGTTTTAAGAAGCTCAAACTGATGCGGCAATGGGGCGGGCATCTGGATATTGCCCATGATGCCTCACCCATCATGGATCAGACGGATGTGCCGGGCCTGTTTGTCACCGCCGGATGGTGGGGAGGGTACAAAGCAATCCCTGCGGGCGGGCTGACGCTGGCGCATCTGGTGGCCAAAGGTGAACCGCACCCGCTGATGGCACCCTTCACACTGGGCAGGTTCCGGCATCTGGATTTCGTAATGGAAGCCGGAACCACCACTGCGCGATAGGAAAGGACAGGATCATGATGCTTATAACCTGCCCGTTCTGTGGCAAGCGCAATGAAAGCGAATTTATCCATGGTGGCCCGGTAGGGGCGGTCCGCCCAGATCCCAATGCCGTCAGCGATGAGGAATGGGTCGAGTATCTGACAGTGACGCCGAATCCATTGGGTCCGGTTCAGGAGAAATGGTGGCACGCACGGGGATGCGGTGAATGGTTCACCATCTGGCGTGATACACGGACCCATGACATTGTGGAGGCACCCGATGGCACAACGTAACCGCCGCGCCTCAGGCGGGCGCATTGACCGAAACCGCCCATTGCATTTCACCTTCAATGGCAAGCCATACGAAGGGTTCAAGGGCGATACGTTGGCCTCGGCCCTGCTGGCCAACGGTATTCGTGTCACCGCCCGCAGTTTTAAATATCACCGCCCGCGCGGTATTATGGGCCACGGGGTCGAAGAACCTGCGACGCTGGTGGAACTGGACGGCGAGGATGCCTCGGGCAACCGTCCCGCGACCACGGTGCCGCTTCGGGACGGGCTCAGCGCACGCTCGGTCAATTGCTGGCCATCGCCCGAGTTCGATCTGGGCGGGATCAATCAGTTACTCTCGCGGTTTATCCCCGCAGGGTTTTACTACAAGACGTTCAAATGGCCGAACTGGCATCTGTTCGAACCTTCAATCCGTCGGGCTGCAGGGTTGGCGGCAGCACCTGAAAGCCCCCCGGCTTCAGGCCATTTTGAAGCCCGAAACGCCCATGCCGATGTGCTGATCGCGGGGGCGGGCCCAGCCGGGCTGCAAGCGGCGCTTGAGGCTGGTCGCGCCGGAAAACGCGTGTTTCTGGCCGATGAGGGCACCGAGGCGGGCGGTAGTTTGTTGAACCGCAACCTGTCTATCGGTGGACGTTCGGCCTTGGACTGGGTCGCGGATGCGGTGGCTGAGCTGCGTGGGATGGAGAAAGTCACCCATCTGCAGAATGCAACCGTCTGGGCCTACCGCGAGCATAATCTGATGATCGTGAACGAACGCGAACCCGAACTGGACGGAGTTTTGGAACGCAGCTGGCGCGTGCGAGCGGGGGAAGTTGTAATCGCAACCGGGGCCACCGAACGTGCCATGGTCTTTGGTGACAATGATCGACCCGGTGTCATGTTGGCCTCTTCGGTACAGGCCTATGTCAACCGCTGGGGCGTTAAGCCCGGGCAGCGTGTGGTGCTGTTTACAAACAACAACAGTGTTTATGCCGTGGCGGCCGATCTGGCAGCAGCCGGTATGCAAGTTGAGGCCATCCTCGACTGTCGCAAAACCGTTCCACCTGAAGCTTTGGAGCTGGTGCCGGATATTCCGGTTCATGCCGCAACCGTTGCTGGTGACGTGCGCGGGCGCAAAAGTGTGCGCGCAGTCAAAGCCGTTCCCGTGACCGGAGGGGCGGGTCGCTGGATCGACTGTGATGTGCTGGGTTGTTCCGGCGGTTGGAACCCGACCGTTCATCTTTGGTCGCAATCCCGCAGCACGTTGCGATTTGATGAGGATCTAGCAGCCTTCGTTCCTGACGAGGCGGTTCAGACTTGTCGCGCTGTGGGCGCAGCGGCTGGTGATCTGACGCTGGATAGGATTGTTGGTGGTGGCGAAGACCTGGCCTACGCGATCGAGCCTCTCTGGCGCGTCAACGTGCCGGGACAGCGCGGGAAGGCGTTTTTGGACGTGCAGAACGATGTCTCGGTCAGCGATGTGCATCTGGCCCTGCGCGAAGGCTATGACAATGTGGAACATGTCAAGCGCTACACGACCGGCGGCATGGGGATCGATCAGGGTAAAACCGGCAATATCAACATCATCGGCACTGTTGCGATGCAAAAGAGCGTGCCGCTGCAAGAGGTTGGAGCAACCACATTTAGATCCCCCTACACGCCTGTTTCGTTCGGTGCGATTGGCGGGTTACGGGAAGGCTGGCGGCTATTTCCCTATCGCCATACCCCTGTAACCCAATGGAATAAGGACAACGGCGCTGTGATGTATGAAGCCGGCGCGCGCTGGCGGCGTCCGGGCTATTTTCCGAAGCCGGGTGAAGGCCTGCAAGAGGCGGTAAACCGCGAATGCCGCGCTGTTCGTGAAGGCGTCGGCGTCTATGACGGCTCACCTCTTGGCACGTTTGAACTGAAGGGAAGGGACGTTCCGAAATTCCTAGATTTCATCTACTCCAACATTATGTCCACGCTGAAACCGGGTGACGGGCGCTATGGGTTGATGTTGTCTGAAGATGGTTTGATCCTGGACGATGGCGTGGCCTTCCGACTGGATGACCACCGCTGGATGATTTCAACCTCGACCGGTCACGCGGATGCGGTGAACCAGCATATGGAAAAGCTGCTGCAAACCGAATTCCCCGACTGGCAGGTGCTGATTACCACTGTCACCAGCCAGTGGAATAATGCCACTATCTGTGGTCCCAAGGCGCGTGAAGTATTGCAGGCGTTGGGCTCGGATATCGACCTCTCGCCCGAGGCGTTCCCTTTCATGTCCTTCCGCGAAGGGACCGTCGCTGGTTTCCCTGCGCGGGTGGTGCGGGTGAGTTTCACCGGTGAACTATCCTATGAGGTCAACGTGGCCCCGCGCCACATGGCGGCCCTGTGGGACAAGGTGATGGAGGTTGGTGCGCCCTTTGGTATCCTGCCTGTGGGTTCGGAATCTAGCCATGTGCTGCGGGTCGAAAAAGGGTTCCTGTCGTTGGGGCATGAGGTCGACGGCACGGTCGATGCCTATGATCTGGGAATGGGATGGGCGATGTCCAAGAAGAAGCCTGACTATCTGGGCAAACGCTCGGTCCATCTGCGCAGGTCAGGCGGCGGTACCCGGCGCGAGCTGGTCGGAATTCTGGCGGATGATACCAACCGGCAAATCCCCGAAGGTGCACCACTGACGCCCGGAGGTCGGAAAGAAGCCACCGACGGGTTGGTCACTGCCTGTGTATGGAGCGTGGTAAACAACCGCTGGGTTGGGCTGGCGTTGCTGGAAGATGGCCACGCGCGGCTGGGTGAAACCGCCCATGTCCGGCTAAAGGATGACGTGATCCCGGTCACGGTTACGAAACCGGTCTTTCACGACCCCGAAGGTAAATTGCTGAGGTCCTGAGATGAGCTATGACGTCACAATTGAACGGTTTGGGTTGATGGCTCTGTTCGACCTCAAAGGCACGCCTGAAGCGGTATCGCAATGGGCTGGGGACGCTTTGCCGAGTTTGCCGCTCCGCCCCAACTGCCGAACAGAAAAGGACGGCATCGAATTGTTTCACATCGGTCGTGACCACTGGATCACCCGCGCCTCACTGGCACAGGAAGACGCGATGGAAGCCCGGCTGAAGCCCACGGACTGCCCGCCAGATATCAGTATTGTTAGGGTCTCGGACACGATGACCTTCTTTCGCATAGTCGGCCCAGATGCAGGTCAGGTGATGTCAATTGCTTGCCCGATGGACCTGCATGACAGCGTGTTCCGGACGGATGCGGTTTCCTATACCGAAGTGTTTGGCCTCAAGGCTTTGGTGATGCGGTGTCAGGATGGTATTGAGTTCGCAGTCGAACAGAGTTTTGCGGATATGGTCGAAGACTATCTGATCCGCGCCACGGCTTGAGGGGAAGATCGGCATGGCTCGAACGCACATCCACAAGTACCAGACGCGCTATCACGCGAAAGCAACCTATTCCAAGGCGATCCGCGCCCGGGGTGACTTTGTCTTCATGCAGGGTCAGGTCGGCACGCTGATGGATGGCACACTGGTTGGCGAAAGCGACCCGGGCGCGCAGGCAGATCAGGCCTGCCGCAACATCCAGCGCTGGATGGAAGAGGCCGGGGGTAGCTTGACCGATGTCTGCAAGTTGACAGTCTACGTCACCGATATTTCGTACCGTCCGGCCGTTTACGAGGCGATCAATCGCTGGTTCGAAGGTGTTCATCACTGTTCGACAGGCGTGGTTGTGCAGGGGTTGGCCGATCCGTCGCTTTTGGTCGAGATCGACGCGATGGCTGTCATCGATGATGATGCTGATACCCTCGGCTGAAGCAGTCGGGTCTATCTGACATCGCATTGCGTAGAAACGCCAGTCATGACAGTGTCCGGTCGAGCCGGCCCGGTTTTGTCTGCGAATTGTAATGCTTTCGACACTCACTTCGATACTGCCCATCTTTTTGATCATTGCGCTAGGCTTGGCCCTGCGCAAAGGCGGCATTCCCAGTACGGATTTCTGGAACCTGAATGACAAGCTTGTCTATTGGGTTCTGATGCCATGCCTTCTGTTCAGCAAAATTTCCCTGTCGCCGTTGGACAAGTCGGCGCTGGGTCTTTATTCGGTTGCTATTCTGGGCGGGTTCGTTGTGGCGCTTCTGTTTGCGCTTCTTAGTGCCCGTTTGATGGGTTTTGCGCCGCCGCAGGCCACCTCGATCCTGCAAGGCAGCGCGCGACATAACTCATTCATCGGACTTGCGCTGGCTGCGAACTTGTTTGGGCCAGCGGGGTTGGATATCGCGATTCTGGCGACCGCAATTCTCGTGCCCACTACTAATATCGTCATGGTGGTTCTGATGGTTGGTGCGCTCAAAGGCGACCGGACCAACAGCCTGGCCGTTGCAATCCTGCGGGAACTCGCGCGCAATCCGTACGTGATTTCGATCTTTCTGGCGGTCTGTGCCAACCAGTTGATCGGTGACAGGATAGCGGTCGTGCATGATGTGACGGATGTTCTGGGTGCAGGCGCTTTGCCGATCACATTGCTGGCTGTCGGTGCCAATCTGAGAGTCCGGGCCATGGCCGCCAGTGCGCTGCCCTTGATTCTGGCCTTCACGGGCAAGATGATTGTTTTCCCTCTGGCAGTATTGGTGATCGGATTGCTGGTAGGACTGCCGCGGGAGGTTCTGCAGATCGCCGTCGTCTATTCGGTGGTGCCCACTGGTGCGTCTTCGTACACGCTGGCCAAGCACTTGGGTGGAGACGCGCCGCTGATGGCGGCCATTGTCACGTTGCAGACGTTGATAGCAGCCGTCAGCATTCCCGTATCACTTGCTTTGCTGCTGCCCCTAATTCCTTAAGCGGTCATTGCGACAAGTGTTCATGGGCCCAGACCGCGATGTCCAACAGGCGGGCGTCATCACCCTTTCGTCCGATCAATTGAATGCCAAGCGGCAGGCCATTCTGGTCGGTCCCGAATGGCAAAGCGACCGAAGGCACCTGCAACAGGTTCCACATCCGGGAAAAAAGCGGATCTCCAGTAGCGTCCAAACCGGCAGGGGCTGGTCCGGGGGCCGACGGGACCAACAGAGCGTCCACATCCCGGAACATCTGATCCAGCATCGCGCCCGCCCGGTCGCGTAGGTCCAGCGCGGCTTGGTATTCTGCGTCGGTAACGGCCAGCCCCGCTGTGACAAGGTCGTGAAATTGCGGGCTGATGGCGGGCATGCCTACAGCGTATTCTGCAGCGCGCTGCAGCGCGACCTCGTAGCCCATGACGGTAATCTGAGCCTGCGTAAGTTCGGCAAAAACGGGTGGAAGAGCAATTTCGCCGGTCTCGGCTCTCGTTGCGGCAAGGGCGGCTAACGCACGCGTGCACGTGTCCCGCATCTCGACCGAACCGTCCTGCCAGTGCGGGCCGCGCATTAGGCTGATCCGAGGCAAAGCCTCGTCGAACTCAACTGGCGGTGCCGGGTCAGTTTGGCACATTACCGCATCGGTCAGCACAAAGTCGCGGGGATCACGAGCCAGAAGGCCGAGTGTATCCAGGCTTTGGGACAAGCCCATGACACCCGTCAGAACATACCGTCCGGTGGTTGGCTTGAACCCGCAGACCCCGCAATACGCTGCTGGTCGGATCAGCGAGGCTGCGGTTTGCGAACCAAATGCGAGCGGAGCCATGAAATCGGCCACAGCTGCGGCAGAGCCGGATGACGAGCCACCCGGCGTATGCACGGGATTCGCCGGATTGGCAGTTTTACCGGGTTTGAAGTAGGCGAATTCGGTGGAGATGGTTTTTCCGATTGGGATCGCGCCCGCGTCCAAAAAAGCCTGAACGCAGACTGCATTGCGGTCGGGGCGGCGCCCGGCATACAGGTCGCTACCCCATCCTGTCGGCATGTCTTCGGTGTCGATGATATCCTTGATCACAAACGGCACGCCATGGAGCGGCCTACTAACGGGGAGAGTATCGGCGGCCTTTGCACGCTCCATGGCGCGGTCCGCTTCGAGGGTTTGAAAAGCCCCGATGACGGGTTCACGGTTTGTGATCCGGTCCAGATGGGCCGCCATCACCTCGGAAGGCTTCACCTCACCTGCCCGGATCAATGTGGCAAGTTCATGGGCAGAATGATGGTTCAGCTCGGTCATGCCTCCAGCGCTTTCAACGCGTTGGCAAAGGGGGCGACTGGCATGTCGTAGATGCCACCGCCTAAGCGCCCGGCCTCGCCCAATCGGTCAAGAATGCCCAGCCCGATCACAGGCCCCGAACCCTGTTCCACGGCACCCCGCGCCGTGCCACCCAGCCGAACATCCAGGGCTCGGAAATACGGATGCGCCCCGACTGACAGACCAGACATACGCGCTTGTGCGTCGTCGGGCAGATAGGCACCCAGACCCTTCTTTTGTTCAGGGCTCAGATCGATGGCCATTGCCCCCAGCCCGAATGCCTCGACCACGGCACTGTCCCCGATTGCGCCAAGGGCGCGGTCCTGCGGCAGATCCAGGTCAAACGCTCCTTTGGGAGGGCTGGCCGGGATTGTGAACCAACGGCCCGGCAGGCCCGAGATCTGGATGCCAACTTCACGCCCATTACCGCCTGCAGCGGTGACGAAGCTTGATCCTTCAATGCCCTCCGCCAGTTTCATCATGCATTTGGTCGCCGCCATCCAGAGGTTGAGAAACAGTGAGGGCGAGCTGTCCATAAAGGCCAACACGTCGTCATCCGTGATCCCGCCGGTGGTGCGATCCTTGAGTTCAGCAATCAACGCCTGTGCGGCCACGGGTGTACGGCCATGGCAATCATCCCCGCCCATCAGGCCGATCACGGCCAGCGGGACCAGCGCGATCCCTTCGGCAATCCCTTTCTCCAGAACATCAAGAAACCGGGTGTTGAGCCAGCGAATGTGGTTGAGCACCGCCTCGGACCTCAGCCCTAAACGCATCGCTGGGCGGCTGCCTGCATTGATCGGCGCGTAAACACGTTGTTGGCCACGCCACGCGTCATAGACTGTTTGCAGGGGCATATCCGCCGAGACCACGGCGGCCAGAGGTGTCACGACATCGTGGTCTTGCGCGGGTTTCAGCACGATCTCGCCTGCGTTAATCATCGCCTCGGCCTGATCGAAATTCTGTGCTAGCCCTTGCCAGACTGCAGCGACACAGGCCGAGTTCAGGATCGGCGCGGTGATCTGATCCGGGCTGGCGAAGGCGGGACCGGCATGTAGCAGTACATTTTCGTCCAACGTCAGCGCCTCGGATGCTGTATTGAACCGGTTCCAGACCGGTTGTGTCACCATGGCCTTGTCAAACGCCAGCTGATCAGCCGGATGCAGCATCAAGTATCCTCCGGTGGGATGATCCATGTTTCCGAGAAGTAGAGGAAGGCAGTCGTTGTATCATACCCAGCCTGCACCCGTGTGCCCAACTTGCCCGGCAATGCGTGACCATTAACGATGATCTGCGCCGAATGTGCAGGCACCAGTAGCGAGAACATGTTCTGCTCGCCCGAAGCGACCTCATGCGGAGACAGCTCCAGCGCGCGAGGCGGCTCGAGCCCTTCCCAGACCAGTTCAACTGTCAGGTTTTCTCCGGCGATGGTTTCGGTATAGCGGTGGCTCATCGGATCGCCCGAGGATCGGACGACCTGCGCGCCTATCTCGGGGAGAGAAGCAAAAGCGGGAGCATTTGCGAAAGCGGCCAGTTTGCTGATGAAGTTGGCCTTCAGAAAGGCGGTCAGATCGGGATTATCGCTCAGGATCACGTTCGGTGCCTCGGGCGGTCCGTCCATCTGATCTGGCGTTCCGTACAGCAGCAGCACCTGACCTTGCCCAACCGGAGACCATGCCACGCGAAAGAACAGCGCCATAGCGGTGAAATTGTTGTTGTCGTCTTTCAGCAGGATGCCCGGGTTCTCGCCTGTCCAGTCGACTGTCCCGGGGGTGATCGGTTCGTTCAACGGCATTACAGATCCTCCTGCGGGGTCACCCAGGTTTCGGAAAAGGCCAGAAAGGCGGTAGACATGGTGCGGCCAAAGAACTGGCGGCTTGCGACCTGACCGGGGAGCGGGGTGCCGTTGATGACGACCTGCGCCGCCTTGGCCTCGAGGAACACTGAATACATCTCATGCTCTTTGGTTGCCGAGTTTTCCTTAGTGACCTCAACCGGAAAGGGTGGACCCATTTCCTGCCAGATCATCTCGACCGTGACGCCCGAGCCGCGCAGGGTCTCGGAATAGCGCGATCTCAAATCGCCAGGGCGTTTTTCGACGCTGTCACAGTCCAGCCAGCTCATCGCGTCGAGGCCTGCCTTTCCGATAAAGGTGGGCATCTTGGTGACCCAGCCATCCACGATCCAGCGCATCATGCGTTGGTTGTCCGTCATGATCAGATTGGGTGCGTGCGGCCAACCCTGCGCTTGATCCGGCGCGCCCAGGATCAATGCGGCGTGGCCCCGACCATAGGGCGACAGTACCACCCGGAAGAACAGCGCCAGAGTGCCATAGTGGTCCTGCGTCGAGTTCTGTTTCAGATAAATGCCGGGGTTTTCGCCGGACCAGTCGACCCGACCCGGATTATGTGGAACACGATTGGTCATGACCAGCTTGCCTCGTACTTTTTCAGCGCATCGACGATGAACGTCTTGCGGGTCTCGCCCTGCAATTGGTCGCCAGATTTGTAGATCTCAGCTACCTGATGCGAGATTTCCTTGAGCACTGCACCATCGTCGCGGCCGTCCTGAAGCGGGATGCGCAGCATTGTGTCCCCGGCATAGGTCGGTATCACCTGACCGGCAAAGCTATCGGTCGGTTGCGGAGGGGACTGACCGTCTTTCAACGCACGAATGGCGTTGCGCAGCAGGCGGCGTGCCTTGGCCACACCCCGATCCGTAAAGCTGAGGTTTTCGCGGGCATGGATGTTCCGCGGCCCCTGACTGACCCAGGCGTCATAGTCGCCGGGGTCCCGCTGGCGCATCTCATAGGGTCGATCGGGATCCTGGCCATAGAAATCCGTCATCCCAAAGCCCACTTTGCTTTTGTCCGTTAGGCCCTTTGGATCGTCATTCGCCGCCGCATCCCGGAAGTGGCGCCATGCGATGACCATCGTGTTGGTGTCGTCAATCGGGGTTATCCAACGCGACAGCCCGCAGCGCCCAAAATAGCGCGGCTCGTCTGGCACCGGGAAGTGGCCGCCATTTTGCGTGAACGACGGCAGCATATGGTCATGTATGCGCACCCAGACGATATCTTCGACACGTCGGACATTGGTGTAAAAATCGCCCGTTTGACTATCGTGAAACTCGATCATCGGCATCTCGGCAAAGGCGTCGATGAACTGGCTGCGTACGGCCAGTGTATGCAGGTAGACAACATGGAACGGGTCCCATGCGTTTTCCATCACCTGAAGCCAGTTGCACGGGGATTTGATGAGGTAAGGCACCAACTCGTCGCCACCTTCGTCAAATGTGTCCATTACTGGGAATGGGGGTTGCTCGTCGGGGGGGCCCATAAATGCAAAGGCCAAACCCTTGTATTCGATCACCGGATATGCCCCCAGACAGGCCTTTTTCTTGACCTGTGAGGCGGGCGGCTCACATGGGGTTTCCAGAATGGTGCCGTCCAAGCCGTATTTCCAGCCATGGTATGAGCATCTAATTCCGCCTTCCTCAACGATGCCGAATTCCAGGCTCATGTTGCGGTGACAGCAATGCAGATGGGTCAGACCCAGCTTGCCCTCTTTTTTTTCGCGGAACAGAACCAGATCTTCGCCCAGAATACGCAGGCGATAGGGCAGGTCGCCAATCTGATCGGTCATTGCCACCGGCATCCAGAACCGGCGCAGGTATTCACCGCACGGCGTGCCGGGGCCAACCTCGGTCAGTTCGGGGTCAGGTTGCTGTTGCCAGACTTTTTGTTGGTCGTGACCGCGGAAATTGCCCTTGGGGGCTGAGAAATGATCGTTCATGCCGTCCTCCGTGCGTATCGGTGGTCAGGGAAACGGATCTGACACCGGCGTGGCACCGGTCCAGATCGATTTGACCTGACAGAAATCCCTTATGGCGTCCGGGCCCAATTCACGCCCGTAGCCCGACAGTTTGATCCCACCAATCGGGCAGGCAGGGTCAACGCTGCGATAATGGTTGATGTAAACAGTGCCCGCCTCGATCGCTTCGGCTACCCGAGCGCCCTTGTCGGCATCGGTGGTCCAGACCCCCGCAGCCAGCCCGTAGTCGCTGTCGTTAGCCAGCGCGATGGCTTCGTCTTCGGTGGTGAAAGAGGTGACGGCCAGAACCGGGCCGAACACTTCTTCACGCCAGAGCTGCATGCCGGGCGTCACATCGTCGAAAACCGTTGGTCCGATATAGAACCCATTCCGGCCTGCAGTTGCGGCGTTGCCGTCCAGTAAGCAAATCGCACCGTCGGCTTTGGCGCGTTCGATCATTGCCGTAACCTTTCGCAGATGCGGTTCATTGGCCAGCGGTGCGACCTGAGTATCCGGGTCCATCGGATCCCCCATCTGCAATGTGCGGGCGCGGTCGATCAGGCGGGATAACAGCCTGTCCTTCAGTCCGGCCTCAACGATCAGCCGCGATCCGGCGACGCAAGTCTGGCCATTTGACAGGAAGATGCCGGACAGAATTCCGTTGACCGCATTGTCCATGTCACAATCGGCAAACACCACCTGCGGAGATTTGCCGCCCAGTTCCAGCACCGCCGGGATTACACCGGCTGAGGCAGCCTCGGCCACTTTTCGTCCGCCAAGGTCCGAACCGGTAAAGGTGACCTTGCGTGTTAGAGGGTGGCGGACCAGTGCTTCGCCGACCTCATGACCGAGTCCGGTGACAACGTTGAGCACTCCGGGCGGAAGTCCCGCCTCATGTGCCAGGCGCGCGAATTCCAAGGTTGAAGCCGAAGCCATTTCCGAGGGTTTCACAACAACCGTATTGCCAGCTGCCAGTGCCGGGGCCAGCTTCCATCCAAGGATCATCAGCGGAGAATTCCAGGGCGTGATGGCGACCACGACGCCATAGGGCTTAAAGTGGCCAACGCTATGCACACCGGGGATGGAATTGGCCTGAGGTTCGGGCCGCAGCTTGCGTGCCTCTGTCGCAAAAAATCGAAACCAGCTGTGCAACCCGGCAAACTGCCCGCGCACCTCAGTAATACGTTTGCCGTTGTCGCGAATTTCGGGTGTGACAAGGTCTTCCCACCGAGTTTCCAGCATGTCAGCTAAACGGTCCAGCATATCCGCCCGTTCTGTCGGCCCGGCTTTGGCCCATGGCCCGCTGCGGAAGGCCTGGTCGGCGTCCCGGATGGCTATGTCGGCGGTCTGTGTGCCGCCACGGGCGATCATGCTCCACACCTGACCGGTGGCGGGGTCGATACTGGGCAGGGTTTCACCATCCCAATCGACAAAGGCACCGGAAATGAACGGGGAATAAGTTTTCATTCAACGTTCCTCGGACAGCGGTTGAGCCACCAATGCCAACAGATTGCCACGGCGCACCATGCCACGATTGCCATGAGCCAGAACGTGCCCGGCTGTGGGAAATTTAAGTTCGACAGCCGAGCGTTCCGGTTCGGCGGGGAAATGCAGCGTGCCTGCCAGATCGCCTCGTTTGATCTGTTGTCCTGCGGTGCAGCGTCGGTCGAACAGTCCATCTGCGGGCGCATGGACCGAATGCAACGGGTCGGCGATTTCGACACATTGCGTCGGAACAGAGTCCGGTGCACCGCCGGGCAGGATACCTAAATGCTTCAGACAGCGTTTGAGCCCGGTTTCGGCAAGGTCCGCGGCATGCGGATCGACACCACCTCCGCCGCTGAGTTCAGCTGCGATCATTGGGACCCCAACCCGCGCGGCGGCGGCATTCACACTTCGGTTATCGTTATGTGCGCCCAGCACCCAGATCAGAGGCAACCCGAAAGCGCGGGCCAGTTCCATGTTGGAAGAGGTCAGGTCTGCGTCATCCCCCCGCGCCGCCAAGGCGCAGGGCTCGAATACAGATGCCTTGCCACCCGAGTGCAGGTCAATAGCGGCATCCACACGCGACAGCAGCATAGTTTCAACAAAATGCGCCAGCATCGCTGTCGGGCCGCCATTCGCGGTGCCAGGAAAAGCCCGGTTCAGGTTTTGCCCATCCAATGGCGACACCCGCGATGAGGTGAGAAACGCGGGGGCGTTCAAGGCCGGGATCAGGATCACCTGTCCGGTCAAGTCAGATGGGTTCAGCTGTGCCGCAAGCCGCAGGATCGCGGCAGGTCCTTCGAATTCGTCTCCATGAGTGCCGCCCAAAATTAGAACAGAAGGTCCGGGTTTGCCACGTAAGCTGATGACCGGGATCGGGTGGTATCCCAACGGTACGGCATTGTCGGACCATTTCAGCATCAGATCACCGGACTGTCGACCTGGCGCGTCCAGATCGATGGTCAGGTGAAGCCTGCTGTGTTGGGGCGAAAACGTATCGGTCATCCGGGTTCTTTTGCTGAGTCCCAGTCTTCATAACATAATTTTTTTGAAAGTGAATTGCTTAAAACACGGCTCTATGTGATATATGGTGAAAATTGCCATTGCCGCCATCTGGTGGTGCCGGAGGAATTGGATGGGCATAACCCTCGCAAAAACAGGAATAGGCAGGATTAAACCTCATATGATTGGAGGGGCGTCTGCTGACGTTCCACCGCCTGCGATTCTTTTGAACTCGAATGAAAGCGTGTTTGGTCCTAGCCCGTCTGCCCGCGCTGCCGCTTGTGCGGCAATCAGCAATGTCGAGCGCTATTTGGAAAACCCTGACGATATTCTGGCCCCGGCGATTGCCGCGCAGTACGGGTTGGATGCGGCCCGGATCACCACAGGACAGGGATCGGACGATCTGCTGGCCCGTCTGGCCCGGGCCTACCTAGGGCAAGGTACCGAGCTGATCCGCAGCGCCAATGGCTATCTCAAGGTGCCCAACTATGCTTTTGCCAACGATGCCGAGGTGGTGTCGGTCGCGGATGACGCATTCAAACCTTCAGTCGACCGGATGATCGATGCGTTGACCGAACGAACCCGGATCGTCTACCTCGCCAATCCGGAGAACCCGGCAGGCACCTATCTGAACAGCGCAGAGCTGCGCTGCCTGCATGCCGCGCTACCGGAAAACGTCCTGCTGATCGTGGACGCTGCCTATGAGGAATATGTCGATGCGGCAGATTATGAGCCCGCGCATAAGCTGGTAGAGGCTGCCAACAACGTGGTCTTGTGCCGGACATTTTCCAAGATATTCGGGCTGGCTGGTGCGCGTGTTGGTTGGATGTACGGGTCCAACGATGTGGTGGATAGTGTGCGTCGGATCGGCCTGACTTTCCCGGTGGCGTCCTCTTCGGTCGCAGCGGCTGTCGCGGCGCTGGAAGACACGGCACATACCCGTTTCGTGCGAGAGACTAATTTGAACAACCGAGCCTGGCTTAGCGCCACGCTAACGGAAATGGGTCTGCATGTTGTCCCAAGTCAGGCCAATTTCGTGCTGGTTCATTTTCCGGACCCTGTGAAATCTGCCGAAGCGGCCGATCTTTTCCTGCGCGGACAGGGGATTTCTGTGCGTCGGTTCGCCTCACCCGCCTACCGTGATTTTATTCGCATCACCATCGGTCACAGGCATGAACTGCAAGCGGCGCGGGATGGGCTTGCCGCATTTCTGGACGGAGGTGCCTGATGGTTGCGTCCCCTCTACCGACCGAATGTACGCCGCAGGTCAAGAATCCTTCAGGTGCGGCTATCATCGCTGCTTTCAAAGCGGCGGGTGTTGGCGAAATCGTGGCATTGCCGGACATCGTTACCAGTGACGGGCTGCTCTGGCCGATCTCGCGAGATCCCGAATTTCGCCTGACCCGGATCTGCAAGGAGGATGAGGGCGTCAGCATCTGCGGGGCGATGTCCTTTAACGGCACGCGCGCGATCCTGATGATGCAGCAAACGGGGCTGATGGATTCATTGAATGCGATCCGGGCCATTGGCGTCGATTATGAACTGCCGGTGGTCATGATGGTTGGCCTGCAGGGTAAAGAGCCACATATTCATCCGGACCAATCGGCCTCTTACGGGGTGCGGATTGTTCGGCCGGTGTTGAATGCGATGGAACTGTCACATTCCCTGATCGAATGGCCAGGGGACGAGGCTCATATCCCGCAGGCGATTGAAGCGGCTTATGCAACTTCGAGACCCCACATTTTCTTGATCGGCCGGGCGCCGGAGGCATCATGACCATGCACCGCGACGCAGCGCTTAAGGCTCTGATCCCTCATGTCCGCGAGGACGATATTGTTGTTGCTGTTTATCAGAGCTGTTTCGACTGGCTTGCCCTGAATCCGCGCGACCTTAATTACGTGGCCGTCGGGGCTATGGGACAGGCGTCGTCCCATGGTCTTGGTCTGGCGCTGGTCAATCCTGACAGGCGGGTCATCGTTCTAGATGGCGATGGCAGCCTGCTGATGAATCTTGGGACATTGGTGACGATTGCCAATTCAGGGGTGACGAACCTCTATCATTTTCTGTCGGCTAACCGGGTCTATGAGGTGAACGGGTCGCATCCCCTGCCTGGTGCGGATAGGGTTGATTTTGCGGCCATGGCCTGGGCTGCCGGGTATGCCAGTGTGCAGCGCTTTACCGAGCTGGATCAGTTTTCAGCTGCGGTGCCTCAGGTTCTGTCATCCACCGGCCCGCAATTCGTCTCGATGGAACTGACGGCAGGTGCCCCTTACCCTCGGGACTACGCCTATATCCACAGCGCGCAGGCGCGAGCCAGTTTTCGCGAGGCGCTTAATCGTCGCTGATCTGCGATTGCACGATCGTCAAAAAGGACTGTCCCACGGCGGACAAGGGCTTGTTCTTGGACCAGAACAGGACTGCGCGAAACGTCAGAGGCGCCGCAAAAGGCAGCGCGACACAATCGGGAATGGTTTTGAGATAATCCAGGCTTGCTCCGACAACAGAAACTCCTAGACCGCGCGCGACCAGACGGCACACTGCGTCGGTGGTGCGGGTCTCATACTGCATCTGACGTGAGATCCCTTTGGCCTCAAAAAACTGGTCAATCTCAAACCGGAAGCGTGAGGACGGCATATATGAGATAAAGCTCTTACCCGCCAGGTCCTGCGCCTGAACTATGGTTTTCTCTGCCAGAGGATGGCCGGTTGGAACGACGCAACAGACGTCGCTGTTCCGGATAACCAGGCTGTCAAAGGACGGGTTGGCGGGTTGGGTTGTCGTGATCCCGAAATCGTAATTCTGCGAAACCATCCATTCGACGGCGTCATCGCTGGGCGCGATTTCCATTCGGGCCATGGCTTTTGGCCAAGTAGCTGAAAACTCCTGAAGCAGATCCGGAGCAAGCTGAGAGGACACCCCCGGCGTGATCACCAGGTTAAGCCGCGCGTGACCGAACTTCCCAATGGCTGTGGCGGAATCCTTTATGTGCTCCATGCCGCTAACGGCCTGCCGAACCTCTTCCACCAGCAAGCGTGCTTCATCCGTGGGTACCAGGACCCGGCCCGAGCGCTGAAACAGCTGAAAACCGACTTCGGCCTCGAAATCCGAGATCAGGCGGCTGACCGCGGGTTGTGAGATGCCCAGCATCGCTGCCGCTTCGGTTACAGTTCCGGTGGAGACGACGGTTCGAAATGCATCAACCTGTTTGAACGTAATTTTCATGGGGGCTCAGTGCTTGATTGGGATATGCGGTTGGATTATTCATAGTTTCACATAATACAAGAATATGAAACGGTCCGGGTAGGTTATACGGCTCGAGGGTGTCAAATCGCGGTCTGAATTTACTGCGGGCGAGTTGATACAGTGATGAATTCGATCTCATCCGACACGATCTTGCAAAACCCGTGACGCAGCTTGGCATCAAAGCTTAGGGTATCGCCAGTTGCCATAACAAAATCCTCGGTGCCACACCTGTATATTGCGTCGCCCATTATCATGTAGAGAAAAACACAGCCTTCGTGCTGGTAACTGGGCAATGTCCCAGATTGGTCCTTTGAAATGGTAATACGGGCAGATTGAAACAGACCTCCCGGTCCGCCATGTTTACCAAGTAAAAGGTAGTTATGCACGTGGCCCTGCGTAATACGCCGGGACATGAGACCTTCGCCTGCTTTGACGTGATGTACGTCGGCCGAAACTTCCGTGTCCGCAAACAAGGCCATCAGAGGAACATTCATCGCGTCCGCCAATGCCTGTAGCGTGCCAAGAGACGGAGAGACGCTACCGTTTTCAATTCGGCTGATCATCGAGGTCGAGACCTGCGATGTTGTCGCCAGCTCAGAGAGGATCAGATTGCGTTCCTGCCTTAGCCTTTGTAAGGTTTGCCCGACTTCACGCTCGATATCTCTTTGTTTGATCACAGTTTTCAGTGCCGATACTGCTGTAGTTGCATAGAAGCTTGTTAGTCTTAGTTGTGTCAGTTTTTAGCTTTCAGTCAATTGCTCTTTGTCAGGTTATTGAAGGCCACTCAGCAGAATAGCGATACACCATTCCGAAGGTACCCGACTTGTCCCGCAGAGTTGATCCTCCGTTTCCTAACTATATAGAGCGGACAACTTCAGTTGGGGAAGGATCAGACGGCATTGCCAAGTTGATCGCATTGTTCATCTCGGATCGCGCGGACCCATGACCATACCGGCCTAGGCGGCTTGATTTTTTGCTGCAAAGTACGGGGCAAAAGGCCGGGCAGCCTTGATTGTCAATAAATTGGTCCATATATTGTGGCATCAGGAGTGATCGATATGGAATTACGTGATCTTGTAGAAGACCGATTGATCTCACCGGATCGTCTGGCCCGGCATCTTAAAACCACCAAGCGCGAGATTGGTGAGACCTTAGGCATTGCTCCGGAATCCTTGTCTCGGCGGCAGCGTGTAGCTTCCGTATCGGTCCAGACATCATTGCGTCATCTAGTTGAGATTTTGAACGCCGTTGCACCGGCTGTTGGAAGCTCGCTTATGGCCTATGCCTGGTATCGATCCGAGCCCATTGTGGGGTTTGGCGGGCGTACGCCTGAGGAAATCGTCAAGGATGGAGAGAACACGGCGTTGAAGTCCCATATTCTGCGGCGTTTAGAAGGTGGTTACGCTTGAAGCATGCCATCCGGGTGCAGCGTACTGTCATCCGTGCCGCCAAACCGCGCTGGTCGTACCTGCCGACATCAGGGGAGGGGGCTGCGCGACGCGGTGGGCGGTTCAACCCGATCGGTGAACCCGCGCTATATACGTCGCTTTCCCATGAAACAGCCGCGCGCGAGGTGCGTTTCAGCCTGAATCAAGAACCCTATACATTTTATTTTCTGGCGGTTGATTGCCTTCATATCGTTGATCTGACCAGCCGGGATGCCAGACATGCATTGGGTATTTCCTGGGAGGATCTCGCCAATGACAACTGGGAGTCCGAGATGCACAGGGAATTGATCCCTTCAACTCATGATGTTGCGGAAAGCCTGAAAGGCGAAGGCTACGCAGGTGTTCTGGTGAACAGTTTCGCATCGGGGGCCACGCCTGATGACATCAATCTGGTTCTTTGGGATTGGGACGCGGTTGATCATTTGCCGTCAAGCAGACCAAATGTGGTGATGGTCCTACACCGGGATGATCTACCGAACAGTGATGTATCCTGGCAATAACCCCCTGATTTCGAAAAATTCTTCATCGCAAAGCGGATGTTGGCTTTCGAAGATGGGGCTTTGTCTCTACATCAATTTCGAGCGTCGCTAAGCCTCATAGAATGAATTTGCCGGGAAAAAGTCCGGCTAAGAATCTTCGAATAAGTTCAGCTGAGCGTCGACGCGAAAAAACTTGCATATCGGTAAGATAGTTTACCCACATACCTTCCAATAGGGCCAGCGTTCCGCTGGTGGCATCATTCACCAAGTTCGGATCATGCCCGTTTTTCCGGGCTATCTCCGTGAACGCATGCCGCAAAGTCTCGACAAGTTTGGGATCCTGAGTGCTGCTGTAACGGGCAATGCCTGGGTGTGAGCTCGCGATGCCGCGGAATGCATGCCAGATTTTTGTACTTCGTGGATTCAATAAAGCTTCAGACAGATCAGCCTCAATCACGGCCATCACTCGGTCTTCGGGCGATGCATCCGAGCCCAGATCGGTCAATCTGTCCATCTCGGCATAATATTCGGTACTGAAATGCTGGGCCGCTGCGGTCAGCAAATTGTCCTTCCCCCCGAAATGCAAATGGATCATTCCGCGCGACAGACCTGAGCGCTCGCAGATGCGACTGACCGAGGTATCTGTAACTCCGATATCAGCAATCGTGTCCAAAGTCGCCTTGATCAAAAGCTGCCTATTGGCCTCTGGATCGCGCTTCGAGCTACGCTTTCTCCCTTTTGGATCTTTCACTCTATTCAATGATTCCATCAGCTTAGGGTCTTCTCATATGGGTGGCTCACAGGAAGATTGACACGAAAGGCCTTTCTGGCGCAACATTAAATGGACGATCGTCCATTAGAGACTCGTAAGTACCGAGATGGGAGATAGGGTGATTTTTCGTAGCGAAGCGTCCCGGGGTTATACCCTCAGCGCACCAGCCACGGCATACGTGGGCTTTCTGGTGGCGGCGCCTTTGGTGATACTGATCGCCTATTCGTTCTGGACCCAAACCTACGTAACGCTCGACAAGACACCGACGCTGAAAAACTATAGCGACGCATTTGCCGATCCGCTGGTTCGACACTTAATGCTAAGGTCGATCTGTATTGCCGGAGCAGTTACGGTAGTCACTGTCGCACTGGCCTATCCCATCGCGTACTTCATCGCGATGAAGGCCCGGAAAAAGACTATCTGGCTTCTGCTCATCACCATTCCGTTCTGGTCCAGCTATCTGCTGCGCGTATTTGCCTGGAAACTCATCCTTGGGTTCAACGGGGTGATGAATTCTGCACTGATGATGCTTGGTCTGATCGACGAACCGCTCGACTTCCTGCTGTACAACGAATTCGCTGTCGTGCTGACGCTTGCTCATGCCTGGGCACCTTTTGCGATCCTGCCGATCTATGTCTCGTTGCAGAAGATCGATCCAAGTCTGTTGGAGGCCGCCACAGACCTCGGCAATAGTCCTTTGCAACGCTTCATGCGGGTGACGCTGCCGCTGACGATCCCGGGGATCATTGCGGCTTGCCTGATCATCTTCATTCCGACTGTCGGCGACTACGTGACCCCAGCGCTGGTCGGCGGATCGGACGGGAAGATGATTGCCAATCTTATTCAGGTGCAGTTCGGGGCCGCCAACAACTGGCCTCTCGGCGCCACACTTTCGCTGATCGCGATGCTGTCGGTAGGCTTCGTCGCCATCGTGTTTGTCATTACCGCCACCCAGCTTGGGAGGAGGATCAGATGAAGCGCCCCCCCTCGACCCTGACAGCCTACGCTTTCCTGTATTTGGTTTTTCTGTACCTGCCGGTTCTTTTTCTGCCGTTGTTTTCGTTCAACAGCGGTACAATCGTTGCCTTTCCGATCAAGGGCTGGACGCTGGACTGGTATCGGAAGCTGGGCGAACAGGATACGTTGATCCAGGCCCTTTGGAATTCGCTGGGTGTCGGCACGGTCGTCGCAATTCTATCTACCGCTATGGGGCTTTTTGCTGCTCGTGCCTTTGTTCGCTATCGTTTTCGGGGTCAGCGCGCCGCTGAAGGTCTGGTAATGCTGCCTTTGGTTATTCCTGGCATTATAGTGGCTTCGTCAATGCTGGTTCTGTTTCTGTTTCTCGGTCTCAAACCATCTCTGCTGACAGTTGTTCTGGGCCATACGTTCCTCGCCTTGCCGTTTTCCGTTTCGATCCTGAAGTCTGCCTTTGATGACTTCGACGCGTCGCTGGAAGAGGCATCTTACGATCTGGGCGTCGGCGTGTTCGAAACCTTCCGCCGCGTGACGCTGCCGGTCGTTTCCCCCGGTATCGTAGCCAGCATGCTGGTCACTTTTACGGTCAGCTTCGATGAGTTCGTCCTGGCCTTTTTCCTGTCCGGAAACCAGCCAACCCTGCCGGTCTATATCTGGAGCCAGATCCGCTTCCCCGCCAAGCTTCCAAACGTTTTGGCCTTGGGCTCTATCCTGCTGCTCACCTCGGTTCTGCTTCTGGTGCTGGCCGAGTATTTCCGCCGCCGCTCATCCGCATCAGAGGTCCGATGACAGTCAACAACATCATAGAACTCAGGGGCGTCGAAAAGCGCTATGGCACATTCCTGGCTGCGAGCGGGATCAACCTCGATCTCAAAGAGGGCGAGTTTTTCTCACTCCTCGGCCCCTCGGGATGCGGCAAGACCACGGTATTGCGGATGATCGCGGGCTTTCAGGAACCGACCAAGGGCACCGTGCTGATCGACGGTCAGGATATGGAAGGTGTGCCTGCGAACAACCGTCCAACGAACATGGTCTTTCAGAGCTACGCCATCTTCCCGCACCTGAACGTCGGGAACAACGTGGCCTATGGATTACGGGGAAAGGCCCCTAAGACTGAGATCGACCAGCGCGTGGCCGAAGCCCTGGAAATGGTCGAGCTGGGCGGTCTTCAGGATCGCGGCGCAAGTGAGTTGTCGGGTGGGCAGCGGCAAAGGGTGGCGCTCGCCCGGGCGTTGATCATGCGACCCAAGGTGTTGTTGCTGGACGAGCCCTTGTCAGCACTCGACAAGAAGCTGCGCGAACAGATGCAGTTTGAAATGCGTAATCTGCAGCAATCGCTTGGCATCACCTTTGTGATGGTCACCCACGACCAATATGAGGCGATGACCATGTCCGATCGTATTGGCGTGATGTTCAATGGACGGCTCAAGCAGGTGGACACACCAACCACGCTTTACGCCCGTCCTTGTGATCAGCAAGTGGCCAGTTTCATCGGTGAGATGAACATACTGCCTGCCCAGTTATTGGGTGAAACCGGCAATATGTTGTCTATCGATGCAGCCGCCTTCGGGCGGATTGAGATTGAGAGAAATCCCAACGTTGCGACCAGCTCTAAAGACATGAATATCGGTATTCGCCCGGAACAATTGGAAATCGCTGCTCAAAGGCCCGAAGACTACCCATCAACGGTTCAGGGCACTGTCAGCAACGTCGCTTTTTATGGCGAGAACATTCACTACCACATTCAGGTTGCGGGAGCTGAGAAACCAATCTCGGTCTCAGTTCCAAATTATTTTCACACGGTCGATTTCAAACGCGGCGACGCAGTTTGGCTGGGGCTTCAGGGGGCAAGCGTGATCGATCTAGGTACAGACACAAAGTAAAATAGTGGGAGGATAAAATGAGACTACAGGGAATTGCGGCCTTCGCATGTGCGACGGCAATAGGCACGGGAAGTGCCATAGCAGGTGGCGCTGATCTAACGGTTTTTGACTGGTCGGGATATGAAGACCCCGGGTTCTTTGCCAGCTACATGGAAAAATACGGGAACGAGGCGCCAAGCTATTCCTATTTCGGAAGTCAGGAGGAAGCCTTTACGAAACTGAGTTCGGGTTTCACGGCTGATCTGGCGCATCCTTGTTCTGACGCGGTCCGGAAATGGGTCGCAGCCGACCTGATCCAGCCGCTGGATGAAAGCAAACTGACCAACTGGGCCGATGTACTGCCCGAGATCAAGGAAGTCGACGCCATCGTCCTAGACGGCAAGCTTTACATGTTGCCGTTCGAGTGGGGGAACACGGGCCTCATCTATCGCACCGACAAAATCTCAGGCGACGATATCTCGCTGCAAATGCTGGCGGACCCGGCCTATGCAGGCAAGATCGCCGTCCCGGATGCCGCGTCATCTGCATACGCCTTGGCCGCGCTGGCCACTGGAAACGCCGACGATTATACCAATCTGAGCGACGAGCAGTTCAAGGAAGCATCTGATTTCCTGCGCTCGATCCACCCGAACATGCGCTTTTACTGGTCCGATGCGGGTCAATTTGATCAGGCCATGACCAGCGGTGAGATCGAATTGGGTTGGGCCTGGAACCAGTCAGAACTGAACCTGATCTGGAACGAAGTGCCTGCCGCCATGATGCGTGATGTCGATAAGGGCATCGCGACTTGGGCGTGCGGTTACGTGCATCTGAAGTCTTCCACGACTCCGGTAGATCAGGTCTATGATCTGTTGAACGCTCTCACTGACCCTGCCAGCGGTCAGTACATCATCGACAACTGGGGCTACCCACATTCCAACGCAAAAGCGTTCGAAGTTGCCGATCAGGCCAACATCGAAGCCTATGGTTTTGCTGACCCTAAAAGCTTCTTCGAAGGCAGTTTGTTCTTTGATGCGGTGAATCCCGAGCTTGAGGCGAAAATGCTGGCAGAATTTGAACGGATCAAAGCCGGCTTCTAACACAACCACTTTTCCGGGGCCTTACGGCTCCGGATCCCAGATACAGGAAAACGCGTGAACATGTCGAACGCGAACCCATATGCTCTGCTTTTTGAACCGGTTCAGATTGGACCAGTCACAGCCAGAAATCGCTTTTATCAGGTGCCACATTGCACCGGGCTGGGGCATGTCCGACCGCGGGCGGATGCCGCCGTTCGTGGGATGAAAGCCGAAGGTGGGTGGGCGGTGGTTTCCAATCAGGAGACCGAGATTCACCCAACCTCAGACCTGTCTCCTTACGCCGAGGGGCGGCTATGGGACGGGCGCGATGTTCCCGCGTTGCGGCTGATGACGGATGCGGTACATGCGCATGGTGCGCTGGCAGCTATCCAGCTGGTGCACAATGGCAACCATGCGCAGAACCTGCTGACCCGGGCTCCGGTTCTTGCACCTTCCGAGATGTCTGTCGATACGACGCATCCCAAGCAGGCGCAGGCCATGGATAAAGCTGATATTCGCGAGTTCCGCCGCTGGCACCGCGAGGCCGCCCTGCGCGCGAAAGATGCCGGATTTGACATCATTTACGTCTATGCCGGACACAACATGACTTTGGCGCAACATTTCATGCTGCCGCATATGAACCAGCGTAGTGATGAATATGGCGGGTCGCTTGAAAATCGTGTGCGCCTGACACGCGAACTGCTGGAAGACACCCACGAAGCTGTAGGTGACAGCTGCGCTGTGGCGCTCCGTTTTGCCATTGATGAGATGGTGGGCGCTGACGGCATGCAGGCTTCAGAAGAAGGCCGTGCCGTGGTCGAGCTTTTGGCCGATCTTCCTGACCTATGGGATGTGAACGTTGCCGACTGGTCCAATGACAGTGCCACAACCCGCTTTCAACCCGTAGATGGCTATCAGAACGCGTTTCTGTCGCACGTCAAACAGATCACCGGGAAACCTGTGGTTGGTGTCGGTCGCCTGACGTCCCCCGATATGATGCTGTCGATGGTCAAAAAGGGAATTGTCGACCTTATCGGAGCGGCGCGACCTTCCATCGCGGACCCATTCATTCCCAAAAAGATCGAAGAGGGCCGCATTGACGAAATCCGCGAATGCATCGGCTGTAATATCTGCGTCTCATCCGACAATCTGGGCATCCCGATCCGCTGCACTCAAAACCCGACCATGGGTGAGGAATGGCGCCGCGGTTGGCACCCCGAGATCATCGCGCCGAAAAAGAGCAACGCGGATACTTTGGTTATTGGCGGTGGCCCCGCCGGTCTTGAATGCGCCACGCAATTGGCAAGGCGAGGATATCAGGTGACCTTGGCCGAAGCCTCAGCTGAATTTGGTGGACGTGTTGCAATGGAAAGCAAACTTCCCGGCCTCGCGGCTTGGTCCCGCGTCGTCGATTATCGCCTGAATGACTTAAAGCAGCGCGGCAACGTTCAGTTGTTCACTGACAGCAGACTTGATGGCGATCAGGTAGCAGAGCTTGGCGTCGAACACGTCTTTGTGGCCACCGGCAGCCATTGGCGTACCGACGGCATCGGCCGTAGCACGCAGCGCCATATGCCTCAGATCGAGCAAACCGCCAAAGTGTTGACGCCTGATGACATCATGAAAGGCATTCTGCCCCCGGATGGACCGGTGATGATCTATGATGATGACCATATCTATCTGGCAGGGGTGATCGCTGAAAAACTGGCGACCGCCGGATACCAGGTGGTCTTTGTCACGCCAGAGAGTTTAGTTTCAACTTACGCTGTCAATACTTTGGAGCAGCCTCGTATTCAGGCCCGCCTGATCGAGCTTGGTATCGACATTCGCTGCAATCAGGTGCTGACGGCGGTTGAAGGTGACATCGCGCGCATTGGGTGCGCCTTTACCGGCCGCGAAACTGACATACCGTGCGCCTCAACGGTTCTGGTCACCGAGCGCCACCGCGAGACGGCTCTTTATGACAGCCTGCAAGGGACCGGATTGAAAACCCTCGAACTCATTGGCGATGCCGCGTCTCCGGGGTTGATCGTGGACGCAGTCTTCGCAGGCCACCGCGCGGCACGCGATTTTGAACGCCCAAAGGCAGAAGCAGACAAGGATTGGTTTCGCCGCGAGATAATCGATTTGGAGGAGACGTGATGAACAGCCGACCGTTTGAGTTAGATGCTTTGATGGCCTCGCACCAGTACGGCCACGCGCTGCCGCGTGAATTCTACACTTCGCAAGACATCTATAACTATGACATTGCCCAGGTCTGGAACCGTAACTGGCTTTGGGCAGGGCATGTCAGCCAAATCCCAAACTCCGGAGACTATTTTCTGTTCGACTATGGCCCGGAGAGCATCATTATTGTTCGCGACCGCGAAGGCGAAGTTCGCGCTCATTTGAACGTCTGTCGCCATCGTGGATCTCGCGTCTGCACTGAACACTCCGGCAACTCCCGTGTTCTTGTTTGCCCGTATCACGCCTGGACATATGAGCTATCGGGAAAACTTCGTGCAGGCCACAACATGGGGGAACACTTTGACCCATCCAAATTCGGGCTATTTCCCGTTCAGGTGAGTGTCTTCAAAGGCCTGATTTTTGTCTGTGCCGATGCAAACACGCCATCGCTTGATCCTGTCCTCAGCCAACTTTCGCCACTCGTCGAACCCTATGGTTTAGACGACTTGAAAATTGCGCATACGGCGTCATTTCCGGTTCCAGCGAATTGGAAACTGGCGGTTGAGAACTATCTTGAATGCTACCACTGCGGACCAGCACACAAAGAATACTCTCGCTCTCATAGCCTGAAATCGCCACAAGACATGGCTGGCTTGGTCGAGCCGCTGAATGCAAAGGCTGTAGAAGTTGGGCTGACGCCTGATGAATTGGCGCTTGTTGGCGAGGCTGCGCCCACCCCATTCACCAGCGGGTACTATCGGCGCTACCCGCTTTACCAAGGTTACAAAACCGGCAGCAAATCGGGCGAGGCGCTTGCGCCATTGCTTGGAGCGCTGAAAGGCTTCGACGGTGGCGCAACTGACTTTGATATTGGTCCATTGAATTGGTTCCTGATCTATTCGGATCACATGGTGGGTTACCGCTTTGTTCCACGTGGCCTACAGGAAACCGACATTCAGGTGGTCTGGCTGGTTCGCGCTGACGCCGAAGAAGGCCAAGATTACAATAAAGAAGACCTGACCTGGCTTTGGCATGTCACATCTTTGGATGACGAACGCATCATTCGACACAACCAGTCCGGCGTGAATTCTCAATACTTCCAACCGGGCCCCTTGGGCGAAATGGAAACCGCGATCCAGGATTTTTACGATTTCTATTTCGCAATGATCAGTCCGGAACCAGAACAAAGGATGGCCGGTAATGGCTGAGGTAAAATCACGCCGTCGCGGTGGTGGTGGGCGCGCCGCGCGCATAAAGGTGCAACAGGCGACTACGGGCAACGAGGCCGTGCGTGGAGGCTTAAGCGGCGGACGCTATAAGCCGTTGACCCAATCAGATATGGAGAACATCCACCAAGCGGCCCTGACCGTTCTGGAAAACACCGGCGTCACCGACCATTTCCCGGAACTGCTTGATCTGGTGCTGCCCAAGGGCGCGGTGATGAATGACCTTAATCGGCTGTGCTTTCCCCGTGCGCTGATGGAAGACATCCTGGCTGGTGCTGCCAAGGAGTTTTATGTCTATGCCCGCGGAGAGCGTGAAGGCAAAGACGACATGCATTGCTCGGCAGAGAGTGTCTATTTCGCCAACTCTGGCACAGCCGTCACAACCTTCGATTCCGAGACCAAAACTTATCGCCCTTCGGTCCTGCGCGACGTTTATGATTTCACCCGTCTGGTGGACTGTTTGGATAACATTCATATGCTGGGCGACACGGTTTTGGCCACCGACGTGACCGATGATTTCGCTCACGACATGAACACCGTATATGCGATGCTCGCAGGTAGCCAAAAACCTGCCTGTCTGACCTTTCGCGACCGTAGCCACATCCCACATGCCATTCGCATGTTCGATATGGCGCAAGGTGGCGATGGGGCTTTCATGAAGAAGCCAAGCGTCATATTTGGCGGCTGCCCTATGGTTTCCCCCTTGCGGATCGGCAAGGAGAACATGGAAATCCTGATTGATACCGCCAAACTTGGGCTAACTGTCGATCTGGCAGTGCCTCCTCAGGCCGGGGCCACAGCCCCCGCGACGCTTGCGGGAACACTGGTTCAAACCGTAGCCGAAACACTGGCCTGTGTTGCCATTGTAAACCTCATCACACCGGGCTGTCCGGTCTGCTTTGCTGCCTGGCCCTTCATCACAGACCTGCGCAGCGGATCGTTTACCGGCGGCAGCGGCGAACAGGCACTGATCGGGGCGGCAGCCATTCAGATGGGCAACTTCTATGGCCTTCCCACATCCGTTGGCGCAGGCATGACCGATGCCAAAATACCCGACGCGCAATACGGGTTGGAAAAGGCGCTAACCTTCACGCTTGCCGCGCATGCCGGTGCCAATCGTTTGTGCGAATTCGGGGGTATGATCGGCAGCCTGATGGGATGCAGCTTTGAAAGCATGGTTATTGATGACGAAGCGGGTGGTATGATCCTACGATCATTGCGCGGGATTGAGGTAACAGATGAAACCATGGCGGTGGATGTGATCCACCAATGTGCCATCGACCCAGGTCATTTCCTCGGCAACCCGCACACACTGAGCTATATGAACAGCGAATTCGTCTACCCGCGACTTATGGATCGTGAGCGCACAGATACATGGGAAAACGAAGGCAAGACGGATTTGCTGGACCGCGCCCGTGACAAGGCCAATTCCATTCTCGATAGCCATTTCCCCAACTACTTCGGCGCCTCAGACGCTCAGGTCCGCGAAGAGTTCCCAATAGTGATGAGCGCAGAAAGTATGGCCCGCCGTGGATAACTCTAACGCCAAGCAATGGGATAACGACCACTTCCTGCACCCGTGGGAAGGGATGGAGGCTTTGGGTGAAAACGATCGCACTTTTATAGAAGGTGCCAGCGGTATCCATGTGGTGAACGAAAAAGGCGCACGCTTGATCGACGGCCCGGGCGGCATGTGGTGCACTCAGATCGGATATGGGCGAGAGGAGATGGCCGAGGCCATGGCTGAGCAAGCTCGGAACCTTGCTTATTTCTCACCCTTTAACAACTCCAACTCGACTGCTGCGCGGTTCGCGCGCGAAATCGCCAAACGTGCGCCGGGCGATTTGAACAATGTCTTTTTTACCACCGGCGGTTCCACTGCGGTTGATACGGCCATCCGGTTTGTTCATTTCCGCAACAACCTCTTGGGACGCCCCAAGAAAAAGAAAATCATTTCACGGCAAAAAGCCTATCACGGAAGCACTTATCTGGCGGCGAGCATCAGTGGAAAAGAGCGTGACCGGCTTTGGCTCGACAAGGCGGATGACCTCGCGCATTTCTTGCCGGACGTGAATCCGCTTTACCGTGCACCTGGTCAAAGCGAAGAGAGCTTTCTGAATGAGAAAGTTTCGGACCTGGAAAACGCCATTGTGACGCTGGGCCCAGAAAATGTTGCCGCTTTTATCGCCGAACCGGTTCTGGCATCTGGCGGTGTGATCGTGCCGCCAAAAGGATATCACGAAAGCTGCCTAAACATCTGCAGGAAGTATGATGTTCTATACATTTCCGACGAAGTAGTGACGGCTTTCGGGCGATTGGGCCATTGGTTTGCTTCGGAGGCAGTTTTTGGCATTCAGCCAGACATAATTACCTGTGCCAAAGGAATGACATCCGGGTATGCACCGATGGGCGCCGCGATTATCTCGGATAGATTGATCGCCGATGTTTCAGGAAAAGACGCAACCTTTTCTAATGGTTATACCTATTCTGGTCACCCGGTCAGCGCGGCCGCTGGTCTGAAAAGTATGGAAATTATTGAACGGGAAAAGCTTCTTGAGCACGTTCGAAGGGTTACTCCGATTTTTCAGGATCAGCTACAGCAGCTGGGTCAGATTGACATCGTTACCGATGTACGTGGCATGGGGTTGATGGGATGCGTTCAATGCTCAGTCGACGGTGATCCCCAGAGCGATCTGGGGTGCGACTACGAAATTGGTAGCCAGATCGATATCGAATGCCAGAAACGTGGGCTATTGGTTCGACCTGTGATCAACATGTGTGTTCTTTCACCGCCCCTTGTCATTAGCGAGAGCGAAGTTGAGCAAATGTTCGATGTCTTGCGAAAAGGGCTTGAAGCGACAAGCACGTGGCTCGGAGGGGATCGGTGACCAATGAAGAGCGTGCGCTCTTGTTGTGAATACTCGCTGTTCGAGATGCCGCTGCAACCTTTGAATTCAGTGTTCAATGTCCGTTTTGGGTCGGGGACGTCGATGGTTCGGGAGCACTTATTCAGCAACCGTCAGAATCTCTTCGAGTGGCTTTTTGATCTTCGCCACAGCAGGTACTTTTGCGTCCTTCGCGGCATGACCAACTGCCACGATCATGATTGGTTTTTCGCTATCCGGTCGATCAAACATCCTATTGAGGAACTTCATCGGGTTCGGGGTATGCGTCAGAGTGACCAAGCCTGCATGATGTAGTGCGGCCAACAGGAAACCACAGGCAATGCCCGTGCTTTCGGGTACGTAGTAGTTCTTGAAACGCGTTCCGTCCTCGAAATGGCCCCAGCGCTGCGCAAAAACGACGATTAACCATGCGGCTTCCTCGAGATGCGGTTTGTTGTCGTTGGTGCCAATTGGTTCCAACGCTTTCAGCCATTCGTCACCCGCTCCACCTTCATAGAACTGGCGCTCTTCCTCCTCGGCGGCTTCGCGGATCTTCTTCTTTAAGGTGGGGGCCGAGATAGCCACAAAATGCCAAGGTTGATGGTTTGCTCCTGAGGGCGCTGTGCCCGCCGTGCGTATGCACTCTTCAATCACCTCGCGAGAAACCGGCTTGCTTGAATAGTCCCTAACCGTATGCCGCCGTTTCATTTGGGCATAGAATGCGCGGGCTTCTTCAAGGCTTTGAACCGCCGAATAATCCAGGTGGTCAGGAAGATCGATGGGTTCGTATTTTATATTGTCGCGTGAAAACATTGATGATCTCTTCTGGATATGCAGTTTGTCTGTTTATGCACCTCGCCCGGGGTTTTGGAAACAGGGCCAACAAGGCGACGTCTGGCACCTTGACGAAGTTGTCGTGAGCATCTCTGGCCGCACAAGGTTCTCAATAACCGCGCTGAAAACAGCCATTTCCCATTCCGAAAACGGGAACGGTCGAAGCAAGGCCATCGATCTCCAGGTGGTTATAAGAGGTTCGCGGCAACCCATTCAGCCGTTCGGAATTGCTTTTGTGTCCCAGCACGTCGTTGCTCAGCCTTAACAATCCGAGTATCAGTATTCCTTGGTGCGCCGCAAATTAACGCGACAACACGCGTTCAGGTTTGCAGCGCGAAGTCTTTTATCTTGATCAATTCCAGTGAATATGTGCGAACGAATGCCGCTAACGTTCACCGCGCCGGTAGGGTGCCATCAACGCCGCAGGTATTTCGGCTCTGCGTGCGACGAGGACGAGCGCAACGATGGAAAGCACGTAAGGCGCCATCAAGAAGAGCTGGTAGGGTACGCCTTCAATCGCAGTCTGCAGCCGCAGCTGGTATGCATCAAAGAATGCGAATAATACGGCGCCAACCAGCGCCTTGCCGGGCCGCCAGCTGGCGAAGACGACCAGCGCGATGCAAATCCAGCCCCGCCCCTGAACCATACCTGGGAAAAAGCTGTTAAACGCCGTTGTCGTCAGGAAAGCCCCGCCCACCGCCATCAAAGCCGATCCGACAACGACTGCGCCGATGCGGATGCGGATGGGGTTCAACCCCTGTGCCTCAACCGCATGCGGGTTTTCACCGGTCATACGAATGGCCAGCCCTAGTGGTGTTCGGGCAAGGACATACGCCATTGCAGCCACAGCAAAGAGCGCCAGATAAGTCGGCAGGGCCTGGGAAAACAGGATCGGACCGAGAACAGGTATATCGGAAAGCCCCGGAACATTGAGCGGTTGGAAAGGCTCTATCGTTGGGGGCAAGTCACCCACTTCGACAAGTAGCCTGTAGAGGTAGTAGGCCAAAGCAGATGCAAACAGCGTAATACCAAGCCCCGATACATGTTGCGAAAGCCCAAGCGGAACTGTCAGCGTGGCATGCAGCAAGCCCATCACAGCGCCGCAAAAGGCGGCAATCATCAGGCCCGCGAGCAAAGGTGCACCCATGTAGACGGCAAGCCAACCGCTCATCGCGCCCATGGTCATAATCCCCTCGATCCCCAGATTGAGCACGCCCGAACGTTCGCAGAGCAATGCGCCAAGGACGCCGAATATGAGTGGCGTAGCAATACGCAACACGGAAGCCCACAGGCTGGTATTCAGCAGCAGATCAATAGCATCACTCATCGGCGCACCCGGTAGGTTGTGAAAAGAAGGGCCACGATCATGGTAAGCAAACAGAGCGCAACAATCACATCAGCGATGAAACTGGGAACACCGGTCGCGCGGCTCATGGCGTCGGCCCCAACGAAGACTGTAGCAACGAAAACAGCGGCAGCAACGACGCCGGCCGGATGCAAAGCGGCGAGCATGGCGACAACGATGCCTGCATAACCAAAACCGGGGCTCATCGTGGTGGTGACCCCAGCTGTAACACCCATGACTTCGACAGACCCGGCGAGCCCCGCCAGAGCGCCCGAAAGCAGGGCTACGCCCATGATCGTTCGGGGTAGGGATATTCCGGCAAAGGCAGCGGCACTGGCGTTCAAACCTGCGGCGCGCGTTTCAGCGCCAAAAACGGTGCGCGCCAGGATCAGCCAAACGGCGCCTGCTGCTGCGATGGCAAAAAGCAGCCCGATATGCAGACGCGTGCGCGGGATCAGATCCGGCAGACGAAATTCTCCGTCTACGGGCACTGAAGAGGGCCACCCAAAGGCCAATGGATCGCGCATCGGACCTTCAATCATGAGGCCGACGAAGAGGATTACGATGAAGTTGAGCAGAAGGGTCGTCACCACCTCATCCACCCCGAAACGCAGGCGTAAATAGGCAGGTCCCGCCAACAGGGCCGCGCCTGCCGCCATGCCCGCCAGCATTAAAACAGGAATACCGATCCATCCCGGAACCCCGAGCGAATGCCCGATCCAAGCGGTGACCAGCGCGCCGATAAAGAACTGTCCCTCGCCACCGATATTCCAAAGTCGCGCGCGGAAGGCGACCGCCGCAGCAAGCCCCGTGAAAATAAGCGGCGTGGCGCGGGTCAGCATCTCAGTGATCGAAAGGCGGGAGCCAAGCGCACCGGTCAGCATTTCGCCATACGCCGTGAGTGGGTTTACCCCCGCAGCTGCGATGAGACCTGCAGCGAAAAGTAACGCAGTAAAGATCGCGGCCAGCGGCGCAATGATCACAAGGTGCAGTGGCACATGTGTGCGTCGTTCAAGCCGCATTATCGTTTTCCTTCCAAACACCCGCCATCATCAGGCCAAGACGTTGCGGGTCAGCCTCGTTGGCGGATATGGGCTCCGACAAGCGCCCTTTAACGATGGCCTGTATACGGTCTGACAGGGCCACGGCTTCTTCCAGTTCTTCAGAGATGAGCAAGATTGCTGCGCCTTCGGCCCGTGCAGCCAAAAGCTCGGCATGAACGGCGGCAATTGCCCCTTCATCGAGGCCTCGCGTCGGCTGGTTGGCGAGCACAAAACGCGGTCCGTTTGTCAGGGCCCGACCGAGGATAAGCTTTTGCATATTGCCGCCAGACAACAGCCTTGTTCGCGTGTCGGGACTGGCACCACGGATATCAAAACGTTCGATCAGCCCTGAGGTGTAATCGCGAGCGGCGCCTTGCCGGACAAAGCCGCGGCGCGAAAACTCTGGTGTGCGCAGCCGTTCGAGCACCGCATTTTCCCACAGGCTCAACTCGCCTACTACGCCTTCCGCGTGCCGGTCTTCTGGTACTCTACCAGCCCCCGCACGGATCATGCCGCGCGGCCCCAGATGACCGATATCTTCGTCCAGAAGTGTCAGCTGCCCGGCACTTGGGTGAACCAGCCCAGAAAGCAACCCGCCGAGCGAAGCCTGACCATTGCCTGAAACGCCAACGATACCAAGGATTTCACCAGTATGGACGGTGAATGACACGTCATCCAGACGCAACTCACCGTCCTCTTCCACGCGCACATTTTTTGCAATCAGCACTGGCGCGCCAATCTTATGGTCATGGCGTACGGGCCGTTCCACTTTGCGGCCAACCATCAGTTCCGCCAGCTCTCCGGGGTTGGTTTCAGAGGTTTTGCGTTCTGCAACCATCTTGCCGCCGCGTAGCACTGCCACACGGTCAGAGGCAGCCATGACCTCATGCAGTTTGTGGCTGATGAAGATAAGCGAGAGACCCTCTTTCGTCATGTCGCGCAGGGTCTCGAACAGGCGCATCGCCTCGGGCCGGGCCAGAACGGCAGTAGGTTCATCCAGAATTAATATGCGCGCGTCACGGTAGAGCGCTTTAAGAATTTCAACACGCTGGCGTTCTCCTACGGAAAGCGACCGAACCTTGGCCTCGGGGTTCACGGGCAGGCCAAACCGCTCTGCGATCTGCAACAGCTTTTCGCGCGCCTCACCACGAGCGGATCGCGCGCGCGTCAAGGGTTCGGAGCCAAGCATGACGTTTTCAAGAACGGTGAGGTTGCCCGCAAGCGTGAAGTGCTGGTGAACCATTCCCACACCCACCTCGATCGCTGCACGTGGAAGGCCTGGAGGCAGCTCTTTCCCGAACACCCTGACAGTGCCTGCGTCGGCTGCGTAGTGGCCAAACAGGATATTCATCAGCGTCGTCTTGCCAGCGCCGTTTTCACCCAGAAGCGCAAGGATTTCCCCCTCTGCCAGTGTCAGGGTCACATCATCATTTGCGGTAAGCGTTCCAAAACGCTTGGTGATGCCGTGAAGCTCCAGAACCTTGGTCATGCGGGTAGGCCTGCGATTGGGGACGGAAAGGAAAGTGCGGGCGCGCGGGCCTCGATAATTGCACCGAGTTTTAGCAGTGCGAAATCGGCGCCGGTGGGACCAATCAGTTGCACACCGAGAGGAAGGTCATTTGCCATGCCAAAAGGCAGCGCCAGTGCTGGCAAGCCCGCAACATTGGCAAGCGCGGCGTTTGGGGCAAAAGCTTCCAGCCGCGCCATGTGTTCATCGGTGGAAGTGCCAGACAGATCCAAAGTGCCGACAACGGGCGGAGCAGAGGAGAGGACCGGCATCAGGATGGCATTGGCGGATTTGAAAAGCTTGCGGGAGCGATTTGTCAGGCGTGCCAGCTGTCGCGAGGCCGCAAAAAGTGCGGTGGCAGGTGTCGCACGACCCTCAGTAGCCATGGCGGCTGCGAGCGGTGGAACCTGGTCGTCAGAGATCTTGAGTGCGGTCAGCCACTCAGCCAACGAAACAGCCAGTATGGTTCGGGCGATTTCATGAGCCTCAGCCCCAATCCGGTCGGGGGCACGAACATCATGCACTTCACAGCCTGCGTCGCGCAGCGCGTCGGCAGCACCTTCCGCAGCTTTGCGCTGATCAGGTCCACAACGATCCGGCAATGCCACCGCGACACGGGGACGTTTTGGGAAGTGCACCGGGGCCATAGGTTGGACAACAGCATCAAGGGCGGTCTTCACGTCACGGACCGATCGCGCCAGGATCAACTCAGATGCTATGCCCATCAGGTGATTGGCAAAATCAGGGCCTCCGGGCACCGCACCACGAGACGGTTTGAGCCCGGTCAAACCGCAACACGCAGCAGGTACTCTGATGGATCCGGCTGCATCAGTGGCATGAGCAATTGCAACGATACCACCTGCAACGGCAGCCGCAGCGCCGCCAGATGAACCACCGGGTGTTAACGCGGGATTCCATGGATTTCGGGTCGCAGCCATGCCATCTGGTTCGCATGTCAGGGAAAGGCCAAATGGGGGTGTTGTAGTCAAGCCATAAGGGATCAAGCCAGTTTGGCGCAAATCCTGTAACAGGCGACTGTCACTTTCAGGTTTACGCGCTTGTGCGCGGATTGCTGCGGATCCTGCCGCAGCAGGTAGCCTTTTTGCGAAACCACCGAGGTCTTTCACCAAAAACGGAACCCCATGAAACGGACCGCGCTGGTCAGATGGCAATGCGTCTGCTGCCCTTGCCCCGGCGCGCGCCATGTCTTCGTCCAGAAATGCCACGGCCCCCAAATCCGCCTGCGCGTGGCTGGCAGAAAGGCTTGCCTCCATCACGTCGAAGGCAGTGATCTGCCCTGACGTAATGGCGGCCGCAAGAGCCGTGGCATCGGTCACGTCAAAGCCCGCGGGATCAGGAGGGCTCGCTTTCGTCGATTGGAACATCCCATTCGCCGGATTGGATCGCGGCCTGTTTAGCCTCCATTGCCGGGATGGCGTCAGCAGGCACTTCATCGGCGACATAGATCAACTCATTGCCACCATGGGCCATGAAGGAATATTCTGTGTAGTTGCGCCCCGTTGGGTTACCGGCCTGAACGTCGGCTACGATGGCCTCGATAGTAGGACCGTAATTCCAGATCGCGTTGGCAAAGACTGTGCCTGGATAGCGAGGCGTATAGTCGATAAGCGAACCGATGGCCTTCACACCCCGCGCTTGGGCGGCATCCGCAGTGCCAATGCGCTCACCAAACAGGACATCTGCGCCCGCGTCGATCTGGGCAATCGCAGCTTCTTGCGCGCGGGCCGGATCAAACCATGCTCCGATAAAGCCGTTGACGAAGGTGGCATCCGGGTTCACCTCGGTCACCCCCATTCGGAAGGCATTGATCAACAGGTTCACTTCAGGGATCGGATAACCACCGACCGAACCGAAGACGTTGCTTTCTGACATTTGGCCCGCAAGCATCCCGGCCAAATAGGCCGCCTCGTGGTTGCGGGTGCCGAAGACGCCGAAATTGTCCCCTTCCGGCCCACCGGAAGAGCCCATGAGGAAAGCGGTATCCGGGTAATCGCCCGCCACTTCGCGTGCTTCGCGTTCCACGGCGTAGGACTCGCCCCAAATGATTTGCGCACCACCTTCGGCATACTCGCGCATCGCGCGGGGATAGTCAGTCGGAGCTACACCTTCCGAGAACTCGTACTCGATCAGACCAGCATCGGCGGCTTCCTGCATCGCTACATGGATACGACTGTTCCACGCGTTTTCGACCGGAGACATATGCACGCCAGCGACTCGGGTCGCAGATTGTGCGTTCACGCGACGAACATAAGCCGGCACGGCCAACGCGGCCGCAGCGCCGACCATCAGTTGACGGCGGGTTGTGGTGAGTTTCATTGGTAGATCCTCTTCTGTTGGTGGCAATTGTTCTTGTTCTTAAGCTTCCTGAGTATTGGGCCTGGGCGCGTAATCTGCGGGATCCAGGGTCGTGGGGCGGCCGGGCAACGAAAGCGCCGCCATTCGGGGTTCTGTACGGGCCAACACCTTGCCGTTTTTGATTACGGCAAGGCGGGTGGGTTTCATGCGAACAGCTTCAATCGGATCACGCGCCTGCAGTACAACCATACTGGCAGGGCCGCCTTCGCGGATTGTCGGGTCGGGCAGGCCCATGGCTTTGGCGCCATTTTGGGTGATGGAAGTAAACGCCCATTCCATCGCTTCTCGGGATGTCATCGGTACCGCGTGCACACCCATATGAGCCACTTCCAGCATGTCGGCGGACCCGAGCGAATACCACGGGTCCATTGTGCAATCCTGCCCGAAGGCAACGTTTACACCGGCCGCGCGCAGCTCTGGCACGCGGGTCAGACCTCGGCGGCGCGGGTAGGTGTCCGAACGCCCTTGCAGCGTGATATTGATCAGAGGGTTGGGTACCACGTTCATACCGCTCTCTGCGATGAGCGGGATTAGCTTCGATGCATAGTAGTTGTCATAAGAATGCATCGCAGTGACGTGGCTTGCAGTTACACGGCCCCCAAGCCCAAGGCGCGTAGTCTCAAAGGCCAACGTTTCTACGTGGCGAGACATCGGATCGTCGCTTTCATCGCAGTGCAGGTCCAGCATCAGGTCGCGGTCCGCCGCTATCTCGGCCAGTCTTGTGACAGATAGAGCCCCTTCCGACATCGTGCGTTCAAAATGCGGGATCCCGCCCACCACGTCGACACCCATATCGAGCGCCTGGATCAGGTTTCTCTCTGCGTTTTCTGATCGGTAAAGGCCATCTTGCGGGAATGCCACCAGTTGCAGGTCGATATAGGGGGCAACCTGGTTACGTACCTCCAAGAGCGCTTCAACGCCCACCAACGGGGCGGATGAAACATCCACATGCGAACGGATAGCCAGCAGCCCCTGCGACACAGCAAGGTCGCAATAGCGCATGGCCCGCTCAATCACCGCTTCTGGTGTCAGCAGGGGCTTCAATTCCCCCCAAAGCGCGATACCCTCCAAAAGCGTGCCCGAGACATTCATGCGCGGCAACCCTAGGCTCAGGGTCGCATCCATATGGAAGTGCGGGTCCGTAAAAGGAGGGGAAACCAAACGCCCAGCCGCCTGTATCTCCTCATGCGCCTCAGCCTTGATATCAGGCGCAATTTCCGCAACGCGGTCTGCCTTGATCGCGATATCTACCGGCCCGCTGCCATCTGGCAGGCTGGCCTGTCTGATGATTAAATCGAGCATCCAATTCCCCCAAATTTGACCGCATGGTAAAAAGTATTCTGCAAGAATGCTAATAGTTTTTGTTGCACTTCCGGGTCCAGTGTTTCCGCTAGTCTCGGTGTGTGCCTATATCCAAGGCTTGTCTTGACCTTTCTTGGCAGCTGAAGCTGACACAACGATCAACTTTCGCTTTTGGGATTTTGCGTTGCAGAACTGCTAAATTTTGCAAAGGTCGGTTCACGCTGGGAATCTGTCCGTTTCAGCAGATTGCCGATCCGGACCCTTGATCCAGCGGATCCGCAGTTTTCTTGCAAGCCGAAAAATACCTCGTAACAGAATCAAAACACTGGGAACCTCGATTTCGTAAACTTCGGCTTATAGTTTGAAAAACAACCAGCATAAGGATGGCGAAGATCAGTGCAGGCAAATTTCGTTGCATGTGAAACAAAGCGGTCTTATAGTTTCGTATGCAACTAGATTCCTTCTTTCCCTATCGTCTCGCCGTGGCTTCCGAAGCGTTCTCACGAAAACTCACGGAAGTATACCAGCGCGAATTCGGGCTATCACGGGAGGAATGGCGCCTGCTTTTTCTACTTGCCAATGCCAAAAGCCTGACCTCTCTAGAACTCTCGCGACGCACCACTCTGGACAAGGTTCAAGTCAGTCGGGCCGCGCAGAGGCTTGACGATAAAGGTTTGATAACCAGAGCAATTTCCGAAGAAGATCGCCGGATAAGGGTCTATCATTGTACGCCGGAAGGCCATCGGCGTTTCGAACAGTTGCTGCCACAAGTCGATGCTTGCGCGCAAGGGATGCTGAATTCCATGTCGGCTGAGGACCGCGCAGCGCTGGACCAAGGCGTGACTGCTCTGCTTAAGGCCGCGTCAGTGACATAGGTACTAAGCCAATCTGCGCAACTCAAGCCATCTGGAGAGCTGGCTGCCGACCGGCGTAGAAATCCGTGTAATCGGTGACGCGGAAGGGCATTGCCTTCCCGGTCGGGCTAACGCCGTCGACTTAGAATAGAATTAGGTCTGCCAGTGTATTTCTCTCAGGAGGCATCGGGCTGGCTTTCAGGTCGAGCGGCGTCGAAAGCGGGTAGGGTGAATGCGCGTTCTTCGATCTCAAGCAGACGGTCGAATGGAGTCATATCGACGCCCCAGCGATGTGCATTGTAAAGCTGTGCGACAAGGCAGATATCGGCAAGGTCCGGCTTGTCACCAAAACTGAAGGTGGTGTTAGTTGGCAAAAGCGCTTGGTAGGCATGGAAACCTTCGGTCATCCAATGCCGGAACCACTCGACCCCATCCTCAGCCGTAAGCCCGTACCGGGACTTCAGATGCGCAGTGATCCTAAGGTTGTTAACTGGATGAATGTCCATCGCGATGGTATGGGCCGCAGCCTGTACCCGCGCACGCTCGAACGGGTCCTCCGGCAGGAACGGAGGTTCGGGTATTGTGGCGTCGAGATAATCGATGATCGCAAGCGATTGGGTGAATGCACGACCGTCCTCAAGGATCAGCGTAGGGACGCCCTTGCCGGGGTTCAGCGCGACATAGTCCGGCGCGCGTTGCTCTCCGGCAACAAGGTTGACCGGAACTGTTTCATAGGAAACACCCTTGAGATTTAGTGCGATCCGGACCCGAAAAGAGGTCGTCGAGCGCCAATAGCCGTATAGTTTCATGACTTCCTTGTATTGTGGTAAACCGTCTCAGATTTTGCCAAAGATAAGTTCCCGCGCCGGAATCCGATCCGGCACGGGACGCCCGTCAGGCAGACTTGTTGAGTTCTTTGGCATGCAGCCAATCGGCATGTTTCGGAGCTTTCTTGGTCTTCGACCACTCGTCCAACATAAGCCATTTCACTTCGTCCATGCGCTCCAGCAGCGCTTCTTCTTCCGGGTCCGGGCAGGCCAGTTCGATACGATGGCCGGAAGGATCAAAGAAGTAGATAGAGTGGAAAATCGAATGGTCGGTCACGCCGAGTACTTCGACGCCATTAGCTTCCAGATGGTCCTTAAACTGAAGCAGCGTTTCACGATCCTTCACCTTGAAGGCGATGTGCTGCACCCAGATCGGGGTATTGGGATCCCGGCCCATTTCCGGCTTCGTGGGCAGCTCGAAGAAAGCCAGAACATTCCCATTCCCGGCATCCAAAAACAGATGCATGTAGGGGTCCGGCTCATGCGTAGATGGGACATGATCCTCGGCGATGGCCAAGATGAAGTCCATGTTCAGCATTTTTCCATACCATTCGACCGTCTCTTTTGCGTCTTTGCAGCGGTAAGCGACGTGATGGATCTTCTCGATTTTCATCGATTTCTCCTTTCCGAGGGTGCAGTTTTCAAGGCCAAGGCAACGTACGGCCGCCTCAGGCGGTTACATCAACCCCACCAGCCAGAGTGACAGTGAGGGTACAAGGATGAGCAGGGTCAGCCGCAGGATGTCCGCGATCCAGAATGGCAGCACGCCGCGAAAGATCGTTCCGAGTGAGACATCTTGCAACACGCCCTTCAGCACGAAGACATTCATACCGACCGGGGGTGTGATCAGGCTGATTTCAGTGGCCACAACAACCACAATGGCGAACCAGATCAGGGCGTTTTCGGGATCGAGCAGGAGTTCATTGGCAAACTCAAGCTCAAACATCAGTGGGTAAAAGACCGGCACTGTTAGCAAGATCATCGACAGGCTTTCAAGCACACAACCAAGAACCATGTAGGTCAGCATTATGAACACGATGACCGCCCAGACCGGCAATTCATTGTCGACAACAAAGCCTGATAGGGCATCCGGCAGTCCGGCGTAGTTTATGAAGTTGGTGAACAGCTCGGCACCGATGATCACAGCAAAGATCATGGCTGTAGCCCGGATCGAATCCAGCGTAGCTGCGAAAAAGCTGCGCCAGGTCATCGTCCTGAGGGCAATGGCGATCAGGATCGAAGCGCCTGCACCCATTCCGGCCGCCTCAGTCGGTGTGAAGAACCCACCATAGATGCCAACCATGATGAAGAGAAAAAGGCCCAGCACACAGATCACGCCTATGACGTCAGCCCGACTCATGGGTTCGGTGTTTTCCTCCTCCGGAGCCAGAGAAGGGTTCAACCGTACCGCAACCATAACCGCGCCAAGATAAAACAGCACACCAATTATACCTGGCACAATTCCCGCGATAAAAAGCTTGGCAATATTGGTTTCGGTCAACAGGCCGTAGATGATCAGGATCACCGAAGGCGGGATCAAAATGCCCAGTGTCCCACCCGCGGCGATAGAGCCTGTCGCCAGCCGGTCATCATAGCCAAAACGACGCATTGAAGGCATGGCGACTTTTGACATCGTGGCAGCAGTGGCCAGGGACGAGCCGCACACCGCGGAGAAACCGCCGCAAGAAAAAACCGAAGCCATGGCAAGTCCGCCGCGCAGCCTGCCAAAAAGCCGATCGGCACCGGCGAACAGCCCGTGTGCCACGCCTGAGCCGGCCAACACATTGCCCATGAAGATGAACAGAGGGATGACCGAAAGGGAGTAAGACAAAGAAGTGTCAAAGGCCACTTGCCCTGTCATAGCCCAGGCAGGCTCCCAACCACGCATATAGGCAAACCCAAAGCCGCCTACAGCCGCCATTGCGAACGCGATAGGCACGCGCAGTAGTATAAGTCCCAGAAGGATCGCAAAGCCGATCAGAGATTCAATCATGGGGCGCCCTCTAGGTGATCTTGATCGGTGTCGTGTTCGATGGGGGGTTGTAATCCGCGCAGGAATGCGATGAACGCCGAAACCATGCAGGAGACCCCAGCCAGATAGCCGAATGGTGCCAGTGGAATCTCAAGCGCGTTGGTCACCGCGCCGTCATGTGCGGCCTTGGCCGCATGGGTGAAAAGCCGCCAAGAAAAGGTGGCTAACAGGGCTGCAGAGAACAGGCCTGCAAACGCAGACAAAAGACGTTGCGTCTTGCGTCCAAGCGCAAGATTCAACAGGTCGACCTCGACATGTTCACGGCGCTCTGTCGTCAGTGGCAAGGCAAGGAAAACGAGCGCTGCAAGCAGAATTTCAGTGAGTTCGAAGGCGCCGGAAAGTGGTGCGTTGAACAGGTAGCGCCCAACTACATCCACACAGGTGATGAGGACGAGGCTGAACAGGATCAGTGCGGCCCCGACACCCAGAGATCTGTCTAGCAGCAACCCGATGTCCAGCCCCTCATCAGGGGGCTGGTCGGGGAAACGATGGCGAAGCCGCTCCATGGATCAGAAGTCCACGCCAGCTTGTTTGCGCATTTCTTCCAGTGCCGCCGCGCCGTCGTAGCCGTCCGCCGAGATGGCTTCGGACCACGCTGTTTCTGCATCTGCTGCCTGTGATTTGATCGCATCTACGACTTCGGCTGGCGCTTCGTAGATTTCGATCCCGGCCTTTTCGGCCGCGGCGCTGCCTTTCTCGTCTGCGCCGACCCAAGCTTCGCCAACCAGTGCGGCAAAGGCTTCACCGGAAATCGCCTCGATGGCTGCCTGATCCTCTTCAGAGATCTCGTTCCATTTGTCTTCGTTCATGACCATGAACCAAGTGGTGTTGTAGATGCCGCCGGGGACTTGCATCGTGTACTTGACGTCTTCGGTTAGCTTGAACGCAGCAAGAGCATCGTAGGGGAACGTCACGCCATCGATTACTCCGCGCGAGAGCTTTTCATACACCTCACCCGAAGACATGAAGAGCGTTGTGGAGCCGAGACCAGACATAAGGTCTGAGATGTAGCCACCAGGAACGCGGATCTTGAGACCCGTGAAATCGTCTGTCTTTTCGATCTTACGGACATTGTTGTGCAGCATACCGGGGCCGTGCACAAAGAGCCCCAGAAGCTTGGTGCCCTCATGTTCTTTTTGCGCCTCCAGAGGGCCGGAATAGACGTTCCAGAATGCTTTGGAACCAGCAACGGCATCGTCACCAATGAACGAGAACTGACCGATCCGAGAGCGGGTGAAACGGTCATCTGTGGTAAAGGAATGCAAGCCGTAGGTGATATCAGCGATACCTTCGGCAGCCATGTCGTAATGTGCCGGGGGCGGGCCCATGGGCTTTGCAAGCACACGTACGGTCACGCGGCCATCGGTGACTTCCTCCACTTGCTTGGCCCAGGGTTTGATTGCCTCAACGACGATTGGATGGCGCGGCGGCAGCCAGCTCGAAAGCGCAAGCTTGGTCTCTGCCACGGTAGTCGTTGCGATAGACATTGCAGCGGTTGCAATGCCGGCGAGCAGCAGGGTGTTGCCCTTCAGTTTGATATTCATGGTATCCTCCCTTGGATTATGTGATGTCGGCGGCATTGAGCGCCTGCCTCAGGACGCCCCGGTCGCCGATGTGGTTGGCCAGGATCAGAATTAACCTCGCGTTGATTATATCGCTCTCGGCCTTGGTCTTGCCCTCATGCGTTGCCAGCAGGTCGGCGTAGAAATCGTCGGTTCCGTCGATATTCGGTGTCAGGGTCAGATCGCTCATTGACTTACTTCCTTACCGGCCGCACGGCGCAAGGCAGTGCGCATCAGGGTTTCGTTGTATTCCGCTCGGCGGGCGGCGACATGCTGATCTGGGCGGATCAGGTAGACCGCCGAACTGGCTTCGCCGAGATAGCGTTTCCTGAGCTGACCAGTCGGGTCGTCGCGGGTTGAAAGAGTCAGGCGGCGTGCCGTGATGCCGTCCTCTTCAAGAATTTCAGGTGCTTCTGCATCGATTGTCAAAAGGATGAACTCATCACCCAGCTTCGACAACAGGTATTCATCGCCCAACGGGGCATCAGGGCAGGGGGCGCCGGGCTGCGTCCGTTCGGGACCGCCTGCCAGTGCGTCAGCGGAATTGAGTCCCGATTCACTGTACACGCATGGAACCGAGAGCCGACCCGAGTTGACCATCGGTCGTGCGAATTCGTACGTTCCGCTCAGGCTGAGCACGGCATCGCGGAAGATCTGGCTGGTTTCTGATTTCGGCGTGATGAAATCGGTGGACCGTGTAGAATTCAGGATGTTTTCGTCCGCGCCGTGAACCCGTTCGGTATCGTAGGTGTCAAGCAGGCTCTCCGGCGCTTTGCCTTGAATAACCAACCCTAGTTTCCAGCCAAGATTGTCCACGTCCTGCATGCCGGAATTGGCACCACGCGCACCAAAGGGCGAGACTTGGTGCGCCGCATCACCAGCAAAAAACACCCGCCCCGAGCGGAAACTGTCCATCCGCTTGCACTGGAAGGTGTAGATAGAGGACCAGACCATTTCATAATCCACATCCCCCAGCATCGCATCCAATCGGCGACGGATATTCTCTTCTTTAAGTTCTTCTTTGCGGTCAACATCCCAGCCGATCTGGAAGTCGATCCGCCAGACATCATCAGGTTGCTTGTGCAACAACGCTGAGGCGCCAGAGCCGTGGGTCGGTTCAAACCAGAACCAGCGCTCAGTAGGGAAATTCAGATCGCCTTTCAGTTTGACATCGGCAATCAGGAAGCTGTCCTGAAAGACGCGACCGCTGAAATCGAGACCAAGCATCCCGCGCAACGGTGAGTTGGCGCCGTCGCAACCGATAAGCCAGTCCGCTTCAAGCGTGTAAGGTCCATCCGGTGTCATCACCTTCAGGGTGACGTGATCGTCGTGTACTTCGATGCTGTCCACACGGTTCTTGCCACGCAACTGGATCGGGGCACCCTTGTCCTGCAGCTCGCGCAGACGGTCGATCATGTATTGCTCGAAATAAGGCTGCTGCAGATTGATGAAGGCGGGGTATTTATGCCCGTCTTCCGGCAACAGGTTAAATTCGAATACCTTGTCATCGCGATGGAATACCTTACCGAGATTCCAGACAACGCCTTTTTCGAGCATCGGTTCGCCGCAGCCATAGCGGTCGGCCACTTCCAGACAGCGCTTTGCGAAACAAATCGCCCGACTGCCCATGCCGATGCCCTCATGATCATCAAGCACAACCACCGGAATACCCTGGCGGCCGAGGTCCAGGGCTGTGGCGACTCCGATCGGCCCGCCGCCCATGACCACAACCGGGTGACGCACCGGTGCGTCAATATCCTGATCGGGCGACTTCTCGTATGGATAGCTCTTGTAGGCGAGCGTGTAACGATCATCAAACATTGGAAAATCCCCTCCCTTCAGGCGCTCAGCCTTGCAGTTGTTCCCACATTTCCAGATCCCGCTGCGCCGTCCAGATACGTGGTGTGTCGATGCCGCGGGCTTCGTCATAGGCGCGCGCAACATTGAACGGCAGGCAGTGTTCGTAGATTGCGTAGTCAGCGAATTTCGGGTCGCACGCGTCGCGTACAGCGTCCCAGGCATCTTTCAGGGTGCCGCCGCTAGCGGCGACACGAGCAGCCGGGCGATAGGTGCTTTCGACAAAACCCCGGGTAGACTCGATTGCTGCTTCAACCATGTCTTTTCCGAGCAGAGCATCACCGCGGCCGGGCGCGATAGCATCGACGTCAAATGCGGCGATATTGTCCAGAGTGCCACCCCAATCGTTGAAATGGCCGTCGCCGCAATAGCAGGCCGAGTGATACTCGACGATGTCACCGGTAAACATGACGTTCTGATCGGGGACGTGAATGACGATGTCACCGGCAGTATGGGCGCGACCAAGATGCATTAGATCGACGCGCCGGTTGCCGAGGTATACACTCATGCGATCCTTGAAGGTCGTGGTGGGCCAGGTCAGTCCGGGAATGCTTTCATGGCCTTCGAACAGACGTGGAAAACGCTGAAACTCACTGTCCCAATCTTCCTGACCGCGTTCGACAACCTGCGCTCGGGTTGTTTCGGACATGAGAACCTGATCTGCGCCATACGCTGAAGCGCCTAGAACGCGAACCGCGTGATAGTGAGTTAGCGCCAGATGTGTGATCGGTTTGTCGGTAACTTCTCTGACTTTCTCAATCACCTTGCCAGCCAGACGTGGCGTGGCCTGCGCCTCGACAATCATGACACTATCATCGCCGATGATCACGCCGGAATTGGGATCACCTTCAGCAGTAAAGGCCCAAAGCCCTTCACCCACTTCGGTGAAGCTAATCGTCTTTTCACCCAAATCTCCCTGAGATGCGAATGCCTTAGCCATTGTGTTCTCCCGAAGTATGTCGCTCGCGTGACTCGTTTTGTTTCATTTGCAACGAATATCGTTACATATGAAACTAAAGTCAATGCCGTTTCGTTTGGAGTCACGTGTTTGAACTATTGTTGCTGAGTACATTCGAAGATTTTTCGTAAGTTGCCGGCGTAGAAAAATGTTGTCCATTCCAGCTATTATTGCCGCCAATCCTGCCGACCGCCGTAAAGAACTGCTGTTCCATAAAACGTCTGATGGACCCAATGCGGTGGTTCAAGGCTTAGCGATGACGGCGATCATGGTTGAGAAGCTTTTCAAAAAAGAAACGACATCGGCGACTCAACAATTTTACGCCATGTGAGGCAGAGTCTGTCTCAGTGGGCCACAAGTCTACGCCCACCAGCATCCAGCACACAGCATTTGGTGCCTTCGAACACGGCGGTGGTCAGGGCGTGGCCATAGCCTGCTCCTGTATCCAGATTGATACGGTTTCCATGATGTTCAGGTGCGGACACGTGGCTGTGGCCATGGACTACCAACCATGGATGTGGATCTTTATGGTTCAGGAATTCCTCACGAATCCATATTAGATCGTCGTGGTCTTGCTGCTCCAGTTTCACCCCGGGTCGAATACCTGCATGCACGAACAGCAATGCGCCGTCCTGATGGAACGGCTTTAGCCCGTTCAGAAAATCGATATGAGCCTGAGGGACGGCCTGTTTGGCTTTGGCGTGAACTTGATAGATTCTGTCCACGTTGGTGGCTTCAACCCCATAGGACTGCAGCGTTTCGATCCCGCCGATCCGAGGATGAAGCCAGTGATACCCGACCAGCAGGCGCGCATCATTGCGCGGATAGTCCTCCAGAAACATTGCGCACATCTGGTCATGATTGCCACGTAGAAAGACCCAGTTCTTACCGTCGGCGTTCCCTCGGACCAGCAGATCCAAAACCCCGCAACTTTGCGCACCCCTGTCCGTATAATCGCCAAGAAACACGATCTTGGCGTCTGGCCCTCCATCCCGTTCGATCCGGTCCAGTGCGTCTTCAAGCATCCCCAGTTGGCCATGGATATCGCCAATTACATAAACCGGATCTGACATGAGTGTTCCTTGTAGTCGTCTTCAGGCGGTAGTTGATTTGGGATCAGCCCACCCAGTCAATGCTAATGTCTTCGCGAAAAGCAAACCGTACCAGATGCGCTTCGATGACTTCCTGCCAGCGGGTCAGATCTCCGCGAGGGCCGGTTTCAGCCGTCAGCGAAAGGCTGGATTCACCTGCGACCAAGGTCAGCCGGTTTCCGCCCGGAAATTCCACGCTGCCGTGGGTGTCGTCGAAAGCCACCTGGGCCTTGTGGGACCAGTGCTTGCACAATTGCTGCAGGTACTTGCTGGCCGCTTCCGTTTGGGCAACACCCGAAACGCTTTGGTTAGGTAGCAACGCCAAGGCTTCATCGGCAGCCCGGCGCACCGCCTGCGCGAACAAAGTAACGTCGATGTTTGTGGCCAGGAAGGTCGCCCCCAGATCCAGACATTTACGCTGCATGGCCGGATCAAGTGTCAGTATCCCGGCAAATTTGCCTGCCGCGACGACCCGAGTTATCGCGTCCAAAACGGCCTCGACCACTTCTGTATGACCAACATCACCGATATGGCCCATGTCAGCGGCCAGATCGGAGGGACCGAGAAAGACCCCATCAACGTCAGAGGCAAGAATATCGTCTAGTGCCTCTAACCCGGCGCGGTTTTCCACCTGAACAAGCAGGCAGATCTGTTCATCAGCCGTTTTCAGATAGTCCGGGATCGCCGCAAAGCGCGAAGCCCTGGCCAACGCTGATCCCACGCCCCGAACTCCGTGGGGCGGGTATCGCACCGCCCGTACCAAATCCCGCGCCTGATCTCCGCTTTCGACCATCGGCACCAGAATATTCTGAACGCCGGCATCGAGGTATTGCTTGATCATCCAGGTTTCACCTATCGGCAAGCGTGCGACCGGTTGGCTGCCGCTTCCTTCGATGACCCGCACCTGTTCCAGGATTGAGCGAAGATCGTTTGGGGCGTGTTCCCCGTCAACGAGCAACCAGTCGAACTGGGACGTGGCCGCGATTTCGGCGGCATAGGTGTCGGCCATTCCAATCCAGCAGCCGACCTGCGGCTGACCAGCCTGCAGCGCGGCCTTGAAAGCGTTTAGTGGCGCAGGCATCCCGGCCTCCCTTAGGCAAAGTTGATATCGACCGAGCCAAATGGCCCAAAATCAGCATGGATTTCGGTGCTCGGCGGGCATTCGACGGGTCGAATAAAGCTGCCAGACAAGATCACCTGGCCCGGCTCTAAGCTCTGGTCGTACTGCGCCATGCGACGGGCCAGCCAGACGACGCTTTCGACCGGGTCGTTCAGAACACCCGCGCCAAGACCGGTTTCCTCGATCTCACCATTGCGGAAGGTCAGTGCCCCGACCCAACGCAAATCAAATGCATCTATCGAATGACGTTCGGGGCCCAACACGATGCCGGCATTGGCAGCGTTGTCGCTTATTGTGTCATAGGCGGTACGTGTTTGTCCGGTCGCGGGGTCGACACGCTGAATACGCGTGTCGAGGATTTCAATCGAAGGCGCGACGTAATCCGTGGCGGCAATGATGTCGTCACGGGTGACATTCTCTCCGCCTACCGCAGATTTCATGACAAAAGCAATCTCAGCCTCGATCCGGGGCTGGATGAACCGGCCCGCAGGAACGGTTCCGCCGTGATCGAACTTCATGTCATCGAACAAAATTCCGCTGTCGGGAATGTCGATATTCAGCGCATATTGCATCGCTTTTGAGGTCAGCCCGATTTTCCAACCGATCACCTTGCGCCCTTCGGCCAATTTCTGTTGATAGATGGCGTTCTGCACCTCATAGGCGTCGCTCATCCCCATTTCGGGATGGCGCAGTGTCAGAAGGCCAATCTGTTCGTGCGAACATTCAGCCTGCAACAAGTCGGCTGCGGCACGGGCATGATCTTCGGGGGTCATACCTGTTCGTCCTCGACTGTGTTGCGCAGCGTTCCAATGCCCTCGACTGAGATTTCCACTACGTCACCCGGAGCCAGGTATTTCGGTGGTTCAAACCGCGCGCCTGCACCCGTCGGGGTGCCGGTGACGATGATGTCTCCGGGCAGAAGCGTCATGAAGGTCGAAATATATTCGATCTCGCGCCTTATCGGGAACATCATGCGATTCAGCGTATCGTCCTGGCGCAACTCACCATTCACATGGGTCTGAATTCGGGCATCGTCCAACTGGGCCGCGTCGGTGAATGGCACTAGCCACGGACCGATGGCACCGGAATTGTCCCAGTTCTTTCCCTGTGTGACGTTGAACTTGGCATGGCGGACCCAGTCGCGAATTGTGCCTTCGTTACACAAGGTTAGGGCTGCGATGTGGTCATAGGCATCTTCCTGTGAAATTCGCCGACCGGATTTGCCAATCACGATAACGACCTCGCCCTCGTAATCCAGCGAGTGGTTTTCTGGAGGACGGATCAGCGGGCGGTCGTGCCCAGTGAAACCGCTGGCAAAGCGCGGAAACAACGACATGTATTTCGGTTGTTCGCTGCCGTCTTTGTATTCTGCGTTGCGGTCGGGAAAGTTCACTCCGACGCAGAGGATGCGGCGGACATCCGGCATCACCATTTCGTAAGTGAATTCCTTGTGGGTTACTTCCCGGCCTGCTGCGGCCTCGGTCAACTGTTCAAACGTGCCCGCGGCGATCACCTCATAAAGGCTGACCTGATCGGGAAAGGCGTCGTTTAGCGCAATTGCACCGTCCTTGGTGATCGCGCCGAAAAAAGTTGCTCCGTTTGCGGTGAAAGTTGCAAAGCGCATCAAGCCTCCTCGGCGGCGTCAATGCCACCCATGCACAAGTATTTGAGTTCCATGAAGTCATCCAGCCCATGGCGCGATCCCTCGCGCCCCAGACCTGACATCTTAACGCCTCCAAAGGGCGCTTCAGCAGTTGAGATCAGGCCGGTGTTGATCCCGACCATGCCATATTCCAATGCTTCTGACACGCGCCAGACACGGGCCATGTCGCGGGAATAGAAGTACGAGGCGAGGCCGAATTCGGTATCATTGGCGGCTGCGATAACTTCGCTTTCCCTGTCGAATTTGAACAAGGGCGCGACTGGGCCGAAGGTTTCCTCGGTCGCCACCGCCATGTCTGCGGTCACGCCAATCAGGATGGTCGGCTCGAAGAATGTGCCGCCAAGGGCGTGCGGCTTGCCGCCCAGTGTGACTGTTGCACCCTTGGCGGTTGCGTCTTTGATATGCTCAGACACTTTCGCGACTGCGGCTTGATCGATTAGTGGGCCAAAGACGGTGCCCTCGTCAAAGCCGTTTCCAGTCGGCAGTTTTGCGACCTTAGCGGCCAGTTTTTCGGCGAACGTGTCGTAGACCCCAGACTGGACATAGATGCGGTTGGCGCAGACGCAGGTCTGGCCGTTGTTTCGGAACTTGGCGATCACTGCCCCTTCGACTGCCGCGTCCAGATCTGCGTCGTCAAACACGATGAACGGCGCGTTGCCGCCCAATTCCAAACCTAGCTTCTTGATCGTAGGTGCGCATTGCGCATAAAGCATCGCGCCGATTTCGGTGGACCCGGTAAAGGTCAATTTTTGCACGATTTTGCTCGAGGTCATCTCACCTCCGATGGCGCGCGCTGATCCAGTGATGACCGAGAACAATCCCGCAGGCAACCCGGCTCGCTCGGCCAAAACCGCCAGCGCGATAGCCGAGAACGGCGTCTGGCTGGCAGGTTTGAGCACCATGGAACAGCCTGCCGCCAGTGCCGGTCCCGCCTTTCGCGTGATCATGGCATTGGGGAAATTCCACGGCGTGATCGCGGCAACAACCCCAATCGGCTGTTTGATTGTGATGATCCGCTTATCCGGCGCGTGGCCCGGGGTAACGTCGCCATAGGCGCGGCAGGCCTCTTCAGCGAACCATTCGATGAAGCTGGCACCATAAGCGATCTCACCCTTGGCCTCAGCCAGCGGCTTGCCCTGCTCGGCGGTCAGGATAGCGCCAAGATCGTCCTGGTTTTCGATCATCAGGTCATACCAGCGGCGCAGAATTTGGCTGCGGTCCTTCGCTGTGAGCTTGGCCCAGCCCTTCTGTGCACGGTGCGCTTCGGCGATTGCTTCGGCCGTTTCGGCCGCCCCAAGATTGGGGACTCGTCCGATTAGATCACCAGTTGCCGGGTTGGTCACTTCCAGAGTGGTGGATACCTCAGTGGCACCGACCCATTTGGAGCCAACCCGCGCCGCTTCAATAAGCAACGTGGGGTCGTTGAGACGTAATTCTGTCATTTGCAGGATTCCCGTGTCTCGGCCTCAGACCGAAAAGCTGATGTTTGCCTGACCCGTTCCGGAACTACCGAAATACGGGGTGTAGATGTCGATCTCGCCCTTGTAACTGCCCCATCCCAACGCACCGAACAGCAGGGCAGTGTCGTTCATCGCACATTCGCCCGTACATTTCTTGGCGTAGTCAGGCAAAAGGTCCAAGAATTCTTCGAACCGGCCCTGTTCCCACAATTCGAGAACGCGCATATCCATCTGCCGGTTGAACTCGCCATTCACTGCGTTCAGACCCTCGACCGAGCGCTCATTCGGCGTGAAGTCATGACTTAGAGACCCGGAGGCAAGAATAGAAACATTGCGGTTCGAACGCCGGATGCCTTCGGCGATGGCTTCACCCCAAACGCGGTTCTCAGCGATGGACGAGAACTGGTTGACCGCAACTGGCAGAACCCGGGCATTCACATCGTCATTGATAAAATGCATAGGCAAAAGGGTACCGTACTCCATTCCCATGTCGGGATGCGAATGACCCAGTGCCCGTTCCCCTCGCTCTCTCAGAACGTCAAGGATAGTTTCACCAAGGTCGTGATCACCGCGATAGTCGAACTCCATATCCGCCAGCATGTGCGGCAGTTCATGGCTAATAAAACGGCCCTTGTGGCGCTCTTTTGTGTTCAGGTGAAAGCCCTGATTGGTGATCCAATGTGTATCGAACACGATGAAGGTGTCGACCTCGCGGTCAATCGCGTCCTGACGCAGACGTGCGTAGCCATCTATCGCAGGTTGCCGGATACCTTTGTATTTTGGCATCGTGTGGGACATCCAGATGCTGGGCACATGTGTGATCTTAGCAGCCTGTACAATCTTTCCCATGACAGTTCCTCCTCACTTAAGGTGGCGTCTGACCGCTTTGGAAGGGAGAGCGGACGACCAGACGTCGTTTGGTCCGACTCTCAAAGAGTTCATGGACCATAGATGTGCGCGCGTATCCTAACTTTTAACGAGCGGCACCTTGTCCAGACGTCGCTCGAGAGGCGTTACTTTCCCAACTGCATAATCTTGTGCTGACCAGTGGCAAAGCCCACGTGTTTCTGCTCCATATAGAAGTCAAAGCTCCAATCACCGCCGTCGCGACCGATACCTGACGCCTTTACCCCGCCAAAAGGCGTGGGCAGGTGACGAACATTTTCCGAGTTCACCCAGATCATCCCAGCTTCCAACTTATCGGTAAAGCGTAGGGCGCGTGTAAGGTCGTTGGTCCAGACATAGCCGGTTAACCCATAGGGCGTGTCATTGGCGATCTGCAGCGCTTCTTCTTCGTTCGAGAATGGAATGGAAGTTAGCACGGGGCCAAATATTTCCTCACGCGCGATGCGCATGTCGTTATTGGCATTTGTAAACAATGTCGGGCGTACGAAATACCCGTCGTCACCAACCTTGACGCCACCGGCCGCGAGGGTCGCACCATCCTCTTTGGCGATGTCAAAGTATGAGGTCACCTTGTTGTAATGCTCCTCAGTGACCAGCGGGCCGATCTCGGTCGCCGGGTCCAGGGGGTGCCCGACCTTGATGTTGTTCACACGCTCGACCAGTTTGGCTTCGAATTCTTCCTTGATAGTGTCCTGCACCAGCAGCCGCGAGGACGAGGTGCAGCGCTCACCGTTGATCGAGTAGATCATAAAAATCACCGCATCCAGAGCCCGGTCCAGATCGGCGTCATCAAACACGATAACGGGGTTCTTACCGCCCAGTTCCAGGTGCATCCGCTTGAGCGTATCGGCACCCTGCTTTGTGATGATGCTGCCTGTCCGGCTTTCTCCGACAAAAGCGATGGCTTTGATCAAGGCGTGCTCTGTCAGCGCCCTACCGGCATCAGGGCCAAAACCGTTCACGGTATTCAGCACGCCCTTGGGCAGCCCTGCCTCTTCAGCGATTTCCACCAACAGGCGGGCGGACAAAGGAGAGTCTTCGGCCGGTTTGTGGACCACGGTGCAGCCAGCGGCCAGAGCGGGCGCGATTTTCCAAGTCGACAGCATGAAAGGCGTGTTCCACGGAGTGATCACACCAACCGGGCCGATAGGTACACGAGTGGTGATATTCATCAACGTCGGCGATTTCAGGTGTTGCCCGTCGCGAGCCTGCACGACTTGATCCGCAAAGTAGCGAAAATTCTCGGCACCGCGCAGCGCGGCCTTGGACATGAACCGTAATGTTTGGCCCGTATCCCAACATTCACACAGCGCAATTTCTTCGGCCCGGGCTTCGATCGCATCGGCAACGTTTAGCAGGATCCGGCGGCGTTCGGTGGCGGGCATGTCGCGCCATTCAGTAAAGGCAGCATGGGCCGCTTTGACCGCTGCGTCGATATCGTCGGACGTACCGTGCGCAACGTCGCAGATCACCGATTTATCCACGGGAGAGGAGGATTGGAAAACACCCGCTGCGCCATCCCGGTCTTCGCCTGCGATACGGTTCTTGATGCCTGTTTCTTTGAACCGGGCCAGAAAGCCTGCCAGTTTCTCAATATTCGTATCCAGTACGCTCATGCGTCAGGTCTCCTGCTTTGTCGCAGCCAAATGATTCCGGATTGTGCCGGTCTTGGGCGAAAGGTCTGGGTCGATGTCACGCATCTCTAGTGAAAGCGCGATAGAGTGTTTCGAGAAGGCCTGTTCCAGATACGCCTCAACCGCGTCAAAGATACGCTGTGTTGCGTCCTTCTTAACGTCGTCAGGACGGCCAGCGCGCAGGCGGATAGAGATGTCCACAAAGCCATGCTTGGGATCTCCATCCGCAATGGCAAAATAGTCAACACGCGTGGCGCGGACGCGAATTCCCGGCATTGGAAAAGCCTCAATCCCCGCAGCGGTGTCTCGTATGCATTCGCACAAGCCACCGATGTCGACCCGATCGTCCAGATTGCCGGAGTATTCGACGTGGAAGTGTGGCATGACCTCTCCTTTACTACTTAACATGTTTAGTAAATTGTATAGCGACCGTCAAGAACTTGCTTTGTTAATCTTTGCAATTCCTGAAATGGCGTTCTAGAAGGCTGGAATGAACCGACAAAGCCATACCACGAGAACCTCTCGCGCTCTTCCGATCGCCCTGCTGCGCGCACGCGAAACCGTTATGGCCCCAATTCGGGATATGCTGCAGGGGATACAGCTGACTGAGCAAAAGTGGCGTATCCTTCGTGTTCTGGACGAAATGGGCGAAGTGGAACAAAGCACTATTGCAAATGAGGCCTGCCTTTTGCTTCCCAGCCTGACGCGAATTCTACGCACGATGGAGACTGATGGGCAGATATCCCGCCGTCAGGGCAGCACGGATAAGCGCCGCACCATGGTGAAGATCACCGATGAGGGGCGTCAAATTCTTGAAGAGAACCTTGCGACCTCGCTGGCGATTCACAATACGATCGAGGCGCAAATGGGGCAGGAAAAAATCGACAACCTACTGGATCTACTTGAGGAACTGCAGGCCGTAAAGGTTTGACCCCGACCTTGAAGACCGGGGCCAGCGTGATCACTACAGTCTCGCTAGTCCTGTATCCAGGGCTGACAGGATCTTGGCTACGTCATCAGACGTGATGACCAGCGGCGGAGACAATATGATGTTGTTTCCAGATACACGGACCATAACGCCATCTTCATAAGTTGCTTTTTGAACCTGCAGCGGAAGATGTTTGGCAATTGGCGCCTTGGTCGCACGGTCCGAAACCAGCTCGAGCGCGCACATCAGACCTTCACCCCCTCGCACGTCACCGACTACGTCGTATTTGTCGGCCAGTTTTTTCAACCCGGCAAACAACTCATCCCCCCGTGCAGCTGCGTTTTCCCAAACTCGCACGCGGTTGATCTCGGCAAGCGTGGCCAAGGCTGCGGCCGCGCCAACCGGGTGCCCGGAATAGGTGTAGCCCTGATCGACAGAAGCTCTGCCGGTAGTGTCGCTTTCGAACACCTCCGCAACCGCGCCAGAGATCATTGCCGCGCCGAATGGGAAATAGCCGTTTGTGATGGCTTTGGCCGTTGTCATGATATCGGGCTGCACCCCCCAATGTCTCGCGCCACTTTCGCTGCCTGTACGCCCAAAGGCAGTAATGATTTCGTCCGAAATCAGCAGAATTCCGTGCTTCGAGCAGACCTCACGCACCATGGGCATAAAGCTCTTGTGCGGCGGGATCACTCCGCCTGCGCCCAAGATTGGCTCCATAATAAATGCGGCGACGGTGTTTGCACCCTGGAATGCGATTTCGGCCTCCAGCGCGTTTACGCAAAGCTGCGCTAGACGCTCGGGGTCCGTCTCATCGAACGGGTTGCGATAGGTCCAGGGCGCGGGCACGTGGAAACAGCCCGGCATCATCGGCTCATAAGCCGCACGGAACTTCTGATTGCCATTGACCGAGGCAGCCGCGAAGTGGGTGCCGTGATACCCCTGTTTCAGGCTGATGAACTTGGTACGGCCAGCCTCGCCTCGAACTTTGTGAAACTGACGTGCAAGTTTCAGCGCGATCTCAACGGAATCCGATCCACCTGAAGTAAAGAATGCACGGGTCAATCCGTCAGGCGCAAAGAACTGCGCCAGCTCATAAGACAATTCGATCGCCTTGTCGTTGCTGGTGCCGCGAAAGGTTGAATAATAGGGTAGCGCGTTCAGTTGATCGGTGATGGCCTGCTTCACCGGATCACAGGAATAGCCCAGATTGACGTTCCATAAGCCACCCACTGCATCCAGCGCCTTGTGACCATCTACATCAATGATGCTGACTCCTTCACCTCCGGTCAGAATGGTCGGCGGGTTTTTCTGGCTGTCTGCCGGGTGCGCCATTGGTTGCCAGAAATGTCGGGCGTTGTTTTCTTTCAGAAAGTTGGAGTCTTTCATGTAGCGTGTCTCCGGAGATTTAGTCCGCCCGTCAATCATGGGTGGAATTCGGTTGGAAAATTTTCGGGCATCTGGCCGCCAAAGTTTGCGGTCAGTTCTTTCGAAAGGGTGTGGAGTGAGGTCAAAATCAGCGGCTGCCGCGCGCTGGTTGCACGAATTTCGGGAACGGCAATCGCAATGGTTCCAATCGCGATCTGATCAATACCGAAGATAGGCGCCGCATATCCGAAGACACCATCTTCAAAGCTGCCATTACTATTGGCCCAGCCCGCCTGACCGATTTGTGCAACCCGGTCACGGATAATCTCTGGGTCCGTCATTGTTGACTCGGTAAATCGGGTGAGTGTGTCGGATTCCAAGCGTTCCAGAAGGAAAGCGGGACCGAAGCTCAGCATGCACAATCCCGAAGCAGTCGCGTTGACCGGAATAATTTCGCTAGGGTCGAGACTTACGCGAACGCTGTGCTGCGTGGTTTCAACCACCAACGCGGTTTGTAGAGTGTCTTTCTCAAGCAGGGTAAGGTGCAGACTCTCGCCAACCTCATGCATCGCGGCCTGCATTTTCTGGCGTGCACCATCAAGGCCGGGCTTGGCAATTTCTCGCAGGGCGGCCAACCGTAGAGCAGCTGGTCCGATGGCATATGATTTCGTCTGCGGATTCTGCTCGATCAGGCCGAACTCTTCCAGTGCTCGTAAGTGGCGGAGGGCGGTCGCCTTGTTCAAACCAGCTAGGCGCGCAATGTGACTCAGCCCGATTTCCGGCTGAGAGCTTGAAAAGTACTCTAGCATTTTCAAGGCATTAAGTGCGGTGCCCATGTGTTTTGCCTCCTCCCGGTCAGGTAATACTTGACAGAATTAACTTAACAACGCAACATTATTATTGTTAACGCGGTTCATTTATTGAACCACTAACGGGAGGTGTCAATGAAGAAATTTCTAGTAACCGCCGCATTTGTAGCGTCAGCAACCGCTGCACTGGCAGAATATCCAGAGAAGCCGGTAACCTTCGTGGTTCCATGGCCTCCGGGCGATCTTGAGGACGTGCTGACGCGAATGATCGCGGACGAATTTCAAGCCATGTACGACGTCCCGGCCGCGGTCGTGAACAAGCCCGGCGGCGGCGGCGGTCCGTTCCCAGGTGCAGTCGAAGTCGCCACCGCCCCGGCGGACGGATACACTATTGGTTCTTTCGTCATTGGCGTTCCCGTCATTGGACCGGAAATCGGTATCCCTGAACTGAACCCGAACCCGTTTGATCCGATCGGTATTTTTCTGACTTACCCATTCGTAATCGCATCCAGCAAGGATGCGCCGTTCTCGAACTGGGAAGAACTGGCGGAACACGGCAAGGACAACGATTTGGCGCTTGGTCATTTCGGCTCGGTCTTGCCGCCCACGCAGGTCACCTTTGCTGCTGCTGTCAGCAGCGGATTTGATTTTGCAAGTGAAGCAGCCTTTGACGCGTTGGATTGCAACACGCTGGCATCGGGTGACGTGGACGTCATCAACACCACGCTGCAACTTGTACTACCTTGCCTGGACGACGTGAACATTCTGGCGAGCATTGGTGGCGAGCGGATTTCGCTGATCCCCGATACGCCGACGATCGTCGAGCTCAACCCGGATCTGCCGCTGGCATTGTGGAACGGCCTGTTCGTTCACAAGGATACTCCACCCGAGGCACGCGAAAAAATCACCGCAGCAGCACAAAAGGCGGTGCAGTCGGACAAAGCCAAGCAGCTTGCTGAGGAAACTGGTGCTTTGATCTACTGGCAGGACCCAGACGCATCCAACGCTCAGATTGAGCAAGACAAATCCTCTTTCGCTAAGATTGAAGAAATTCTGGGCGAGTAAGATCCAGATCGGGCGTGGGGCACTGCCTCACGCCTCTTTCAGGTTGGGAGGAAACGATGATTGCAAAGACTTTACAGGACATGTTCAAAAGATATCGCCGACCCGGCGATGTCGTTTTCGCCGTACTGTTTCTGGCATTCGCAGTGTTTCTGTTATCCCAACTGGGTGATCAGACCAAGGTCGTCAAACGAACCAAATGGTTCGCACAGCCGGGTCTTTGGCCCACAATTGCAATCTGGTGCATGGTGGTGTTCGGGTTTCTGCATTGGCTTAGCTCGGCCATGTCAGACCGGATCAGCGGCCGCTGGACCGAGGTCGGGTTCTGGGTTCGGTCGCTCGAATATGTTGCCTATTTCCTGATCTATGTGCTGGTGGTTCCGCAGCTGGGATATCTGCTCTCAACCATGTTGTTCGCAGTCTTCCTGACCCTTCGTGTAGGGTTTCGTGGTGCAAATGCTATCGGAATAGCTGCGTTGTTCGGCTTTGTGGTCACCATCGTTTTCCGTGGCTTTCTTCAGGTCAAGATCCCCGCCGGAGCGGTCTATGAATACCTTCCGGATTCCGTGCGCGCATTTGCGCTGACCTATCTGTAAGGGGCCACTATGGAAACGCTTCTTTCCGGCATTTCGATCCTGCTACAATGGCAGGTAATCGTGGCCCTGCTGATCGGTTCGATCGGCGGCGTCATCATCGGTGCATTGCCCGGCGTGGGTGCGGCGGTGGCCATCGCAATCCTGTTGCCTGCCACCTTTGCGTTCGAGCCCATCGTAGGACTAACCCTGTTATTGGGTATCTACGGCTCGTCCATGTATGGCGGAGCCATTCCCGCGATCCTGATCAACACCCCCGGCACAGCGGTGAACGCGCTGACCACTTATGACGGATATCCCATGACCAAACGTGGGCAGGGCCACCGTGCGCTATCTCTGGCGTATTCGGCCTCGTTCTTCGGGGGCGTGTTTGCGATCATCTGTCTGATGGTGTTGTCACCGGTTCTGGCCCTTGTCGCCCCACATTTCGGCAGTCGCGAGATTTTCCTGGCCGCGCTATTGGGCATCATTCTGGTTGTGCTGGCCCACCGGGGGCAGATTTTTGCCGCTGGTATGCTGGCGGCCTTCGGTATTTTTCTGAATTCGTTGGGGCTGGAGCCCGTGAAATACACCCGCCGGTTCACCTTTGATCAAAGTTGGTTGGCTTCCGGCATTGATCTCATTGTGGTCGTGCTGGGTCTGTTTGCGATTAGCCAGGCATTTCTGCTGCTATTGGAAAAGAACCACGCGCCAGGCGACACCCATGTAAGTGGCAATATCTTTGCCGGTCTCAAAGAACTCCTGGGCGTGAAACGCGTTGCTACCGTGTCCTCAAGTATCGGTGTTTTCATGGGCATGGTGCCGGGTACGGGCGAGTTTACATCGCAATTTTTATCCTACACCTATGCTCAAAAGACGTCAAAAAACCCAGAAAAGTTTGGTGATGGCTCACCCGAGGGACTTGTAGCGTCCGAGGCGGCGAACAATGCCGTCCCAGGCGCTGCGATGATTCCTCTGCTGGCTCTGGGTATTCCCGGCGAGGCGCTGACGGCGATGATGCTGTCGGTGTTTTATGTCCACAACGTGATCCCCGGACCGCAGCTGTTCGAAAACCAGATGGACTTCGTATTGGCCCTGTATATGGCGCTGATCCTGCTTAACGTGATCGTTCTTGTGTTCTTGTTGTTTTCGACGAATCTGCTGCTGAAGATTATCCAGATCCCGACCCGGTTCCTTGGTGTCATGATCCTGATTTTGGCATTCGTGGGGGTCTATAGCCTGCGCAACTCGATCACAGATTGTGCCATTGCTGCCGGGTTCGGGGTTTTTGGGCTGATCCTAAAACGGCTGGACCTGCCGATTGTTCCAATCATTTTGGGCATGGTTCTTGGCGGGATTATGGAAACCAAGCTGCGCAGCGCAATGGCACGGGTCAAAACGCCGCTCGACTTCATCGACCGGCCCATCGCGGCCGTTCTGTTTGGCCTGATCGTTCTTATCCTGATCCTGCACTGCCGAACGCTGTATTTCGAATTCAAAAACAAACTGCGGCCGGAACCTACGATGCAACCCGTGGATTCCGATAATCCGAACCAGCAAGGATAAGCGACCTATGGATCAACTTGCCATCGATGCGCTACGTGGTCAGCCCGTACCGCCACGGAGCCTTCTAATTGATGGGCGTCACGAGGCCGCAGCGGCAGGAGGGCAACTGGATGTCATTTCTCCAATTGACGGTCAGGTTCTAACTCAAATTGCCGAGGGCACCCCCGCGGATATGGAGCGGGCTATTGCGGCGGCCCGCACGGCGTTTGAAGACGGACGCTGGTCGCGGGCTGCACCTTCTGTACGCAAGAAGGTGTTGTTGAAACTGGCCGATCTGATTGAAGAACACGCTTTGGAACTGGCCGTTCTGGGCGTGCGGGACAACGGCACTGAGATCAACATGGCCATGAAGGCCGAGCCGATGTCGGCTGCGGGCACGTTCCGCTATTATGGCGAGGCCATAGACAAGATCTATGGTCAGATTGCGCCCACAGCTGAAAATGTGCTGGGCCTCGTGCATCACGCGCCTGTCGGCGTTGTCGGGGCGATTGTGCCGTGGAACATGCCGATGATGATCGGTGCGTGGAAGATCGCGCCGGCGCTGGCGGCGGGCAACTCGGTGGTGTTGAAACCTGCGGAATCGGCCTCGCTATCACTTTTGCGATTAGCCGAATTGGCGCTTGAGGCAGGTGTGCCGGACGGTGTCCTGAACGTTGTCACAGGCAAAGGCAGCGTGGTTGGTGAAACACTGGCCCTGTCGATGGATGTCGACATCATGGTTTTTACCGGCTCGGGTGCGACAGGGCGGCGGCTTCTGGAATATTCCGCGCGCTCGAACTTGAAACGCTGCTACTTGGAGCTTGGCGGAAAGTCCCCCAACATCGTGTTCAACGACGCCCCGGATCTCGCGCAGGCGGCCAAGGTCTCCGCCGCAGGTATTTTCCGAAATTCAGGTCAGATTTGCGTCGCGGGATCGCGCTTGCTGGTGCAGGAGGATATTCACGAAGACTTCGTCGCCGAGATCGTTAAACACGCGCAGGCCTTCCGCGTCGGCGACCCGCTGAATTTGAACACACAGATCGGGGCAGTGCACTCATTGCCGGAATTGGAAAGCAATCTGGATTTCGTCGCCCAAGCCGAAGCGGAAGGTGCTGAGCGCCGTGCCGGCGGTGACCGAATTCTGACGGAAACGGGCGGTTATTTTATGGCACCCACTGTAATGAACGGGGTCAAACCCACCGACAATCTGTTCCGCAATGAGGTCTTTGGTCCGGTTCTGGCCGTGACATCGTTCAAAGACGAAGATGAGGCACTGCGCCTGGCCAATGACAGCGTTTATGGATTGGCTTCGGGCGTGTGGACTGCAAATCTGAGCCGTGCACATCGCATGGTGGCGGGCATCCGCTCTGGTGTTGTTCACGTCAACACTTATGGCGGTGCGGACGCCACTGTGCCTTTGGGCGGAGTAAAGCAGTCGGGCAACGGCCACGACAAGTCTATGCATGCAATGGAAAAGTATTTCGATCTAAAAACAGCCTGGATTCAGCTGTAAGACGATAGCCTGCAAGGAGAAGATTACCATGGGCGAAAAGACTATCTTGTTGATCGGCACCTATGACACCAAAGACCCCGAGATGCGCTACATCGAAGAGTGCATCACGGCGCAGGGTGGCAACGTGCTGACCATGGATGTCTCGGTTCTTGGGGATCCAACCACGCCCACGGACATTTCCAAACATGATGTGGCCGCGGCCGGTGGTATGACTATAGATGAGGTGATCGCGCTCGGTGACGAAAACAAGGCTTTTCGCGTGATGTCGCGGGGCGCAGCAACGCTTGTTGCGCAGGTCTACGCCGAGGGCAAATTTGATGGGATGCTCGCAACTGGTGGCACGATGGGCACCGATCTGGCGCTGGATTGCGCGCAAGCTTTGCCAATGGGTGTGCCGAAATACATTGTCTCCACCGTCAGTTTTTCACCGCTGATTCCGCCACACCGTTTGGCACCGGATATTCAGATGATCCTTTGGGCTGGCGGGCTTTATGGTATGAACTCGGTTTGCCGCTCATCGCTAAGCCAGGCCGCAGGTGCTGTTTTAGGCGCAGCCCGCGCGGTTCAACGCCCTCAGCGCGATCGCCCGATGATCGGGATGACTTCGTTGGGCTCATCCTGCCTGCGTTATATGAAAACTTTGAAACCTGCTTTGGAAGAACGGGGATACGAAGTGGCCGTGTTCCATTCAACGGGCATGGGCGGTATGGCATTTGAGAAGCTTGCGGGTGAGGGCGCGTTCTGTTGTGTAATGGATTTCTGCATGCAGGAATTTGCCAACATGCTCGCAGGTTCGCTGGTGTCCTCGGGGCGTGACCGGCTGACAAATGCCGGACGCGCGGGCGTGCCGCAAATGGTGGCCCCAGGCGCGCTGGATCTTTTGGATTTTGCCGGTTGGCAGGACATTCCCGACCAATATGCCGACCGTCTGTTCCACGAACATAATCGCCTGATCAAAAGTGCGGTGTTCAATGCAAAAGAGCGACGGGCCGCTATTCGGGAAATGGCCGATCGTCTGAAACAAGCCACCGGCCCAACCCATTTTTTCCTGCCCACCGGCGGTGTTGAGGAATGGGATCGCGAAGGTCAGGAAGCGCATGACCGGGAAGCGCTTGCCGAAATGGTTGACGAGGCTCGCAACGTGATGCCAGCGGTTGCATCAACTACGGAAATTGACGCCCATATCAATGACGACGCCTTCTGCGAAGCGGTACTCAAACAGTTCGACAAATGGATGAATGACGGGGTGGTTAAGGCGACATGACCAGAAAAGCCAAAAACATCCTGTTTATCATGTTCGATCAGCTTCGGTACGACTACCTGAGCTGCACCGGACATCCGAGTTTGAACACCCCCCATTTGGATGCGCTTGCTGCCAAGGGAGTGCGGTTTTCCCATTGCTATGTTCAATCGCCCATCTGCGGGGCCTCAAGGATGAGCTTTTACACAGGGCGTTACGTACACAGCCACGGCGCTGCCTGGAATAATTTTCCGCTCAAGGTCGGAGAGGTTACTCTGGGCGATCATCTGCGCGAACGTGGGATGGATAGTTGGTTGATCGGAAAGACGCATATGAGCGTGGATCAGGCAGGGATGGACCGTCTGGGCATTTCGCGCGATGGCGTGATCGGAGCACGTGTCGCGGAATGTGGTTTTGATGTCTTCCTCCGTGATGACGGCTTATGGGGTGAGGGGCCGCAAGGCTTTTATGACAAAAGACGTTCGCCTTATAATGAGTATCTGAAAGGGCAGGGGTATGAGGCTGAAAACCCCTGGCAGCACAATGCCAATGCCGGGGTTGATGAAGATGGTGGTGTCGCTTCGGGTTGGTTTATGCGGCACGCTGATAAGCCTGCAAACATTAAGGAAGAAGATAGCGAAACGCCGTGGCTAACGGGACAGGCGATTGAATTTATTCAAACGCAGGATGCAAATTCCGCTGGGCCATGGATGTGCCACCTGTCCTATATCAAGCCGCACTGGCCTTACATTGTTCCAGCGCCGTATCATGATATGTACACGGCAGTGGATGTTTTGCCGGTGGTTCGCTCGGATGGCGAGTTACATAATCCTCACCCTGTCTATGAACAATTCATGCAGAACGAAATCGGTCAAACCTTTAGCAAGCCGGGTGTGCGTGAAAAGGTGATACCCGCCTATATGGGGCTGATCAAACAGGCTGATGATCAGATGGGTCGCCTGTTCAATTGGCTAGAAGAGAATGGCCACATGGAAGACACGATGATTGTCGTGACTTCCGACCATGGGGACTACCTCGGTGATCATTGGATGGGTGAAAAGGATCTCTTCCATGATCCGTCGGTGCGCGGTCCACTGATCATCTATGACCCGTCACCAGAAGCAGACGCAACACGCGGCACTGTTAGTAGCGCACTGGTCGAAAGTATTGATCTGGCGGCAACATTTGTTGATCTGGCAGGTAGCGATGTCCCGGATCACGTTATCGAAGGCCGCTCGCTACTGCCGTTACTGTATGGCCAAAACCCCAAGGCATGGCGCGAGTATGTGGTTAGCGAATATGATTATTCCGCCACGCCCGAAGCCGCTGCTCTGGGCCTTGACCCCAAACAAGCACGCCTGTTCATGCTGGCGGACAAGGATTGGAAATTCATCTTTGCCGATGGTGGGTTTCGCCCGTTATTGTTCGACCTGAAAAACGACCCTAAAGAGTTGAATGATCTCGGTGCCGACCCGGGCCATGCTGAGGTGATTAACATGTTCATGAAGCGCTTGTCAGAATGGGCGCGCCGTCCATCGCAACGTACAACAGTTTCAAATGAAACGTTGCTGAAGAAGCGAGACGGTAGTGCGGCTGATGTCGGTATTTTTATCGGTGTTTTTGATGAGCGTGAATTGCCCTACGACGTAATAGAGAAAACGATCAAGCGTCGGTAAGTCATGCAGGGGTTTCGTCATGTTGTGGGTCTTTTGCGGATCTGTCGCAAAGTTGTTTAAGCAGTTGCGATGACCCCATTCAACTACCTTCAAGGCAACAACACAAACAACAACAACGAAAAATGAGAGAAAACGGCCTGGATCCGGGAACAAAGTTAATCAGCACCAGGCTAATCAACTTCTTCAGATAAATGGTGGTATGACCCGTAGTTATTTCAAAAAGAACGAACCGTAGTTCATACCGACGTCTATCGGACGGAATTGTCGGGATTTTGCGGAAACGCTGACTTTCGCTGCGCGTGCATTACACTATCAATTTCGGACCTAACGCGGATGTTCACACCGTTTTGAGTTCGTAAGCAAATGAAAGCAATTCGCCGTTGAGTTGAGAAAGAGTATTTTCTTTGTAACGGATTTGTTGCGTCTGTTGGTGTTCCGCGGATGTCAAATGACATTCAGGCGCATAAGGCGGCAAAGTTCGCACTTCGCCGCCAAAACCCCACAAATATATTAGTCTACCGCAAGTTCTGTAATTTCACGGCGGAAGGGCAAAGCGTCACCAATACCTTTACCATCGAGTTCCCGTGCATAGCGGTGACCGGCATAGGTTGCCCAAGCGATCGGAGCCGGTGCGTTGGCGTCGCCGATCAGTTTGACCGACTTGATGCCTGCATCTGCCCAGTCCGCTTCGCGTGCCTTCAGATCATTGAATACGCCGTTGTTTTCCAGACGGGATGCAACCATCACAACAGCATCTGCCTCGATCTTCCAAGTGCGATCGGTGTAGACACAGTTTGAGACCACATGATCCGGGTGGATTTCAGTGACGCCTTGGTTGAGCGCGATCTCGACCCCCGCGTCGACCAGCCTTGGATGAATGGCGATCTGTTCCAACGTGTTGTTGGTCCAGTCACTGACATAAGCCGATGGTGTAACCAGCGTCACTTGCGCGCCGTTCTTGGCCAACAGTTCGGCAAGAACACCACCCATATAATAGTGGTCGTCGTCGTACACCACCACTCGGCCGGATGGGATTGTGCCATCCATCAGATCGTCCGGGGTATAGACCCTGGCGCCTTCAGCAATTGGCATCGGCACAACGTGCTGACGCGAGACACCATCGTTGCGCCATGTCGCTCCTGTGGCGATACAGATGTTTTCGAAGCCGAACTCCAGAATGCTCTCAGCATCTAGCTCGCTTTCGCGATAGATTTCCACGTTTGGGCGCTGGCTGAGTTGATAGTCACGATAGTCCACTACCCGACCCCAGGCCGATAGGCCCGGCAACAGACGTTCGCGCGCCACACGGCCTCCGATAACGTCGCGGGCCTCGGCCACGGCAACGTCGTAGCCGCGGCGACACAGCGCCCACGCGGCCTCAAGCCCCGCAGGGCCCGAGCCCACGATCAGCACGTTCGAGCTATCACCTTTTTCGTTCATCTTCTCGGGGTGCCAGCCCTTGCGCCATTCCTCCATGAAGGTCGGGTTCTGGGTGCAACGACTGATCGACATGGTCATGTCACCCGTGATGCAGATGTTGCAGCCGATGCATTCGCGGATGTCCTCTATCCGGCCTTCTTCGATCTTTTTGGGCAGGAACGGGTCGGCGATAGATGGACGGGCGCAGCCGATGAAATCCAGCGTACCGGACTTGACCATCTTGGCCATTACATCGGGTGAAGTGAACCGGCCCACGCCGACAATAGGCTTGTCGGTCAGATCGTGAATACCACGCACCAGTTCTTCCTGCGTGGCCTCTTCCTTGAAACGTGAAGGGCCAGAACAGTCTTCCCAAGTTCCTTGCGCCAAATCCCAAAGATCCGGCAGGTCCTTGTTCATTTCAATATAGTCACGCACCTCGGCGTTCGAAAAGCCAAGCTCACCGATGGTTTCATCCAGGCTGACCCGCAGCGTGATCGCCATCGTATCGCCGACCGCGTCGCGCATGTCGGCGATGACTTCCTGACTGAAACGGGCGCGGTTCTCCAGACTGCCGCCATATTCGTCGCTGCGCTGGTTGGTGGCACGGCTGAGGAAGTGTTGGAAGATGCCAAACCCGTGCGCACCATAGAGACAGATCAAGTCAAATCCTGCGTTTTTCGATCGTTTGGCAGCGTTCACGAACCAACGGCGCAGGTCTTTGATGTCCTGCTTGTCCAGTGCGCGGGCTTGAACCGGGTCGTTTGTGAAAGTCCGAATGGGAAGGGCAGAAGGGGCCAGCGGCACTTCTTTGGTATAGAGGTTCGGCCCGTTGATGCCGGAATATGCCAGCTGAATGCCCGCCAAAGCGCCATGTGTTTTCATCCGTTCCGACATCTTGCGCAGTTGCGGGATGTCCTTGTCCTCCCACAGACGCAGCTCGATAAAGGGTGTGATCTCAGACGTGTGGTGCATCTCGCACTGCTCGGTGAAGATCACACCCCAGCCGCCTTCAGCCTTGATCCCACGCATCGCAGCCGCCGCCGAGGGATCACGATATCCGCCGCCGTTACAATGGGGAACTTGATAGAACCGGTTCTTGGCGGTCAGAGGGCCGATCTGCATCGGCTCGAACAGAATATCATAGCGTGGATCGCGCATGGCTGGCTCCTTAAGGCTGGCTGATAGGGTTCACGGAGGGCCGTCAGTCCCAGTAAATCAAGATCTAAAGACCGGTGGCAACTTCTGTGATGGAGTCGCGCAGGATGGCTTCGATGCGATCAATCATGGGCTCGTCCATGATCAATGTCGGGGACAAGATCAGCACGTTTCCCAAGGGGCGTGCGATCAGGCCGCGTTTCTGGCAGGCTTGGGCTACTTTCAGCCCCACTTGCGCCTCATCCGGATAACTTTCCTTGCTGGCGCGGTTTTTGACGAATTCGATCCCCATCATGAAATGGCTACCACGCACTTCGCCGACCATTTCGATGTCGGTCAGACCGCGCAGGTTGGATTCGAACCGTGCACCGGTTGATTGCACCCGCTGCGGGATCTGCTCGCGCTCCATAATCGCGATGTTGGTCAGACCTGCCGCCGCAGCCGCAGGGTGGCCCGAATAGGTCATGCCATGCAGGAACATACCGTCGGGCCCCGAGATCACTTCGTGAATATCATCCGAGACGATCGTGGCCGAAAGCGGTTGATAGCCTGAGGTCAAGCCCTTGGCCGTGGTGATGATGTCTGGCACCATGTCGAACACATCTTCCGAGGCAAAAAAGTGCCCAAGACGGCCAAAGGCGGTGACGACCTCATCGGCGACGTATTTGATATCGTTGGCCTTACAGACCTCCCACGCGCGCTTGTGATAACCTTTAGGTGCGGTCACAACACCGCCTGCGCCCTGGATCGGCTCGGCGATGAACGCACAAATGTTTTCTGCGCCAATCCGCTCAATACTGGCGGTCAGATCGTCGATCAGATCGTTAAGGAACTCACCCTCGGTCATCTCGCCGCATTCGCGCCAGTAGTGGGGTGAGCGCAGGTGATGCACGAGTTCGCTGGCCGCGTGCCAACCTTCGGAATAGCCAGGTGTGGTCATCGCCATCGCCAGATGAGTCGATCCGTGATAGGCGCCGTGCCGCGATAGAACCAGCTTCTTTTCTGGCTTTCCCTTGCGGATATTATAATGGTGCAGCATCCGAATGGCGCTGTCATTTGCGACCGAACCGGAATTGCTGAAATAGACCGAATTCAGATGACCCGGCGCAAGCTGAGCGATCTTCTCGGCCAGCGCCGCCGCTGCCGGGTGTGTAAAGTTGTAGAAGGTCGAGTAATAGTCCAGTGTTTTCAACTGATCCGAGATCGCGGCAATCATCTCGTCATTGCCATGGCCGATATTGACGCACCATAAACCGCCAATTCCGTCGATCAGCTCTGTTCCGTCGCTGTCATAAACGTAGGCGCCCTTTGCCCGCGATATGACGGTGCGAGCGCCCTGCTTCTTTAGCGCGTCCAGATCGGCGAAAGACTGAATCAGGTGCTTATCCTGCGAAAGAATGTCGAGCGTATCTTTAGCCATGATCAACCCCTTTGTTTTCCTGTAGCAGTTCTGCTGATCCGGCGCGTCCCTTGTTCGGGCCATGATCGCGCCGGCGGATACATACCACCTAAATAGAGTATTTACGTTACTTTGGCGATTTCAGGGGGTATATACCCCCAGGGGGGTACCCGAATATGTCACAAATTTCGGCACCAGACGCCTTGTCGACCGCAATTATGGCAATCGGATCAGAACGCTTCGGTGATGCATTGCACCGTTGGCTGGATGCGACATGCTCATTCGATAACTTCGCGATCATCGCCTTTTTTAAGGATCGTGCGCCCCAGGTTCTGATGACCCACGCTCGCGACAGTCGCGTTTTCGAGCGCATCGACAGCCACTATGTCAAAGGAGCCTATCTGCTGGATCCGTTCTTTGGCCTACATCAAAGCCGCGCTGCAGACGGTCTTTATCGTTTAACCGATGTCGCCCCTGATCAGTTTCAGCGCAACGAGTACTTCAAATCCTACTACGCCAACACAACGCTGACAGATGAGCTTGCTTATTTCGCCTGCCTTACCCCGATCAGTTCAATCACAGTCTGTATCGGCAGGGACGCAACCACCGCATCGCGGTTCTCGTCCAGAGACTACAGCGCGGCTAAACACATCGCGCCAGTGGTTAGTGCGCTGGTCAGAATGAACTGGCCAGACATCAAGCCCCCGATTGAAGGTGAGCCGGAAGATACCGTTGAACAACTGCGCCGGCGCATGTCCGCCGAGCAGGACATCAGCCTAAGCCCAAGACAGGCCCAGGTGGCGCTGTTGATCCTGCAAGGACACTCGTCGATTTCTATTGGCCTGACACTTGGCATTAGCCCCCAGACCGTAAAGGTCTTGCGCAAGCAACTTTACCGGAAATGCCAGATCTCTTCGCAGGGGGAACTGTATTACCTGATCGCGCCTTATCTGTCGGAGAATAGGCAACTGCCTGGGAGCTCAACATAAAACCCGACAAGTTAGCCAAAGCCTAATTAAGAGTAAGTTAGACAGTTATTTCACCTGTTTCGAACTTGTGAAACCTTAACCTGGAAACGTGCATAGCGTGCTGGAGTGGCACAGAATGCGGCAATCCAAAGCGGCCGTTACCCAGGTATCGGCTAGCTCACCGGTTAGGTGCTGATGTCCGAATTCTGAAAGTGCAAGGCGTTCGGTCCATTGTGATCGCTCGTCCTCCAAGACCGGCATGTAATGAGCGATGGCAATGACCTCTCAGGGTCAATTCGAGATGCAGTTATAGGGAACCGACACATGTCCATTGAGAAAACGGATACGCTGGTTGTTGGCGGCGGACAGGCTGGTATCGCGCTGAGCGAGCACTTGGCAAACAACTATGTGCCCCACATCATTCTGGAAAAGAACCGCACTGCAGAAGCATGGCGTACCGGTCGTTGGGACGCATTGGTTGCCAATGGCCCGGCCTGGCATGACCGTTTTCCCAGCCTGCAGTTCAACGGCGACGACCCCGATGCGTTCGTGCCTAAGGACCGGGTTGCCAAATATCTTGTCGAATACGCCGAAATGGTCAAAGCCCCCATTCGCGAAGGTGTAGAGGCGCTGAAAGCAGAACGTCTGCCGGGTGAAGGAGGCTTCAAGGTTGAAACCTCTGCCGGCGAGATTCATGCCAAACGCATTGTGGCCGCCACGGGCGCGTTCCAGCAACCGGTCATTCCGCCGATCGTGCCGGCAACGGCTGGTGTCGAGCAAATCCACTCCTTCTACTACAAGAACCCCGACCAACTGCCAGAAGGTGCCGTGATGGTGGTCGGTGCCGGGTCGTCCGGCGCGCAGATCGCGGACGAGTTGAACCGCGCAGGCCGCAAGGTCTTTTTGTCGGTTGGTCCGCATGACCGCCCGCCTCGCCGATACCGCGGTCGCGACAATGTCTGGTGGCTGGGCGTGCTGGGACTTTGGGATATCGCTGCGCAAAAACCCGGAACCGAGCATGTCACCATCTCAGTTAGCGGGGCCCATGGTGGGCATACGATGGATTTCCGCCGGCTTGGAAATGAGGGGGTCACCCTTACTGGTATGACCAAAAACTTCGAGAACGGCGTTCTCAGCTTCGCGGATGATCTACAGCGCAACGTAGCCGCAGGCGACGCCAATTATCTAGAGATGCTTGATCTTGCTGACGCCTATGTGGAACGCACCGGAATTGATCTGCCGGAAGAGTCTGAGGCGCGCGAACCCTTTGAAGACCCGGACTGTTTGACCAATCCGCTTGGGTCAGTCGATTTTGCCAAAAAGGGTATTTCCACGATCATCTGGGCCACGGGCTTCCGTCAGGATTTCAGTTGGATCAAGGCGGACGCATTTGACGCCAAAGGCGCGCCGATCCACCAGCGCGGCGTTTCGGTCGAACCTGACATATACTTCCTTGGCCTGCCTTGGCAGTCACGTCGTGGCTCCACCTTCATTTGGGGCGTTTGGCACGATGCGAAATACATAGCCGATCAGATTGCGATCCAGCGCGCCTATGCCGATTACGATGGTCAGGCGGCAATCATCGCCCCAGCAGCCGCAGAATAAGACAACAGGACACCGAAATGGCGCACATTCGCATTCGCAAATTCAACACCAAAGAAACCTACCCCGATCAGAACCTCGATAACGACCTGTGTCAGGCCGTCGTCACGCAAGGTGGAAAAACCGTCTACCTGCGTGGCCAGTGCCCGCAGAACCTGGATGATGCAGTCAATATCGACAGCCACGATCCGGTCGAGCAGACCCACAAGGTCATGCAGAACATCAAGCAGCTGATCGAAGAGGCCGGCGGTTCAATGGAACATCTGGTCAAGGTCGTCGTCTACATCACTGATGTCCGCCACCGCGAGGCCGTCTATCGCACCATGGGCGAGTATATCAAAGGGGTCTACCCTTGCTCGACGGGGCTGGTGGTTCAGGCACTCGCACGCCCGGACTGGTTGGTTGAGATTGACGGCACCGCAGTCATTCCCGACTGATCTTGCCGATCATTTGAGGATACCGGGCTGCGCACTTACGCTCTCACCCCGCGCAGCCCGGTCTTTGTCGTTAAGGAGGTCTATATGACTTTTTCACTGGTCGCCCGTTGTGCCGATACCGGCATGTTCGGGTTGGCGATTTCGTCGTCTTCACCCGCCGTGGCCGCCCGCTGTTCGTTTGCCCGCGCCAGTGTCGGTGCTGTCGCATCGCAGAACGTAACCGACCCCAGCCTTGGCCCGCTGACGCTGGATCTGATGGAACAAGGTAAAACCGCGCCTGAGGCCATCGCCGAGATGACGGCCCGCATGAAATTCATTGAGTACCGTCAGGTTCTGGCCGTGGACACCGCTGGACGCACGGCGATCCATTCCGGTCCCAACAGCCTTGGCATCTGGACACAAGCGCAGGCCGAAAACGTCGCCTCGGGTGGCAATCTTCTGGACAACGACGGCGTCCCGCAAGCCATCGTCGACGGGTTTCTGTCGGCCTCGGGTCATATCGGAGACCGCCTGATCGCAGCCATGCGCGCCGGTCTGGACGCGGGGGGCGAGGCCGGTCCGGTACATTCAGCAGGCATGAAGATCGTCGACAAGGTCAGCTGGCCGGTAGCCGACCTACGATGCGACTGGACCGAGGGTTGCCCGATTGAGGCCATCGCAACCGCCTGGGACATCTATAAACCGCAGCTGGACGCCTATATTCAGCGCGCGCTCGACCCGAGAGAAGCGCCTTCTTATGGCGTACCCGGCGACGAATAATCAGCGAGAGAGACATCATGTTGGATTATACGCACGAAGATTGGAAAAGTCGCGCCGCCGGTCTGTCATTTCGTGGGCAGGCTTTCATTGACGGCAAGTTTGTCGATGCCACATCGGGCAAGACCTTTGATAGCATAAATCCCGCCACAGGCGCAGTGCTGACTCAGGTTGCCGAATGCGATGAGGAAGACATCAACCGTGCCGTCGCCGCAGGCCGCGCCGCATTCGAGGATGGCCGCTGGTCGCGCATGGCCCCCGGTGACCGCAAGGCGGTGATGCTGAAACTGGTCGACCTGATCCGCGACAATCTGGAAGAGATGGCGCTACTGGACAGTCTCGACATGGGCAAATTAGTGACGGATGCTGCCACTATCGATGCCCCCGGTTCGGCGCATTTCTTCCAGTGGTATGCCGAGACTATCGACAAGGTCTATGACGAAGTCGCCCCAACCGGGCCTGGCGATTTGGCGCTAGTCAAACGTGTTCCTCTGGGCGTGATCGGAGCAGTGACACCGTGGAACTTCCCGCTGGACATGGCCACATGGAAAGCCGCCGCGGCGCTTGCGGCCGGCAACTCGGTTGTGCTGAAACCGGCCGAACAGTCGCCCCTGTCAGCGCTGAGACTGGCGGAACTGGCGGCTGAGGCTGGCGTTCCGGATGGTGTATTCAACGTCGTGCCTGGCTTTGGCGTGACTGCGGGCAAAGCGCTGGGTCTGCATATGGATGTGGACTGCCTTGCCTTCACCGGGTCGACCGCAATCGGCAAGATGTTCATGCAGTATTCGGGCGAGTCGAATCTGAAACAGGTCTGGCCGGAAACAGGTGGCAAAAGCCCCAATCTGATCTTTGCCGATTGCGAGGATCTGGACTCGGCCGCTGACATGGCCGCCTTTGGCATCTTCTTCAATCAGGGCGAGGTCTGCTCGGCCAATTCGCGGCTATACGTGGAACGCTCGGTCAAGGATGCGTTTGTCGAAAAGCTGATCGCCCGTGCGCAGGCGATGCAACCCGGTGACCCGCTGGACCCGGCGTCGAAAATGGGTGCCATCGTTGATGAAAAGCAGACACAGGGGATCATGCGCTTTGTCGAGGAAGGCAAGAAAACCGCCAACCTTGTGACTGGGGGCGAACGGATCACATTGGATGGCAAGGGCTGCTTTGTCCAACCGACCATCTTCGACGACGTAGACCATGACAACCCGCTGGCGCGCGATGAGATCTTCGGCCCCGTCCTGTCAGTCATTCCCTTCGACACCGAAGACCAGGCCGTGACGATGGCCAATGACTCGGTCTATGGACTGGCAGCGTCAGTCTGGACCGATAACCTGTCCCGCGCTTGCCGGGTGTCAGACAAGCTGATGGCAGGGACCGTTTCGGTGAATACGGTAGACGCGCTGTCTGCAATGACGCCGTTTGGAGGCATGAAACAGTCAGGGTTTGGGCGCGATTTGTCATTGCACTCGCTTGAAAAGTATACTGCTTTGAAAACGACTTGGATCAAGTACAAGGCTTGATCCGCAAGACCGCGGAGATGCGCCTTTGCCTTTCAGATACACGCTGCGACAGCTTGAGTATTTTGTGGCCGTCGGAAAGGCAGGCAGCATCGCAGCCGCCAGCGACAAGCTGAACGTCTCGTCGCCGTCGATCTCGGCGGCGATCACCCAGTTGGAAGTGGAATTCGGCGTCGCCCTTTTTGTGCGCGAACACGCGCGTGGTCTGTCGCTGACCAAGGCCGGGCACAAAATCATGGAACGTACCGAGTTCGTTCTGCGCGAGGCCGAGTTGCTGGCCACACTGGCCGGGGAAATCACCGGGAAGGTACAGGGTATCCTGTCCGTCGGGTGTCTGGTTACATTTGCTCAGATTGTTCTACCGGGGTTGCGACGCGACTTCGAGGACACCTATCCCGATGTACGTATCGAACAGCGTGAACTGAATCAGGCCGTTATTTTCAGCCAGTTGCGCCGGGCTGAACTGGACATCGCCCTGACTTACGATCTGGACATTCCCGCCGATCTCGAATTCCGGCCACTCCATGAACTGCCACCTTATGTCGTTCTGAGCGAAGGTCATCCGCTGGCAAATCGCAGCGAGCTGACGATCCCCGACCTGCAGGACAGCCCAATGGTCTTGCTGGACCTGCCATTTAGTGGTGAGTATTTTCTGTCCTTTTTCCGCGAAGCCAATATCAAACCGAATATCGCGGAGCGCACCGCAGATATGTCGGTCATGCGATCTTTGGTGGCGAACGGGTTCGGTTTTTCGATTGCCAATATCCGCCCCCTCAACGTTTTGTCGCCGGATGGCAAAAAGCTGATCTTTGTGCCCTTGGCCGGGGAAATGCGCCCAATGCGTCTTGGCTTGCTGCGCGCGCGGGCCGAGAATGAAACAAACACATCAAGAGCATTCATTGATCATTGTGCTCATGCCGTAGATTCAGGATCGCTTCCTGGTCTTTTTGCGCAGGACGAAGGGTGATTGCGTGACTTAGAGATCTCCTAACCTCTGCTTCGCCATTCCCAGATTTAAGTATTTTACCCGTCGTATAGGCTTGGAGAGAATGACCCTCTCACAGCCAAGACCAAAGCGGCTGTCAAACCAAAAAACAGGTTCAATCCTATGATCTCTACCCTGGATATTCTCGACAGGCTTGTTGGCTTCGATACGGTCAGCAAAAACTCGAACCTTGAGCTTGCCGCTTATGTCGAAGAGTTTTTGGAGGCGCGCGGATTCACCGTTCACCGCATCACCGACCCTGGTGGCGACAAGACCGGGCTTTATGCCGAGAAAGGACCTGCGGGTGATGGCGTACTACTATCCGCGCATACTGATGTTGTCCCGGTCGAAGGCCAAAGTTGGACCAAGGACCCATTCCGCCTGACCCGTGAAGGCAATCGCGTCTATGGGCGTGGCACCACGGATATGAAGGGGTACGTGGCTTCTGTCATGGCGCTGGCGGATCGTGCCGCCGGGGCTGATCTGCGCGAACCTCTCAAGATCGCGCTTTCTTATGATGAAGAGGTCGGCTGTGTCGGCATCCAGCACATGCTGGACCGGCTCGCCCCTATGCTGGGCCAGCCACGCGCCTGTTTTGTGGGTGAACCGACCGAGATGCAGGTGGCCGTCGGCCACAAAGGAAAAGCCGCGCTACGTGCCGTCTGCCACGGCCAAAGCGGGCATTCAGCTCTGGCCCCGAAATTCGTCAACGCGCTGCACCTGGCAACTGATTTTGTAGGTGAATTGCGCGCGTTGCAAGAAACCTATGCCAAAAGCGGCAACAGCGACCCGGCCTATTCGGTGCCCTACACCACGTTCCATGTGGGCATGATGTCTGGCGGCAAGGCGTTGAATATTGTGCCGGATCGCGCTGAACTGACATTTGAATACCGTCATGTCGCCTCGGATCATGGCAAAGACATCTTGTCACAAATTCTGGAGGCGGCCATCAGGGTCGGTGCACAGTATCAGGACCTGTGTCCCGAGGCGCGTATCGAGGTTGAACAGTATAACGCCTATCCCGGACTGGAGGTCGCCCAGACCGAAGGCGTCATTGCCTATGCGCAGAAACTGGCGCAAAGCAACGTCACCACAAAGGTGGCCTTCGGTACAGAGGCCGGGTTCTTCAGCGAACTGGGCGTGCCGACTGTTGTTTGCGGGCCCGGATCAATGGAACGTCAGGGCCACAAACCGGATGAGTACCTGGAGATCAGTCAACTGAACGCTTGCGACGCAATGATGGATCGCATCCTCGAAGATATCAGGCGGTGAACAACAAGGGGTTTACCACAAACCAAAATGCCCCCGGCGGAAACCAGGGGCATTCAAGATAAGTATGTGACCTGAATTACTTCTTCAGATTGGTCCAGATTTGGTCGTACACCGCCTGAGTTTCCTCATCGCAAACTTCGATAAAGACACCCGGTCCGGCATTGGCATGTGGATTCTTTTCAGGCTGCGCTGCCAGCGCTGGGTCCAGAAAGCTTTCCACCCCGTTCACGCCCGCGTTGTATTGCGCGAAGTTGGTCACGGCAGCGATGTTCTCAGGTTCCAGCAGGAAATCCATGAAGATCAGCGCGTTGCCGCGGTTGGGCGCATCTTTCAGCAGAACCACGTTATCCATCCACGCAATGTAACCTTGTGTCGGATAGGCGTATTCGACGTTGGCGCCTTCTTCGCGCGCCTTGGCAGAGAAACCGTCATAGATTTGACCTACAGCCGCATCGCCCGAAACCAGTACCTCTTTCGCGGTGTCTGAGTTGAACGAGGCCCAATGCTGTTTGGCTTCTTGCAGCATGGCGTTCAGCGCCTTCAGCTGTTCACGATCTGTGGAGCACTGCGGAATGCCCATGTGCAACGCGGCCATGGCCATCACTTCGCCCTGACTGTCCAGCATGTTGATGCGACCCTGCAATTCAGCCGGCGGGTTGAACAATATGTCGGTGGTTTGAATGTCCCCGTCATAAGCATCGCGGTTAACTGCAAAGCTGGTCGAGCCCCACTGATACGGAATCGAAGATTGGCGGTCGGGGTCAAAGCTGGGATCGGCCCAATCGGGGGCGATGTTGCCTTTGTTCTTCAGCTCACCATCGGCGATCGTGTCCAGCATGCCTTCACCCGCCATGATCGAGACCATGTAATCACCAGGCACAGAAACGTCATAAGTGCCGATGCCACCAGCCTTGAGCGAAGCCAACATGGACTCGTTCGAGTCGTATGTGTCCATGGTGACAGTGATGCCGGTTTCTTCGGTGAACTTATCCAGCAGCTCTTGCGGGATGTATTCGAACCAGTGGTACAGAACCAGTTCGCCCTCGGCTGCTGCGGCATTTGCGCCAATGGCCAAGGCAAGAGCAGCGACGCCGCTTTTCATCATATGTTTCATGTGACTCTCCATCTGTTGGTTATTTTGTGTTGTCAGACTTGCTGACGAAATAGCTGATCGTGACCATGACGATGGACACACTCAGCAACATGGTCGAAATCGCCATGATATTCGGTTTGATCCCCTGCTTGACCGAGCCAAAGATCGCGGTAGGAAGCGTTTCGACGCCCGCACCCTTCACGAAATTGGTGATGATGAAATCATCCAGGCTGACGATGAACGCCAGCAGGAAGCCCGAAATGATGCCGGGCATCATCAATGGCAAAAGGATTTTGGTGAATGCCTGCCGTTTCGTGGCATAGAGATCCAGTGCCGCTTGTTCATAGCTGTCTTCGATCCCCTGCATGCGGGCTGAGATCGGCAGGTAGGCAAAGGGAATGCAGAACGCGATATGGGCCAGCAGGATCGTCAGGAGCCCGCGTTCGAAACCGATCGAATTGAAGAAGATCAGGGTCGCTACCGCCAGCACGATTTCCGGCACCATCAGCGGCAGGCTGATCAACCCGAAAGACACAGTGCGAAAACGGAACTTACCCCCGCGCACCATCCCCGTTGCCGCCAGGGTCGCGATGGTCGTCGCCGTAGTTGCCGCGATGATGGCGATGATAAAGCTGTTCTTCGCTGCCGTTTTGAACTTGCCGCTTTCTGGGCCGGTAAACACATCTGCATACCAGCGCAGCGATACACCTTCCCAGTTGGTCAGTGATTGCGACGCGTTGAAGCTGTAGATCGTGACCACGACCAGCGGCGCATAAAGGATGACCAGACACAGCAGTGTAATACCCTTGAATCCGGGATATGACTTGATGTCGAATTGCTTGCTTGCCATTGATCAGCCCCCCGCCTTGTCGGCTTTGGCTTGTTGCCGGGCCGAGAACATCAGAATGATCAGCACCATCGTCAGCAGGACCATCGATGCCGCCGCTCCGAACGGCCAGTTGCCAGCATTGCCCTTGAACTGTTCTTCAATCAGCGAACCGATCATGAAGTTCTTGGCGCCACCTAACAGGTCGGGTGCAAGGAACGATCCCATCGAGGGGACAAAGACCAGAATGCAGCCCGCAAACACGCCAGGTTTGACCGCAGGAAGCAAGATCCGTCGCAGCGTCGTCCATTTCGACGCGTAAAGGTCCGCCGCTGCCTCGGACAGGGCAAAGTTGTAGCGTTCGACCGCCGCATAAATCGGCAATACCATGAAGGGCAGGTACGAATAGAACAGGCCCAGCTGCACCGCGAAGTTCGTATTCACAATGTGCAGGGGGCTGTCGATTAGGCCGATATTCATCAGAAAATCATTGAGCGGCCCCTGATCCCGCAGCAAGAATTTCATCGACACGGTCCGGATCAACAGGTTCACCCAATACGGGATGGTGATCAGGAATACCCAGACCGGACGCATGTTCTCGGACCGGGTCGCAATGAAATAGGCGGTCGGAAACCCGATCGCGAGGCTCAGCAGCGTCGCCGCCGCCGCCTGCCAGATCGAGCGCCAGAAAATAGTGATATAGGTCCACTCAATCTTGGGGGGCTCGTCCCCGAACAAGCCGCGATCAAAGAAGAATTGATCGTAGGCAGCCAGAGAGAATTCCCAGATCACACCCCCGCGGAATTCTTTCGTCAGGAAAGAGTAGATCAGCATCATGAGAACTGGGGCCAGCACCAGAATGGACAGTGTCACCCATGCAGGCAACAACAGCCATGTACGGGCCTCTTTGTATGTGTCTGTCGTTGCGCTGCCGCCGCTTGCTGCACCCGCTGCCATCAGTCCACCAGGAGGCGCGCGGCCCCCAGCTCCATGTTGACAAACATTTCGGCGCCCGGCTCGAAGATACGCTTGTTGCCGCGATCTGAATTCGAAGTGCGCACGACAAAATCAGGACCCTCGTCCAGATGCACTATTGTGGTGATGTCGGTGCCGACAAAGATGTTGTCTTTGACGCGCCCGTGCAGGCCTTCGGTCTCAACCGGCTCGGCGGACATATACAGACGTTCGGGGCGGATCGACATGTGGACCTTGGACCCAACGCCAACCCCGTCGACGGCGTTGCAAGTCAACTCATGCCCACCGCCCAGATGACAGGTTGCGCGGCCGTTATCAATACCATCGACGGAGACCTCCAAAAGGTTTGTTTCGCCGATAAAATCCGCCACGAACATGTTGTGCGGACGCTCATAGATATCGGTCGGTGCACCCAGCTGCTGCAACTCGCCTGCCGACATGACCGCGATCCTGTCAGACATTGTCAGGGCCTCTTCCTGATCGTGGGTGACAAAGATAAAGGTGATCCCGGTTTCGCGCTGCAGGTGCTTCAGCTCCAGTTGCATCGCCTTGCGCAGTTTTAGGTCCAGCGCAGATAATGGTTCATCCAGCAACAGAACCTTGGGCTGCGGTGCCAGGGCCCGGGCAAGCGCTACACGCTGCTGCTGACCACCCGACAACTGGCTGGGCTTACGTGCCGAGAACTGGGAAAGCTGCACCAGCTCCAGCATCTCACCTGATTTCTTTCGGGCCTCGGATTTCGACTTGCCCCGCATTTCCAATCCGAACGCCACGTTATCCAGAATGGTCATATGCGGAAACAGCGCATAGTTCTGGAAAACTGTATTAACTGGGCGTTTGTTGGGCGGCAGGTTCTCGATCTCATCTCCATAGAGGTAGATGGCACCTTCGGTTACGGCCTCGAAACCGGCGATCATTCGCAGCAGAGTTGTCTTGCCGCACCCGGACGGGCCAAGGAGTGTAAAGAACTCATTGTCCATGATCGACAGCGAGATCGTCTTAAGCGCCGTAAAATCGCCGTAGCGTTTTACTGCATCCCGCACGTCGATCGCGATATTTACCTTGTCAGACAATTGCGCCTCCCCGAGCATTGCGAAATTCCACTCAGGTATATACGGGCAGCGCGATCCTTCTAATAACTGACTTCCTCACCAAACATTAGGATTAGCCTAATGTTTAATTTTTGCACTTATTAATCAGTATATTATGGTGCATCTTTGCGCTTTATTAACGCCAAGAAAACGGCGAAACGTAGTTCCTTGCTGTTTACCTACGCCTTTCGGAGGACCAGTGTGAAAAAACTGGTTGGCATTCTTACTTCCATCGAAGCTGTCACTGTGTTGTTTCTTGTTAGCGTGTTACTCTTCTTATTGGTGGAAAATTTCCCAAACCCAAGTGTAGAGTATTTCGACCAGACTGACTCGGGAGCTTCCAGAACATTTTGCATTTAGCTTAATGGACTGAACCACTGCCACCGCTGCAAAATCATGCACTGCGACAGGATGTGTCGCAAACTTCTAAAGCGGTCTGAGGCGGCGACTTACTAGTCGCACCTATTCTGCGATCGCGGCAAATAGCAGAAATCCAGACGTCACTGTGCTCTGGAATTGCCACTTCCGGAGCATATTGGAGACCTCGATGCCTTCCAGAGTAGCCGAGGTGAAATTAAACAATTTGAACCCGCACATGTGCCGAATACGACGTATTATGAACCGATGTTCCTGTTCGATCAGGTTAGCCGTCACCTCAATTGATGTCCTGGGTACTAAAGGTTCAAATTTCTAGGACTGATGAAAACGATCAGCTTTGACTACGCCGTTCCCTTCGGCCGCCATGCTATCAGTCAATTCGTCACATATCTGGTGATACAGGCCCTATAACCGCGCTTGAATAAACTGGTCTGAATTCGCGCAAGGCCAAAGCTCATCTACCATTTTGCTGAGATGTTCATCACCTAGAAGACCATCAAGAAGCAGATTCAATACATGTTCGGCGCAGACGTCTTGACCCTCAATAGTTTTCAATGTGCCTAACTTCGCCTTCCCACGCTCGTTCAGGCGGTCAAAAAACAAAAGAAGAAGATCGTTTTTGTTTCCTGCAAGGTGAGGGATTAACGAACGGAGTAGCCCATCGTCGGTTTCTACTGTGGATAGGGTTGGTTGAGCCAATTCCTCTCGGGCCCCAATGCGTTCCAGAGCGTCCAAAATTTGCGTAATACATTCTTTATAGTTCTTGGGACGTACCAAAAATGCTTCGCGATGTACGACGACTGGTTCAGTGAAGTCGCGATGCAGCGACAAGCAGTTTGCCTGATGTCCTTTGGATCGTCAGTTGGATTAACACAGAAGTGGTAGGGGCAATGCTGGGCTCGCTCCGAGGCCAGCTGCGAGCCCGGAAGCAACTGACGCCGCAGGGTGCCGAATGTCGGCTATTGGCGAGCCGAACGTCTTCTTATCGTTCCAAGACGCTTCCAGATGTTCTGGCTGACCTTCCATCCCGCGACTACTGAGCCAGGCATTTTCTTCTTGCTGCCGAACAAGCCATGCTTCGATCTGTTGAGCTGGGTTTTCGGATAGGCCATCTAACTGCTCCCGCTTCGTGCGCATATGAGCTGAACCTGCAATGAAGGACGCCAGCGTTGTTTATTCAAGCACTGTGAATTGTTTGGGTTGATCGGTCAGCTTATGGTCTGGCGCATCATCCCAGATAGAAACTTCGGCAATCAGGGCTGACTTTGGGCTCAGTAAGATCGGTGCACCTGGCGGGGCCAGCATGCAGCCGCCAACAATGACTGCGATATGATAAAACTTGCTGCCGCCATACAGACCAAACCGTTCGTCAATTGCCTGATTGAGGTTTCGCGTCAGTTCTTGTTAGGGTGCCCGGTGAGAGAGAAATGCTGCCGGCGTCATCGGCTACCACCACGCTATGCCCAAGCTTGAAGTCGTCAAGAACTTCGGGCGCACCCCGCCAATTGGTCCACGCTGCGCGCCGCGAGAAGAAATTGAGCGGCCACCCTTTGTAACTATTTCATCCTTTTGTCAGCGCCTCAGTCCTGCAAAAGCAGGTTTTGCCTAATCGACTCCACTTCTTCATCACTAATGCCGAGAATATCGCGGCGATAAGTGTCAAAAGAACCATGAGCATCCTTGACCGCCTGAAGGGAGGCTTTGATTTGTTCCGGATGCGCTCCGAAGGCCGGACGCAGCGAGTGTGGGCCCTTGCCAACCAGTTGCTCGAGCTCGTCGTAGGTGAAGGCATTGGTGGTCAGGTAGTCGCGCACGGCATCCTCTTCGGAATAGCCTAAAGTCAACATGGTGACGGCCGCCATGTATCCCGTACGGTCCTTTCCGCCTGCGCAGTGAAATAGCATCGGAAAGTTGTTCGCATCGGTGAGCAGATGCAGGAACCGGGACACTTTCGGATCAAACTTGGTCGCAAAATCCCGGTAACGGTCAATCCTGATCTGGCGCAAGTCGACATCGTGATCCGCAAGCAACTGGTCGATCTCATCGAACTTGCCTTCAAACCACATAGGGCGGATTTGAGACGCGATCTCGATGGGCATGATCTTGGCGATGTCGGCTGGATCTGAGCCAATGGGCAGATTGACGTTGAAATCCACCGAAGGAATCTGCGCGTTTGGGTGCGTTTCCAGTTCTTCCGGGGTGCGCAAATCAACAATGGTCTCGATAGCGAGGCCATTCAGCTCGGCAATGGCGGCATCGGAAAGGCCGTCCAACTGATCCGAGCGAAAGAGCACACCGGGCTTGATCCCCGCATCAGGTGTCGTGAGTTCACGAAAATTCTCAAGCCCGTCGATCGGATGACTAACTGTCACGTCTTTGCACTCCGATGGCAGATCAATGTCCAAAGCAGTACTGCAGGCTGTCGTTTGCGCGGTCGCTGTGCCGACAGTGAATGTGCACGCAATTACCGCTGCCAAGCTCAATGGGGAGTGCGCTTTCATACCGTGTGTCCTCAAAGCAGAAATCTCTTGATCAGACGCTCTTTAATCAGAGGAAGGATAGATATAGAAAGTTAAAGTCCACATGGTTTTCCGATGGAGTTACGAATGCCCGAGATCGAGCAGTTACGCGCTTTTGTCACCGCAGTTGAGTGTGGTTCGTTCTCTGCCGCCGCGCGAAAACTGGGCAAAGCACAATCTGCCGTCAGCGCGACGATCTCCAATCTGGAAATCGATCTGGATCTGTCGCTATTCCACAGAGATGGCTATCGACCCGTGTTAACGGATGCCGGTGAGTCATTACTGAAGCACGCAAGGTCGGTATTGAGCAGCATGGACATGCTCCGAGGGCAAGCCGAAGCGCTGAGCGGATCTATTGAGCCCAGGTTTTCCTTCTTTGTCGAAGATGGGTTGTTGGTGGATCGTGTTCGAAGCCTGTTAACTGGCACAGCCGATAGGTTCCCAAGCTTAGAGCTCCGTGTGGAGCAGCTTTCGAGGGCTTCTGTTCTCAAGGCAGTTCAGTTAGGTGATGCGGACGCTGCTTTTGTATGTGAGGCACCCAAGGAGGCTCAAAGCTACAGATGCCTCGGCGTCGGGTTTCAGAGGGTCGTGCCCGTGTGTCACTCTGACCACCCGCTGGCTAAACTGGCGACCGTGGGGCGGAAAGACCTGTCGCAATACCGTCAAGCGGTGGAACCGAGTTCAGTCGCTTCAATCGCTGGAGACCGCATTTTCAGCCCGGACATTTGGACCTCAAGTACCCCGATCACTAGAAAAGCGCTTGTGATGGGTGGCTTGGGCTGGGCAGAGTTGCCGGTCGTTTCGGTGGAGCGAGAAGTCCTGCGCGGCGAGTTAAAGGTTTTGGAGTACGAATTCGCACAGAACGCGATCCTGAGGACGGTGGATTTCCTCAAAATAAACGCGACCGACCAAGGGCCTGTGATGAGGTGGTTGACGAGTGAAATCACAACCTGGGATCAGCGCGCCTGGATTGGCGATCATCAGGTTGGCAGGCGTTAGCATAGCCAACATTCGGGCAAACGCAGCGAATTCACTGTTTGTCGGCTTAAAAACACTGTCATTTAAGCCAAATATACGGCGATCATTACGGTTGGCCAGTAACCAAAAAGTTCTGAGAACCACCTTGAGCACCGCATCATGCAAGGGTGGATTTACTTTGGAACGTGATGCACTCTGGAAACCCACGCCCGGGTAGGAGTAACCAGAATGCCCCAATACAACGATTTGTTCGAACTCTCAGTCGAGGACATCGATCTGATTGAAGTATCCCTGCGGCGCGCACTAACCTCATTGTCGGTTGGAGCCCCTGGTGAAAGCGAAGACGAAAAGAAAGAACGGAATGACAGCTTGCACCGAATTCAGGATCTGCTTGGGCGGCTGCACGATCAGAAGATATTCTATCGGCCTAAGTCGGGTGTGTATGTCGGCGGTTGACTAGTAGTCCAAACAGATCTGACGGGCTAACGCGAGCTGGGCAATCCAAGAGTTCGGAACCCGTCCGCGCGGGCCACGCGTCGATCCGACAACATCCGCTGTGAGCCCATCATATTGACTGATGCACTTAGCCCGAAGCGTCGCAATGTGTTAGAAACGGACCTTTAGCTCGGATGTAAATTCGATCTGGCAATTCTATTAATTTCCTTAATAGTCCAATTGGACTAAAAAAATTGACACGGCCTTCCGATGACCGTATTCGACCTCCGGAAACCATCTTTCGGAAGGTCACATCATGACAATTAATTGGGAATTACCCGCATTCCGTCCCGGCATCTGGGGTGCAATCGACAAGTTCATTGGCCCCGGTGCCACCAAGGCCGAAAAAAACATTCAACTCTATCCGCCGTTTCTGTTCGCGACTGGCGTTGTCGGTGTCGGGCTCTATGCACAGTTTGACTGGTCGATCTGGCAGTTTGTGATCATCGCGCTTCTGGCCGTGGACATGGTCGGTGGGGTGATCACAAACGCGACTTCAGCAGCAAAGCGCTGGTTCTTCCGCGAGGGTGAGGGCTTCAAGCAGCACATGAGTTTCATTGCGATTCACTTGCTTCAGATCGTGGTCTTCAGTTGGGCTTTTCAGGGTTTTGACGTTTTGTGGGTCGCCGGGGTGTATGGGATGCTAATGGCATCCAGTGTCATCATCCTCAAATCGCCGCTTTTTCTGCGACGCCCGGTGGCAGCGACACTTTACGCGGCCGCTCTGCTTTTGTCGCTTTATGTGTTTGACAGCCCACCCTATCTAGAATGGTTCCTGCCGATCCTGTTCTTCAAGATCCTGGTTAGCCATGTGTTGCGCGAGGAGCCTTACCAGCCGGAATAGGCATGTGTGTCGTTACCGCCCGGACATGTAGTCCAGCATCAAAACGCCGAACAAGCGGGCCAAGGCATCTTCGGCTCGCTTTTCTCCGACAATGCGCGCGGCCACTGTGCGATAGGCATCCATGGCGACCAGCATAGCCTCGTCCCCGGCAACCTCGGCTGGGCTTTTGCCGCGCAGATACTCGAAGGTCAGCGCCATCTCCATAGCAAAGTTCCGACGTAGGACATCTGTCAGGCGCGCCAGGTTTTCTTCCTCGGAAAGGTCCGGGTCGACAATATCCGTATCAAACGCAGCCATAACCTGTTTGGTGCAGGCCAGGAACAGGTCTTCCTTGGTCGGAAAGTAGTGATAAAGCGCGCTTTTCGAAACACCCAGATAGGCCGCAACCTTGCGCATGCTGGTCCCGGCATAACCGTGATCCGAGAAGTATTTGGCCGCCCGTTGCGCCAGATCCTGGCTGTGGGCGTCATGATCAACAATTTTCGGCATTTTTTCGTCCATGTGGTCCAATTACGATTGACACGGATTGAAGGTGGGGTCCACAAATATTAAATAGTCCAAGTGGTCTAAAAGGGATGAGCACCATGCCAGATATTTTCCTTTCCTTGAAACTGACCCATTTGCTTGCCGCACTCATCACGGTGGGGGCGACCATCATCAACGGCGTGATCCACGCCCATGCCCGCGCCGCGACCCAGGTAGAGGCAGCCGCCCATTTACGGGTTTTGACGCGGATCAACAGGATCTTCATGGGGCCATCGCTTCTCATCATCCCGGCCTCGGGCCTGTGGATGATGCTGCTGCTGAGTTATGACTGGTGGACCGGTTGGATTGTGGTCTCAATTGCCCTCTGGCTCGCTCTGCTTCTGGCATTTCTGATCGGGGACCGAATCGAACGACAACTGCATGACACAGCGGTCGCCGCCACCCACAAGGGCGTTTCGGTGCTGTCCGAGAGCTATGAAACCACGTTCAAGAAAGACTCACCGATCGGTGGTGCCGCATTCATCATGAGCATCACCAGGCTTGTTTTGATGGTGTTCAAACCGTTCTAAGACGCGCCCATGATTGCTACGAGACTAGGGATAGATTGATGATAACCAAATACGGCGGCGTGGACCGCGCACATGATCGCTCGTTCGGGATCAAACTGATCTTTGCCCTTCTGCACAGCACCATTGTGGCGGTCTGCCTCTGGTTGGCTTTCGGGGGTTTCGAATGGGCCGATCCTACCCGAGGCAAACTGCTGGCAGGGGCGGCAGTACTCTATTGGTTGCGCCACATGATCACCCTGTTCGTACTGCTGCAGCGCAAGGTCGAACTGTCCGAAGGATTGGGGCTGACCGTCTTCATCGCTATCTTCGAAATCGGCTTCTTGCTGCTCGGAACTGGCTTTCTTTCCGGTCAAGCCACACCGTTTGGTCCATGGGATTGGATCGGGATCGCGCTACTTCTGATCGGCTCATATCTGAACACAGGCTCCGAACTGCAACGCCGTGCGTGGAAGAAGCTACCGGACTCCAAGGGGCGGTGTTACACAGATGGCCTCTTCGCCTATTCAATGCACATCAACTACCTGGGCGACAGCATCCTGTTCACCGGCTGGGCGATCCTGACGGCCTCAATCTGGGCGTTCTCAATCCCGGCGCTGATGACCTATCTGTTCATCTTTTACCATATCCCGCCACTCGACGAGTATCTGGCGGATCGCTATGGCAAGGAATTCAATGCCTATGCCGGAAAAACCGCGAAATTCGTGCCGTTCCTCTATTAAGTGGGCGGTTGGCGCAAGCACCTGAAAAAGGGAGATAAAGACTGCAAACGGATTGGACGCATGGTCGACGGCACTGGCAACCTAACGTGCGTATTCGTTGGCTAAAACGACCGATATTGACAGTCCGATCGGAAAGCGGCCCTTGATATAGTCGCAGCCAAAGGTCACACTGTCCCGCGGCACCGCAATCTGCGTTCCACTTAGGGAAGATCCGGTTTGCGTGGTTCGCGACATGCAGCATGAGCGAAAAACCGAATTGTGATCAACGGTTGGTAACGGCTTTCTTCGCGCGGAGGCGCGTCGCAAAGAATGGCAGCAGAGAGCCCATTTCGACCAATGCCGCGCATCGCATCAATGTCCGCTCTTCGGACTACGGCCAAAAATGTGAAAAAAACCAAAAGGGGGGTGCCAAGGGTTTGTGGCACAAGGTTTTGCAGGGCTTTCAGTATACAGCCCGACAATGCTTAAAAACGGCCGTTTTTTGACATGGGGGTCATGACCTAGGGACTTTGACACTTCAGCACCCGATGTTGCTGAACTGTGTCATCTTGCGTCGCATGTTGTTGTTGCTCGCATGCGATCAAGATGGAAAATTATGCTTATGGCTTCGCTTGCCATTCTTGCGAAGGCAAGTGGTATCGGCTTCACCGGTGGAAACACCCGATTTTGACAAAGGCGCTGAGATCTAGGGTTATTGAAGCTGCCGCTAATCCACCAGCCAAACCTGATCGGTCTGCATTATCAGACTCCGTAGGAACGTAGAGCGCGTACTGTCTGGTAAGAGGGATTGTCTGAACAGTTATTCTCTACGCCAGGCAAGAGATTCAATCTATCATCCCCCCCCCAGAACCGTGTCTGATTAACAATCTGGGCGTGGAATAGGGCGTTAATAATTTCTATGACTTAGCGAAATCGTGTATTCTATCTTTAGCTGCCGTAAGGATGCGGGCCGATGCGCTTCATATCTAATCTCCGGCGCGACACGCTCAAGGCGTTCGCCGAGGCCGGCGCCGAGGCGCATGGCTATCTCCTTTCGAGCCACCGGATCACGCCAGCGGCACTTCAGGACGCGGCGGAGGTCCGCGCCATGGGCCTGCCACTCTTTGCCGACAATGGCACGATCGAACTGATTGGCGAGGTCACCGCCGGATTCGGGCACGAGGCGGCGCTTGTTCGCGATGAGGTCAAGGAGATCCGGCGGACGGTCGGGCGCATCCCGCGCGGGCGCGATGTCCCCGATGCCCTCCGCGACCGGGCATCGGCGCTCGCCGACTCGGTGACCGATGCGGCCGAGGCGCAATCCGAGATGCGTGACCACGACGCGCTGCTTGCGGCGCAGCTTTCCATGGACCCGACCGACCTCATCGCCAATGAGGATTTCGGGACGGCCTGCCTGATGGCGCTCGGTATCGAGCGCGAAATCACGAGGTGGAGTGTCGACCGATATCGGACGCTTGCCCGGCGAAGCATTCGGCTCTGGCGGCGGGTCGCGGAGGATCCGGCCGTGGCGGGGCGCCTCATCTATGCGGTGCTCGGCGCGGTCGATTACAACACCGCGCGCGCGGCTGGGCAGGAGGCGATGGGGGCGGGCGTTAGGAATGTCGCGCTCAGCGTGGCGAGCTTTGCAAGTGACCCGACAGCCACGGATTTCTACGTCATGGGGACGGCAAGCCTGAAGCTCGCTCGCCCGGCGCCACGGCGTTATGTGCGCCTTGCCCAGGTCGTGCGCGGTCTCTCGGACGGGGCGAGAGATGCCGGCGGCGCGTTCGACCGGCTCCACTGCCTCGGCCTCGGCGCGCCGCCGCTGCTGCCGGTCGCGGCGCTCGGCCTTGCGCCCGAAACGGAACTAACCACCGACGCGACGAGCCCGATCCATGCGGCGGTTAAAGATCGCGTCCTCTATGACCCGGAGGCGCGGGGCGATCGGGCGACGACGATCGAGATCGTGGAGCGGATCATGGCCGGCGGCGACTGGCCGTTCGTCAGCCCATTCGCGAGCAAGTTCAGGGAGGAGTTCGGGTACCGGCCCGAGGATGCGCGGCGCTGGTGGTCTGACAATGGCGAGCCGCCGGTCGACAACACGCTGCTTTCCACACCGAGCGACCTAACCGAAGCGCTGCCGCTCTTCGCCGAGGCCGACCCGGACATCCAGCCCATTGCACGCGAAACGCGCATTGCCCACAATCACTGGGTCATCGGCATGCTCGCAGCGCAGCGCAGCCAGCCGGACCGGCACAAGGCGGCAAGCGAGATCATTGAGGGATGGCTCGCCGGCCCTTCTACCGTTACCGCTCGTGGCCTCGCTGTCGCGAAGGAAATCTTGTCGCGCCCGGCACTTTAAGTGTCGTTGAAATCAGGCGAGCTTGAACGCCTTGGCCTCATGCTCGCAGTTTTCCAGCGCTTCCTGGTGTTCGTAGAGCTTCTCGCGCAGCGCATCGATAGTTCTCTCAAGCGGCTCCATCTTCCAGAACCGATGCTGCTGAAGCTTTCCGCGCGCCTCGGCGCATTCGGGCGGGGTCTCGAATTCGATGACCGGGCAGGCCTCATGAACCTCGTGCTTCAGATCTAGCTCTTCCATATGGAAGTCCCACCAAAGGCCGGAATGGAACCCGATCCATTTCTCGTAGATCTCCACACGCAGGTGCTCGAGTTGGCATGTGTCTGACATGGCTTTCCCTCGTATTGTGTCCGTGGCAGGGACCGCTCAGGCTTCCTTGTTCTCGTGCTCGCATTCTTGCAGCCGATCCCTGAACCGGTCGCGCATTCTGTTGGCCTTAATCCAAAGGCTCGTCCTCTTGTACACGTCGACCATCCTGAACCAGCGATAGGCCTGGATCGCGTCAAAGCACTCGCCGTTCAGCTCGCGCCTCGACCCGCGCCGGAGAGGGTCTTCGAGCAGGTATCCGCCATCGGAACTCGACGGAAACAAATGATTGAGCTTCGGAATGCCGACATGCTCGCAAGCGCCGGGGATGTCCTCCAGAAGATCCTGCAGGTGTTCATCGCCCTTCTCCATCTGATCGTGGTAGTGCTCAACGAGCTTATCGGCGAGTTCGACGAGATGTTTCTCCAGTTCACAGGACATAGTTGGCCTCAATCTCGAACGAAGGGCGGGTAGATTAGGTCAGCCGCACCGAGGGCAATCGGTTCCTGCTCGTCCTGCGGGAGGTGCGGGCCGATCGACCAGATCATGTTGGCGTTGCTGCGCCAGACCTCATACCAGGGCTCAGCCGTGCGCAAAAATGCGATCCGCCAATTCTCCTTGGCAAGCTCGGCAAGGGCAAGCCGGTCAATTTCGACGGCCGGTTCATCCTCATTGAGGTCAGAGCTTGACTGGATCGTACCATTCAGCCGGACATAGGCGCCTTCCGTCAGCCCGGCATGGGGTAGATGCGCGAAGAGGACCACGGCGGGAAAGGTCGCGCCATTCGACGGATCTATCAGCCCAACGCGGCTCACGCGGGATTTGCCCGGAGGGTTGAGCACTTCGATCGTATTAACGAAGCCCTCGACCTCTACAAATTCGCCATCCGGCCGGTCGGACAGGGCATTGAGCGCAGTGTTCTTGCCGTCGGGAAGATCGCCGTCAAAGGCGGTGCTCGATGCCCTTTCGACAAGCTCCGCGACCGTTTCGGCGCGGAAACCGGACGCGATCTCCTGCATGATGCGTGCGGCGGCGGCATGGCTGCCAATCGCTTCCCGGGTCAGGCCACCGGCGCGCGCAGCCTGACGGCCGAGCGCTTCCGATTCGGAGTTGCGGCCGAGGTTCTGAAGCTCCGCAATGGAGTAGCGAAGTATGGCTTGTGACCTCAGGAACGCGGGAAGCGCGCGCTCGGATTCAACGACAATGTTCAGCGCCGCCTGGGCCGCCTCGTCGAGCGCATTGCGGGCGCATGCGACGAAAAGCTCCATCTGGAGGCCGCGCAGTTGTTTGGCGAAGCGGTCAATCAAGCGATTAGCCGCTGGAAGATAATCGGTTGCGACGAAAGCGCTGATCACCGTGTCGCTCCGTTCGGTCAGGTTGAAGCCGGCATGCGCCACGGCGACAAGGCCGCGCGACAGACCGGTGAGGATCATCGCGTCCCCCTCAACCAGTGTCTGCATGGCCTTTTGGCGAAGCCCGACTATTTCATCGAGGAGCGGGCCGCCGGTCTCCTGATCCAGGAGGGCACTCGTTTCCTCGAACGTACTGGTGTGGATCTGCTCCAGTTCGGAGCGAATATCGTCGAACTCGCCGCTGAGGTCGGCGAAGTGCGGGTCCGCCTCGATCTCGGCCATTAGGACATCGATACCGGCCAAGGGATCGATCTCTTCGCCGGCGGCCTGAAGCTCGGCAATCAACTCGGCCCGGTTCCTATCGTTGAAAGATTCCTCGAGGGCCGCGTCGGTGAAATCGTCGCTGAGCTGCTGCAAGGCCAGCGAGCGCCGTAGCGTGGCTGTATGGTCCTGATGCAGTAGCAGCGCCGCATGGGCCAGACCCAAGCACCGCCAGCCGGAATTGAGCACGACGTTCCAGTCGGCGTCGATCCCCTTTAACCTGAGTTCGACGAGTGCTTCGAATACCGGCAGATAAAGGCTAGGCGAAAGATAAGAGGGAATGGGATCGAGGCGGGTCAGTTGCAGGATCTCTTCCGCTGAGGGAGGAGAATGTTTGTCCACTGGCCGCATTTTCTGTCTCCGTGTTCGCCGTTCCTGGAACGGCCAATCTTCAGACTTTGCCTTGCTTGATCAGACCGCCGCCTGAGTTCCAGAGCGAGGTAGCAACACCGTCTCTGGATTTGATATCCTGACATCGCAAAACAAGAATGCAGTGTTGCGATGTTAGGATATACCCATCTCGCCGGAATACCACTCTGAGACTCGAAGGTCGCAGTGTTCGGGCAAAAAATTGCCCGTTGCGTAGCCAGCGGCGAGTTGGCGTACGGTCCGGTCAGGTGACGAACAAGGAGTCGCAGTTCAGGTATCGCTCATACGAAATTATCCCTCCATCTCAGCAATTTCTTGAGCCTCATGAGGTTGTGCCCGAGGACTCTGGCCAGAGAAAAAAGACCGTTTTTGTCCGCTGACTTTGAGTTCGACCGGCCCCCGTTTTCGCGCTCGCGGCGAATGTCTCCTCTGACGGGTCGCGTCCCGGCGACGGTGACCAAGGTCGAACGGCAGGAATGGGTCGCTCCGGTTGATTGTTGCCTTGGATAAACTGGTGTTGATGAATTGGTCTGTCGCTTAGCATGTTCCCTAAGGAAGCAAGAGCGTATAGGTCGGAGGCCATTGAATGGCAAAAATCAGAGTAAATATTGTTGGTGCCGGTCGCGTGGGGCAAACCATCCTCGGCCTTTTGCGACACTCATCCAAGTATTCGGTTCAGGACATACTGAGTTCTCGATTTAGATCAGCGCAAAACGCAGCCCAAATTGCGGGAATGGGCAGAGCGGTGGAGAAATATGCAGACTTAGCGCCGGCCGACCTGTGGATTTTGGCGGTGCCGGATTCTCAGATTTCAATTGCAGCAACCGAACTCGCAAAAGTTGTTGGTCAACACGATGTCAATGAAACGCCTCCAGTTGCGTTTCACTGCAGTGGTTTTTTCCCGGCAGACGAAATGGCGCCGCTTCAGAAGCTAGCCTGGCGACTGGCCAGCGTGCACCCGGTACTTACGTTCGCAGAGCCGGCAACCGCGATCCAGCAATTCGAGGGAACACTTTGTGGCATTGAGGGCGAAGTTTCTGCCTTGGATTTTATCAAAGACTTTCTGACCGAGATTGGTGGAATCCCATTTCATATCAATTCCGATAGCAAAAGCCTCTATCATGCGGCCGCCGTGATTTCGAATAACTTCACTGTGGTTTTGCAGGCGATCGCGCGTGAAGCCTGGGCTACCGCAGGAGTGCCTGATGAAATTGCAAAGCAACTGAACACCACGCTGCTTCATGCCACCTGTGAGAATGTTGCCGCCTATGGACCACTGGGAGCGCTTACGGGACCCGCATCACGAGGCGACACCTTTGTCGTCTCGCAACAAGCGAAAGATGTAGCCGCTTGGCACCCTGCTGCAGGAATTATCTACAAAGAGCTGAGCTTGCTCGCTCAGAAATTGAAGGCCGACGGTAAGACACAGGATTGGTTGGGTCCCGAAGCGTAGCCTGACCTACAATTCAACTGAGGTTGTGCGAATTCTTGGAGCCTCTTATCTCGCGCTTGCGGCGAACGGCAGGTTCGATGGGTGCACTGCGATATCTTAATCTTGGATCATGAGTCCGGAATGGGCCGCCAGGCGAAACGCTTTGCCCCGGCTACGCAAATCACCACAAAGATCGTTACCCCGATCATAGACGGCGCAACGGGCTCCGCGAGCAAAAGAGCCGCGAGGATCAGGCCGAAGAACGGCTGGAGAAGTTGAAGCTGTCCGACACCTGCTGTGCCGCCTAGTGCTAAACCGCGATACCAGAAGATAAAACCGACCAGCATCGAAAAGATAGAGACGTAGCCTAGACTGAGCCAGACCGGCAGGGTCAGCCCGTTTGATGTAGGGGGCCATGTCAAAATCGCGAAAGCAGCCATAAAAGGTAAGGATAGGACCAGCGCCCAGGAAATCACCTGCCATCCACCGAAGCGGCGCGATATCTGTGCACCCTCCGCATAGCCCAACCCGCAAGCGAGGACGGCAGCGACCATGAAGAGGTCCCCGACGAGTGATACTTCAGCGCTTTGGCTGAGGGCGAAGCCGACGACAGCCGAGCTGCCAAGGATCGAGAATACCCAGAACAACGCGGTCGGGCGTTCTCCGCCGCGCAGAACGCCGAATGTCGCGGTGGCTAGCGGCAGGAGGCCAATGAAAACGATGGAATGTGCAGCGGTGATGTGCTGTAGCGCCAGCGCTGTTAAAAGCGGAAAGCCGATCACTACACCCAAGGCTACAACCACAAGAGAAAACAGGTTCTCACGCGAAGGTAGCTTTTCTTTGAAAAAGGCCAGCAGGGAAAGCGCAAGTACAGCCGCAAGAACCGCTCGGGCGGATGTCAGGAAGAACGGGTCTAGACCACTGACCGCCACCCTCGTTGCGGGAAGTGACCCACTGAAGATCAATACACCGAGCAGTCCGCTGCCCCAGCCAGAAAACGAGGAGTTCATAAATTAACGGTCCTTTTTTGAACCTTGTAGCTGGAGTGGCGCGACAAACGCAGATACAAAGCAATACAATTGGAAAAAACTGTACTGCTGTATGGTCCCATACAGAGGAGATCGAGTATGGCCGTTGCGACCCGTAGAACTCTTGTGATGGAACATATCACGCGTCTTATTCGATCGCGGGCACTTGGTGCGGGTGACAAACTTCCCTCAGTCCGGGGCCTTGCAACTCGCTTGGGCGTGTCACCTTCGACAGTGGTAGAGGCCTATGATGTCTTGGCCGCTGAAGGAGTTATCTTTGCTCGTCGCGGCTCAGGTTTTTTTGTGTCAGACCGCGTACAACCGTTCGAGGTTTCGCAAACTGGACCGCTGCTTGAGCGCGAGATTGATCCGCTTTGGGTCGCGCGACAATCGATAGACGCCAGCCAGGACATGGCAAAGCCTGGATGTGGCTGGATGCCTGCCGATTGGATGCCTGTCGAGTCGCTACGGCGAGCAATGCGCCGTGTGGCACGTGGAGGCGACAATGTGCTTACAGATTACAGCTGTGCACAGGGTCATTCCGGTCTGCGCCAGCATGTGGCTCGAATGCTGTGCGACCAGACCATAGAGGTAGATCCCAATACCGTTTTGCTCACCAATTCTGGATCGCAGGCGCTGGATTTGATTTGCAGATTGCTACTCAAGCCTGGCGATACTGTGTTGGTGGATGATCCATGTTATTTCAACTTTCAGGCCCTTCTGAGAGCACACCAGATTACCATTGTCAGTGTCCCCTACACGCCTAACGGCCCCGACCTTGCCCAATTTGAAAACGTGCTTAGGAAAGAGCGGCCGCGGCTCTATCTGACCAATTCAGCATTGCACAACCCAACAGGTGTGACACTAACTGCGGCGACTGCGCATCGTGTACTGACTCTGGCCGAAGCGTATGAGTTGCAAATCGTGGAAGATGCCATTTTCTCTGAGTTCGAACCTGATCTTTCGCCAAGACTGGCTTCCCTGGATGGGCTTAACCGCGTTCTCACGATTGGAAGTTTTTCCAAAACCCTGTCGGCATCGTTGCGATGTGGATTTATTGCAGCGCGTCCTGACTGGATTGTCTCCCTGACCGAACTTCAGGTTGCGATCAGCTTCGGAGGTCCAAGCCCTATGGTGACAGAATTGCTACATTCGGCGCTCACTGACGGTAGCTATCGCAAACACATGGAGGCGCTCAGGGCTAAACTGGATCGCGCCCGTACCCGCGTAACCGACGAGTTAGAAGCGTTAGGCATTAGGCCTTTTGTGAAACCCAGAGGTGGATTTTATCTTTGGTGCGAGCTGCCAGACGGACAGGATGCTGCAGCGATAGCGCGAAAAGCTCTCAAGAAAGGTGTCGTTCTGGCGCCTGGAAATGTCTTTAGCCCAACTCAATCCAAGAACTCGTTTCTACGTTTCAACGTAAGCCAGATGACCAGAAAGACCCATGCGGAACTACTTCGCGATCTGATGAGTGAGGCACAATAGGACTGCCTACTTCTAGAAAAGGTAATAATCTTCCCCTCAAAGTGAAAGTCCGGTTAGGGCCGTCTGCGAACTCCAGCGGCAATGAGGCAGTGAGCTATAACGCTTCCTAGCTGGAAACGATGTTTGGTTAAACAACCACCGTGGCCAGTTCGTACTGGAATGGCTCCGATAGCCAAGACACGAGCTTCATTCGTTAACTTTTGGCTTCCAATTGGCTTGTTTCATAGCTTCACCTAATTCCACTCCGTATGCCCGGTCCGCGAACAATCTCTGAAACAAAATATCCACCCGACTGTCAGGCCACTCACGCGAGAGTTTATCCGCCAAGGCCTGAGCTTCACTTTCGTTACCCAGCATCTGGTGAGCCGCCAAAAGATAAGCCACAGACACAGGGCCGACGGGGCCGCCCTTTTTGGTCACCTGCTCAAAGGCGGAAACGGCACCTTCGAAATCCTTCAGATGAAACTTTGCAGACCCCATCGCGTTCTGAAACACATAACCCCGGTCCAAATCTATTTTCGACAGCGCATCTTCGCTGATCGTCACGACTTCTTCGAATTCACCTGCGTACAACAAGATCAGTGAGACGAACTCCAGCACATGCACGTCGTTTGGTGCTAAACGCTGTGCCCTGTACGAGAACTCCGTAGCTTCAGGCCAATTTCCCTTGGTAAATTCGACCCAGGCCTTTGCAGATTGGCTCCACCCCGTTTCTGGTGCCAATTCAATGGCCCTGTTGGCCTGTGCGTCCGCGTAACGCAGCATGTCCCCGGTCGGATCGGCGTCCGGTGAAACCAACGCTATCATTGCTGCAACCTGCGCGGCTCCTGCGTGGCCTCCGAAATAGCTGTCGTCGTTTTCGATTGCCCCTTTGAATATTGTCAGGGCTCCGTTCAGCCGCGCGGGCTCCAACGCCGGAAAAATCAAATCGCGGCCTGAGTTGGCCAGGTTAACGGCCTGAAGCCGCATGGGGGATGCATCAAAAATGGCGCTGCGCTCATCTTGGCTCAGGCCATCGACTGGCAGGTTGACTGGAACCCCACGATTTGTCGACACTAACGCAATTGCAGCAGCAACACAGATAAAAATGAAAACCCCTGTAATCCCAACGAACGGGCGAAGCCAAGTGTGCCTCTTAGTTTCCCTCTCGGAAACTTCAGGCTGATCCGTCCCGGGCGACCTAATCGAGATCTCAGGTGCGTATCCGCCTTTTGGCAGATCGAAAACAGTGACTTCTTCGCGGCCATCTTCGACATAATAGTCGGCCAGCTTGCGACGCAGGCGACCAGCGTCCACCCGCACTACATTTTCTCTGCGTGCCATCTCGGACATGGTCCCGCCATAGACATCCATGGCGATTGTTTTGGCACGTATTTCGTCGGCCCTGCCGTTAAGGGATTCCTCGACAACATAGACAAGAAAGTCCTGCAATCGCTGTGAACTTGCGAAAGTCGAGGATCTGACAAGTCGTTGAAGTGCGGCCCGCACATCCTCAGCGTCAGGCGCAATGCCCTCATTCAGAGGAGGTGACTTGTCTCTAAATACTTTCATATTTTCAGCGAGTTACATCCATGACTACACCGTATTATGCCCCGATATACCTATTGTTAAAAGTGAATTCGTCCAACACTCCAGTATATCTGCTGATCTATCGAACGAGACATCGAAATTGAAAGGCCTCGAACTTGATACGCTGTTTCCCGACCACCAGGCCGCAATTGCGGACTTACGGCGCGTGGACACTGTGTTCGATGAGATCTGCCAAGACTACCAGCTTCTCAGCGACGAGTATCTCTCCATGAATGCTGAGCCGGGAAGCCAATCGTATCAGATTCAATGCGACATCAGCGAGACCCTGGATGGTCTTAGGGATGAAATCGCCCAGTCCCTGCGGCGCGCAGGAAAGATGTAATTCGAAAATGGGGAAGAGATACCGATGAGATCAATATGGAAACATGCCTCTGCCATGGTGCTGATGGCTGGCGCGGGCTTCGCTCAGGATGCGCCCATCATTCATGATGGAGAATTCCACTTTCTCCGCGCGCAATTTGGCGAACAATGGGACGCTCAGGATACGGAGATCGAAGCGAAGCTTTCCGAGATCCGCGGCGCCAATGGCGGCAAACCACCTAATATTCTTTACATTCTGATTGACGATGTCAGTTTCGGTCAGATGGGCAACCGGACGATGAACTACGTCACCGGTTTCGATACACCCAACATCAACGATTTTGCCACAGAAGGCATGTCCTTGATGAGAATGTATACCGAGCCGTCCTGTACACCGACACGAACGGCAATGTTGACCGGCCGACACCCGGTGCGCGCGGGCGTGGAAGAGGTCAAGGTTGCTCTGGTCGGTGAAGGCCTGGCGTCCGAAGAGGTGACGATTGCCGAAATCCTGAAGGAAGAAGGGTACAACACCGCCCATGTCGGGAAATGGCATCAGGGCGATATTGAACAATCCTACCCGCACAATCAGGGGTTTGACTGGGCGGCCTTTCCCTTGCATCAGCAGGTTCAGCTCAGCTTGATGACACGAGATGCGATGGTTGCCAACAACATGCTTGGCTTCCATGCGTCGGGTCAGTCCAACCAGTTTCAATTGGACCAGCGGTTCAAACCCTACGGGCTGGTAACTGGCGTAGAAGGTGAAGCGGGCGGCCTTGCTCGCGAAGTAGACATAGCGCCGGGCGAAGAATGGACACAGGCAAAATACGAGGAAATGAACCTGCGCTATCAGCGTCAGGCATTGGAGCAGCTGGAGAAGCTGGCTTCGCAGGACGACCCGTTTTTCATGCAGTACTGGCCGCTCTACCCGCTGAACTTTGCCTACCCTGATGAGGCCGTTTCCCGCAATGGTGGCTTCCATGCCGACAAATTACAGGTTCTGGACGGCTGGATTGGCGAAGTTCTGGCCAAGCTCGATGAAACTGGCAAGGCAGACAGCACCGTCGTCATGATCATGGCTGACAATGGCTTGATGTATCACTACGAGGGGACATCAGGTCTAAACCAGCTGATTTATCGCGGCGGCAAGACCCAGCACCTGGAAGGCGGCGTGCGTACAGATGCATTTATCCGGTGGCCCGGAGCAATCGAACCGGGAAGCGCAGCTGGTGATATCGTGCATGTCTCGGATCTGTTCACTACCTTTGCCCGGATTGCAGGGGCAACCGACCGCATTCCGCGCGACCGTGTGATTGACGGGATTGACCAGACCGCGCTGCTGCTTGAGGGCGAAGGCAACTCGCGCCGCGATTACGTCTATGTGTACGAGGGGCCGGTCTTGCGCTCAGTAGTCAAGCAGGAGTTCAAGATGCATCTGCCTGCCCCCGGGCAACCCGGCGCGGCGGCTCCCGTGTTCAATGTCTACCGTGACCCACGCGAAGAACATCCCCTTGTAGGGTACTCTCTGTGGTCAGGGGCGTCGTTCCAGGACATGGTCAAGCGCCATCAAAAAACCATTGCCAAACACCCGCATCTGCCACTTGGAAAGGGTGTTCCTTATGAAGGTATCGAGAACCTTCGCCCGGAAAGCGAACTGACCAGAGAAGTCTTTTCCAGTTGGCAATAACGAACTTGGGACGGTGGCGGCAAAGCCACCGTCTCACCAATCGCACTAAGTTATTAGGTACACGATGGCCCGCCATTTCGTTGTTCATTCATATCTGGCGTCCGCGTTGCTGATGTCAGGTATTGCTGTCGGAGCTGAGGAAAACGCGTCGAACCCATTGGCGGCTGTCAACAACACGGACATTCGTTATCAGTATTTTGATCTTGAAGGTGGGGCAGACCGTCAGGATGTGTTCATTGATGGCGCATATATGCTGCGCCCTGATCTGAAGCTGAAATATGAGCTCCACTACAATTCGACAAATGCGACTGGCGCACGGTTCAGCGGGTTTGAAAAGACCAGTTTGAAGCTGATTTATTTCCCGTCACAGAAACCCCTGAATGACACCTGGACCGTCAAATCCGCGCTTGGGTTGGAGTGGATCCTTGATTTTGGCGACCCCGGTGAAGGCATTGGCACCGGGTCGGATCAGATCGCCCCGTTTGGTGGCTTTGCCTTTGCCAACACAAACACCGGGCTGACGCTGATCCCTTTGGTCCAGCATTTCGCGTCGTACAATGGCCCGACTGATGTCAGCCAAACTGCAATGCGCCTGATTGCGCTTCAACCGTTTGGCGATGGGTATTGGGTCAAAGCAGATATCAAAGCGCCCTATGATTGGGAAAACAACGCCTGGCCTGCAACCGCTGAGTTTCAGATTGGCAAAAATCTTAGCCCCGGTATTGCCCTCTATGCAGATGTGCTGATCGGGATCGGAGCAGATCGTCCTTATGATCAAGGCGTCGGAATCGGTCTCAGATTCAACTACTAAGTTTCAGGAACCCCAAAGACAAAGCTACGTCTCACCGCATAATTTTCAGCGTGATTGCGCTTGCTACGTGCCTTCTAACGCTGCCGACACTTTCCTGTGCTCAATTACTGACCGCGCCGGACCAGGACGAATCCAGCTGGGGTCATGGTGCTGCGTTCTATCTGTTCACACCCTTGCGAACCACAGGGACATCCACCGTGGCTGGTCAAGCCGCTGATCTAGATCTTGGCGACGTGCTGGACTTGCTCGATTTCGCAGCAGCCGGTCGGTATGAGGCATGGAATGGAGATTTTGGAATAATCGTCGACGCCAACTAAGTTGGCATCGAACAGGATACGACGCTGCCTGGCTCGATGGGTGCCGAGCTGAACGTAAACGTGCGTCAAAATGGTCTGGCGTGCTAGGTGCTTACCGTATCGTTGACGGAGGATTTGGTGCAAAAAACCAGCGGTATGCAATCGATATTCAGGCGGGACAGAGGTACAACTCCATCAGTTAGGAAACAGACATCTCCACTCCGACGCCTGGCAATCCGCCTGTATTGGGCGCCGATCAGGATTGGATAGAACCCGTAATCGGCAAGCGCGGGATGTGGCGACTGAGCCAAAACTGGCCCGGAATTGCTTCGTTGCTGGCGGAAATGACCTTCAAATCGGTGCGAGTGTTGGTTTTGATTTCCAACCCTGAGAGACAACCGCCCTCACATTTGGATGCCGCTATTTCAGCGTCGACTACAGCGACATGCTGAGTTCAGGAGAATTCGCCTATGACGCCGACCGGCACGGGCCTTACTTTGGCATCAAGTATTTCTTCTAAGGGCAGCTCTATTGCGCTCCCGGCTTCCGGCGTGCACGTAACTTTGCACTTGCAGTGAATGACGGCGAAGCAGGCTGCGACCGCAGCATTTGATTGGTCGGTGAAAGGCAGGTTTGGACCGCGAGCCTTCAATTCGACTGAAATTCGCCGAGCTATGTTATTTTCGAAAACAAATTTTGAAACTACGAGCGGCCAGCGGAAAAATTCGCTGGCCGTTCTACTGAGTTGAGCAAGGGCGCAAAGCCAGCCGTTACCCCGTCTGGGCGTGGTTGCCAAAATACATGAACTCTTTGTCCATTCCTGCAACGTCCGCCGCGTTCAGCGACAGATTGGCGCCGTCCAACATCTTGTAGCTGGGTTGGGACTTCACCCACTCATCCGCGTCCTGCAAGGTGGTCAGGGTATAGCTGGTGGTCTCGCTCAGATAATGTGTCGGAATGATAACTTTGGGGTTCAGGCGCGACACGATATCATCGCCCTGACCATAACTGAGAATGTGTTGCGATCCGTCCACCGGCAGAGTGAGGATGTCGATTTCCCCGATGGCATCCCAGAATTCCTGCGGCGGGTTGTGCCTATTGTCGCCCCAGATCAGGGTTCGCAACCCACCGGCCTCGATCACATAGACCACCATGTCCATATGGCTAACATTATTGGGCGGGCAGGCTTCAACGCCGAATTCAGCCAAGGCGTTTGTCCAATTGTACCAACCCGGAGCCTGGCACGCGTGTTTGTCGGCAAACCCCGTGATCTTGATATCGGCAAACTCAAAGTTTCCAACCATCCGGTCCAGCACCATAGTTGAGACCGGGCGGTGAATGGCATCGTGGTCAAAATGCGTGTGGGTGGACATGCAGATGTCCACTGGCACCTCGGGGAATTCATTCTTGAACCACAGCCCCCAGGCACCGGACGGGTCATCGCGCCATGGGTCGAACAACACCGTCGCCCCGCTCGGCGAGGTGAATTTCAGCGCGCAATGGCCGTAGAAGTCGATCCCCAGATCGCCATCGACAGCAGTGCCCGTGGTTTTCTGCAATTCGATAACACCATTGTTGTTCCCCGGCTGGGTCCAGTCTGTCGATTGCGCCTGAGCCGATGTGCTGGACAACAAAGACGCAGCACCGCCCACTCCTGCTGCTCCGGCGGCCATGAAAAAAGAACGTCGCGAAAGGCCTGGCGTCAGATCGTCTTTCTTGCCATTCACCAATGTCGGTTCCAGCTTTAGGTCTTCTCGTTCCATTATGTGTTTCCCTGTTGTTGCCCGGCACCCGGATTGGCACCATGGACAAAAGGGTAACAACGGTAGTCGGTCAGATGAGTGTGAGAAAACCAAGAGTAAATCATGGGGCTGGCCCCCATACCTATTGCAGGGACCGCAGCTTGGTACGCAGGTTCTGACCCGTTTTCCGCAAGCCCAGTTTCTTGCGTATGTTGTTGCGATGAAACTCGATTGTGCTCGGCTCACGCGACAAAACCTGAGCAATATCTTTTGTGGTCTGGCCGCGCATAATCATTTGGGCGATGTCCTGTTCGGACGGGGTCAGCTGTTCGAACACATCCCGCTTTTCGTCGGACATCGAGGCAGTGATGGATCTTAAATTCTCTTCCAGAATATCAAGATAGACCAGCGCCGCATCGTTTCCTATGACCCGGCTGCGCAGCTTGGCAAAAGTCGGCGCGACAACTCCTTTGATCTGTCGCATGATGTTCTGGTCATAGTCATCGCGCGACCGCTCAACGCTTTGCAGCAAAACGCGCAGGGCGATGTTTGCCTCTTCCAACTCGGCGGTGCGTTCTTCGACACGTGTTTCCAGTTGATCCAGACTTTCCTGAAGTTGTCGTTCAAGCTGAACGCGTCGGTCCGCTTCGACAAGCAGTTTAAGGTCCGCTTCGATCACGCGAGCAAACTCTTTCAGCCCTTCGCGGAACATCAGAGCACGTCGGTTCAGTTTCGAGTCCAAAACGCAAATTGTCCCGAACACAGACCCGTCCGGCCAGTAGAGCGGGAAGCCGACATAGAAACTCATACCGTGTTCCATGTCGTCATTGTCCGCCCATCGGGGATCGTACTGCGCGTCTTCCACCACCAATTCGCCCTGTTCCAGAACGCCATGGCAGTAGAGTTTTTCGTTCAATCTGAAACACAGCCCGACGTCATAAGGGTGGTCCGCAGTATCGTTCCTGACGAAGACTGAGTGTTCGGGGGTGTGGGTGCGCATCACCAGACTGGCAGGCACATCCGCCAATTTGGCGATGAGGTTCACAATTCTCTGCCAGTTATTGATCGTTTCTTTCGGAATATTCAACATTGGCCGAACAGCGCCCCTTGTACTTGCTGCCTTGGCACCACCATCACCAATCCCTAGCAGCAGAACAATTAGAATAAGCCGATTGCCCTTCGATCAAGCCCTATTGCTTCAGCAAGGCGTGCGCTTGCCGCACAGTCCGGTGCCCGCCGGTTGAATGATAGATACGTGCCGTGAACGATGGTTCGATGCCAAAAAAAGAGCATAATCTGCCGCCGATCGTTTCCCTTGCCCTTGCCAAACACAAGGCAACAGAATTTCGGAGATCACCGTGGCTACTTTTTCGATCACGCGCAGCGAAAGCCTGCGATACGGGTTGCGATTGCAGCATCAAAACAATGGGTTGGATGCCGGCTCTGGGCCGTCCTTGCAGGTGAACATAGGTTGGTATCGTACGAATACTGGGGTCGATCTAATGGTGACAAAGCTGGTCGCCGATTACAAGCGTACTCTGTTAGGCGCCAGGCCCGACAGAGCCTGTATACCGAAGCGCGATTTCTATTAGCGTCAGCCAAAGCTCAAACACCGCTCAGGAACTTACGAACAGTGAAAGTAATGAGGTTGGCTACTATCTGCTCGCTCGTGTTGATACCGGCAAAATTTGTGTCCGCAGACCAGCTGGCAACAGACAGCTATGTGAAATACCTGTCGCATAGCGACATGACTGACAATCAAAACCTATTACTGGCTGAGTGCATGGTTGCATTGCTCTCACCCGAAGCCCGAGCTGAACTCCAGTCATCAAAGTCTAAAAGAGCTGCAGAGTTGGCTTTTCTGGCAGACGGCAAAAATACGTCTCAAGGGGTCTGTATCGTTCGGGCACTCACTGAAGCGAAGTAGCAACATAATCGGGCGCTAACTGCCGCTTCAGCTTTGCAGTGGCGCAACGTGTTGAGCTGAAAGCCCACGCGGGGGCCCCGACGGTTTTGGACTTCGCCTGCAAGTCACGGTGGTTTTACCCAAAAACTGGCGCATTATTGCAGTGAGTAATTGACGGGTGATTATCAATTTGTTCGGTTGATCTGAACTGACTTTGCTTCACGTTGAGAACGTCCCGACCTGCGGCGCCAATAGGGTTTTTGGTGTCCGCACAAGATCAACGCCCATTCTGTCAAGGCTAGTACTGTTGTGTGCTCAACAGTAGCGATACCGAAGATCTGACTACCAGATCACAACACTAGCCGTGTACTAAATTCGCTTTTACTCACCCAGATTGGGAACTTGAGATATCCTGTCATTTCTCGTTCGCGATGCGCTCCAATTCATCGGCAACAGCCAATGGTGCGGTTACTATCGCCTCGTGACAGGCGGCAATTTCGGAAATGGGCCAGCCATATTGCCTCGCGCGGTCGAGCGATCCGTTTGCAGGCATATAGGGCGGATCTGACAAGTGAATATAATGGGGGTTCAACCCTTTTCCTGCAGGCTTTTGCATGGCCAATGACGTCTTTAACGTTGCCAAAGGATGTGGGGTCAAGCGCGGCTTCAGGAAAGCGATGTCCGCCGCCTTAGTCAAACCCAGAATTTCCGGGTCAACCGGGGGCAAACTAAGGCCGTTGCTGAACTGATTGGCCAGATCCTGGCGGGCCTGGGCAATTTCGGAATCCAGCAAATCGAACCAGCTCTCGCCCGGCTGCAATATTGCTGCATCAAGATAGATCACCTTTGAAATCCTTTCAGCCACCTTATCGCCGGTTCCGCAAATCGTGGCACCGCCAAAACTGTGACCGACCAGAACCAGGTCGTGGAGGTCTTCAAACAAGATATGCTGTTCGATGTCGCGCGCAAAAGTCTCCAAGGTAATCTCTGCGTTGATCAAATGTGACCGATCCCCGACACCGGTATTGGTCGGCGTGTGAACCTGATGGCCCCGTGTCCGGAGGATGTCGGCGACCCGAGACCAACACCAACCGCCATGCCAGAGGCCATGCACAAGAACAAAAATCGATTGAGGCATCCGGTCCCCGATCCTTAAATTGGCTGCAACATTGTGGCACTCTAGCTGAGCTGAACGAGGCGTCAAAAGTTTCTGCAATACCAATCAATTTTTGAGACTCGGTGACAATGAAATTTGATATTTAATTCACTAGGTATTTCTTGTTGGCAGGTTCGAAACGGCACTAGCGACGAGAGGTAGCTGACCCCAATACTCTGTCTGCTTGGTGGGTTGAGTTAAACATTGGTGATGATTGGCACGTGCAATGCCACTGGGTGATCGCCGTCTAACAGCGCAGCCCGGCCGAGAGCTTGTCAACGCCCGAACCCTAAGTATTGATCGCTGTAGTGCGACTGAGAGAATGGGGCATTGGCCGCAGTGTCGATGAATGCTGCTATTTGTGTTGGGTCAAAAATGCTTGACGTTTGGGTCAGAATTGAAGGATGCGCTTCACTGATTTACTAAGGTTTTGGGCATCGAGTGAGATCAAAGATCTGTGACGTTCCACAAATGTCAAGGGGTCGGAACGGCCAAATCCGGGAGGGACCCACGCGTGCCTCACGCGGGGTAGGAACCGGAATTTTGTCGAGAAGACGACGCGCGTTCCGCGCGGCGCTGGCCCCTTGACCGGCGCGGAGGATCTCGTTCCGGAGCCTGGCCGCCGGGCAGTCCTCTTTCCAAAGACGCCCGTTTTTGCGGATCGGGATGATTGCGGTGGCCTGTCGTTCGATGATGGCCGCGTAGCATCGTCGGGTGTCATATGCGCCATCGGCAGTCACCGTGCCGATCTGCTGGTCTTCCGGGACTTGGTTGATCAGGTCCGGCAGGACCGGGCTACCGCTGTAGCGGCTCGAAGTGAATTCAGCCCTGCCAACTCCAGCAGGCTGGCAACCACACCTGCAGTCTGCCGCAGAGGCAACTTGAACAGCTTTCGGGCCGCGCCAGCCAGGTCATCCCCGATCAATCCAAATCAACAACGAGGCACGCATTCTCGGAGCAGCATTGTAGTTGGCCCAGTTCTTCGTGCGATGGCGAGTGGGAGTCGGCTTTGGCATTCCGCCCTCCTAATCACATGGATTCACATTGTGAATTCTCCTTAGTCGAGTTCTTCAACAACGCCGTTCAGCAGCATGAACAGGCGTGCCAATATCAATGGAAATCTCATACCCGCTGTCATCGGCATCCACGGCGGCCTCACCGTTCGGGCTTATCTGGCTGTCGAAATACCCATCGCGCAGCTGACCGTCGATATAAAACTGACTGTCCGCAACCAAAAGTGCTCTGAGGGTAGCATCGTAGCCGACGGCCGAGATATCGGCGCTGGCCAAGCGGTTACCGACACCTGATGACAGATGGTCGATGCCAAATTCCAGCCCGCCAAACACCTGTCCGCTGCAACCTCTCCCATAGGGAAAACTGTGTCATATCGACGTTCATCGCTGTGTGTCAAAACACTGCGATCACTGACATTTTTTGTACCAGCGTGGTTATGTGCTTGCGAAACTGCGGAGCGAACGTCCTGTGCTTATCCGCGCAGGTCATGGCCTCGAAACGGACCGGCCATGGACATTCCAGCACACATAGCAATAGCGAATGCAGTGACGAATGCAATCATTACGTTTTTCATCATTTAGCACGTTCCAGCTAAGCGTGTTCATTTCGCTGTGTGTGCAATAAACATGGTAATCTGCGGCTCAGGTTTATTGCGCGGGCACGTCAAGGTTTTGAGGGAAGGCATCAAATTGGCGCCCGCCTACAGTGCAATATCTGGTGGGGCGTTCACTGCCAGGTAGGCATTGGCTTTGAGGCAACCGCTCGCCAATTTGAATGGGCATAAATCAACACGCGCAACCGCGAAAATACGCTGTACCAGCCGAAAGTTTGGACTGGGTCGAGGTCGATTTCCTTGCGCTCTTACCGTATGGACAATGTGCTGAACCGGCCTCATAGAGAGACCGGTTCAGCCGGGATCCTGGTACTAGCTGTCCGGGCCCGGTGATAAATAGCGGCATGTCGCGTTTCCTCTAGGAAGACCCGCCTAGGTCCGCAATGTGCTACCGGTGGTGCATCCAGGTTGGGTTATCATCGAGGCCGCCACCCGACGTATTTCCTATAATCCAAGTGTAACTACCACCGTCTGCAATACCGATGGCTACGACATTGGGCAATTCCGAGCTCCAGTTCGTTCCATATGTACTCTGCTGCTGGGTCGAGGAGAGATTGGTTTGACCCAGATCCTGCTTTGATGTCACAGCGAAGCGACCGTCAGCCATGCTATTGCTTTGTTGGGTTTTGGCCATCCGGTCAGAGTGGCTGATTGCTTGCGAAATCGTTGAGCGAACATCATGTACATTCCCGCCCCGACCGTGGTCACGCAACGGACCGGCCATGGACATTCCAGCACTCAGAACAATGGCGAGTGCAGTGACGGATGTGATCAGTGTCTTTTTCATTTCTTGGTCCCTTTCGGTTTGGCGCTGTTGATGCGCTGTGTGTGAGACCAATTTGGCAATCCGCAGATCAGATTTATTGTGCGGGCACGTCAAGGTTTTGAGAAAAGACATCAAGTTTCCGCCCGTCGGCGGCACCTCCCGCAGTACGGCAGCCTTTGTCCGGTGAAATTTGACTTCGCTACGGCCCTCCGCGAAACTGAATAGGTGGAAATCGACAAAGCTCGAACAGCCGACATTTGGGCAAAAAGCAGCATCAGGCACAAAGGGCTCCTTACGGACCTCGGTGCCATCGCGGCAAAGCCCTCTGCCTGGCTAAAAACTGACACGAGGACGGCCCAAACCTGCCGCTGCGCTGCTGCTTCCTCAAAGCAGTCCTTCGGAACCCTTGTCTTTTGCCTCCTCTTCATAACGCTTACGTTCTGCATCCGCCGCGTTACGCCACTCTGCACGAAGTAGGTCCATTCGCCGAGGAATGCTGTCATTGAGGACCTCCGCCTTAATGATCCGTTCTGTCCGAAAGTACCGAAAGCCTTCTCGCATCTCGCACCATGCAGCGATGATGCGGCTGGTGTCCCGATAACCCAGCAGTACGGGCCAGATCACACGACGGGTCTGTTGGCTTGAGTGCTCCAAATATTTAAGGGCTATCTTTTGGCGGCGCCAAATAGCCAGGCGAAAGGCCGCGGCTCCCAGTACTTCATCCGGCTGAAGAAACGACGTCCGGTACTTGTCAGGTGCGACAGTTTCCAGCTTGGTGATCAGCTTCTCTGCCGCCCAACATCAAGCAGGGAAATTTACTGAAGCCGCCATTCGTGTGTCTGCAACGAATCGGCGCTTGGTCCGCAGAGTGCTAGTAGACCACCTCCAGATATAGCGCTCAGGTCGAAAATTCGGTTTGACGGACGCACCACGGCATTTGCGCTGCTCGTTGAACGGCAGGTATGGGCCGTGAGTGAAGCGTCGTATAGGCAGACTAAACTCCTTGCGCGCTAGAACGGCTTGCCAAGACCCATTCGACCTGCAAAAACTATGATGTTCAGTTGTCTAACTGGCAGCGAAAGCTGAGGAAATCCGACAGATTCAGAGCGTTCAAACGGTGGACACATTGAACAAATTTGAACATCTTAATACGCCGCCTGCCGGACCTTTTCGATTTATTGCGTTGGACGTCGAAACGGCGAGCAATTCTATCGGTAGCATATGCCAGATTGGGCTTTGTTTTGTTAGCGACACTGGTTCCATGCAAACCTATTCTGTACTGATTGACCCCGAGGGACCATTCGAGGTTTTCAATACTGAGCTTCACGGGATTTCTGCCGAAACCGTGATTGGGGCTGGAACATTCCCAACGGTTTACGCATCCTTGTTTGAAGTCCTGAACACCCACAATCTTGTGCAACACAGTACGTTTGATGAACAGGCGATGACGGCTGCTTGTACCCGGTATGGGCTGCCAATGATCTCGTCGCATTGGACAAATAGCGTGTCGATTGCCCGTCGGGCATGGCCGTCCTTGAAGGGCGCCGGCGGGCACGGGTTGGCAAATCTTAAGAAATACCTCGGCCTTGAGTTTCATCACCATGATGCAGGTGAAGACGCCCGTGCTTCGGCTTCTGTGATCTTAAAAGCAGAGGAGGCTTTGGGGACGCCGTTGTCTTACCTCAGGACAAACCGCCAGTTGAACTTCCAATTCGGAAATCCATCCGAGAGATAAGCGGCCAAGGTCTTCTAGGTCCTGCTGAACGGCGAACTAACAGTGCGATGTTGCGCAGTGTCCGAAGTCCGGCTCTGCTGAAGCAGTCATCCCAATTTTTGCAGTGTTCGAATGTCTAGAATGGGTCAAGTCGTTTTGACCATTGAGCGTGGTTTCATCACCAGTTTCCTGCAACACAACAAAACAATTGCGAGTTACGAGCAGGTAGGATTGCGCATGATAGCAAGCTGGTTTTCTCACTTATTTTTAGCCACCCACACGTTTGGTTTTATGGTGTAAAAACTCGTCGTGCCTGGGCACGCACTGCTTAAGACGTAACTTAGGCGCGACTCAAATCCATTCAATTGTTTTTTTTACCTAACTATTTTTGCGACCGTACCCAGATGCATCTTGGCTAAGTTGGAAGCTGTCGAGCAGGGGAAGAAATGCTGCCAACGACGCGCTATGTGAAGAGTGGAGGCGTGCATGTCGCCAATCAGTTTTTTGGTGATGGGTCAAAGAGCTGTGTTTTTGTTCCCGGATTTATCTCTCATATCGAAAACTATTGGGACTAACCCAGATGTGCCTGGTGGTTAGAAGGCGTTGCCAGGTTGTAAAAATGGGTTTGTGGTTGTAGCGCGATGCCATGTTGGATCAGTCTGATCTGTCCCGCCTCAGGGGTTTCCGTTTCCCGCGTTCGGTCATCGGCTACGTCCGGCGGACAAATGGCACCTCGTCGAAGTCGTAGTGCCTATCAATGGTCGAGAACATTGGCTGTGGCGCACGGTCGATGGCAACGGCGACGCACTTAATATCCTTGTTCAGCCGTGTCGCAACAAGGCCGCCGCGATGCGCTTATTCAGGAAGCCGTTCAAGACCTGGGCAACCGCGCGTGACCATCACGGACAGACTACGTTCTTGCCGCGCTGCGATGGCAGAAGCGGCCCCGGAGACTGATCTTCGCCTGAACAATCGCGTTGAGGCTTTGCACGGACATACGAGGCGGTGACAGAAGGTTATGGGCCAGTTCAAGTCACCCTCTCAGGCGCAACCGTTCTTGTCGGTCCACGATCAAACCGCCGCCCCATTCCGACCCAAACGCAACCGTCTTTCAGCCTGTTCTTATCGCCATTCACGAGCGGATACCGTCAATCTGTGGACTCAGTACAGCGGCCAACAGGCCGCCTAAACCATCTCGGCATGGCAACTCTCAGTCAATGAAAACAACCTGACAATGCCCAAGTCCCAAAAAGGTAATACTTTGTTCAGGTGAAAGTCTGCTTCCTCAAATTTTATTGTTGTTGAATTCAGAGAGACATGAACAAAGACCCGCAACCGCAGCCGGAATGTCATCCTCATGGGTGCAGCCAAAACCCAATAATAACCCATTCAAGTCCTGCCGCTGCATGCAATAATATGAGAGCGCATAGGCCGCCACGCCGTGCGCATCCAACACATCCAGCATTTCCGTATCCGGCAGGCTGGCAGGCAGGTCTGCAATCACTCTCAGCCCGCTAGTGTTCTTGTGCAAGGTTACAAGCGGGTTGGCAATGCGAGCAAAGCTGTCAATCATCGCTTTGCGGCGACGTGTATAGGCACTGTGCATGCGTCGGATATGAGTGTTCAGATGTCCCTGCTCAATAAACTCTGCCAACACCGCCTGCAGCCATGTGTTGGGGCCGCGGTCAGTGACGGCGCTGAGCGCCATCAGCGGTCTGGCCAGCGCCCGGGGTGCAATGATGAAGCCAAGCCGCAGCGACGGGAAGAGCGCGTTGTTGAAGCTGGAGACGTAGATGGTACGCGCATGGTGGTCGTCGCAGTAGATCGCCGGGTCAGGGCGTCCGCCGAACATAAACTCATTGTCCAGATCGTCCTCGATGAGCCAGGCATCATTGCGGCGGGTCCAGTCCATCCATTCTAACCGCTGGGCTATCGGCATCACGGCGCCCAAAGGATACTGGCAGGAGGGTGTCAGATAGGCCAGACGTGCCCCATCAGAATTCGGGCCGTCAGGCGGAACGGCTGCACCGGTTTCAGTCACCGGGACAGGAACGACGGCTCCGCCTTGAGCCAGAAAGGTAGCCCGTACCACCGGGCTGGATGGATCCTCCATCAACACTTTGTCGCCAGGGTTTAGCAGCAGAGCAGCAATCAGATTCAGCGATTGCTGGGAGCCGGTAGTGACAATGACCTGACTCGGGCTGCATTTCAGGCCGCGCCGGTTTAGTACGTAATCACAGATTGCCTCACGTAGGGGCGCAAAGCCGCCGGGCTGGCCATAGGCCATCATCGTACTGTCCAGCCGGTTGCGGATTCGGTTTTCGATCCGGCCCCAGATCTTGTGCGGGAACAGATCTATGGCAGGAATGTTGGCCAGGAAGGGGCGCACCATGACCGGATCGAAGTAAGATGAATCCAGCCCCTCTGTTACCGCCTGGCCGCGCTTCGATAACCTTGGTGGAAGGGTGGTTTCCGGCACGTTCCTGACGCCGGGGTTTAGGCCTGGAAACTCCGGGTTGACGAAAGTTCCGGAACCGGTTTGGCTTTGCAGGTAACCCTCGCTGGTCAATTGCTCAAATGCGGCGACAAGGGTGCTGCGGGCAATTCCGTGGTGTTCTCTTAGCCAGCGGGTTGAGGGCAGTTTCTGCCCGGGTTTGATTTCCCCGTTCTGGATCATCCGGCGCAGGTGCTGAACCAGTTGCAGATAGAGCGGTGTGCCAGCCTCGCGATCCAGTTTCAAAAATGGCAGCGGCGCAAAATGCTTCGTTTGCCCTGGCACGTGCGAACTCCAAATTGGTTTGCAACATTTAATCTAAATGGACGTAGTAAATAAAGCCACTTTCTGCCAACAAATCTGTGAATGCCCTGACTTGGGCACATGAACAACAAGAAGGCTGTATGGCCCTGCTGGGGCCGGTGCAGCCAGCAGGGGAAAACATGTCTGACATCATCAATCACTATGTGAAACAGGCGGCCAAAGGTTTCATAAGCCGCCGAGAATTCATCGGCCGCCTTGGCGCGCTGGGTGTGGCCGCTGCCAGCGCTAACAGCCTTCTGGCCTCTGCAGTGCGCGCCGAAGGTCCGAAAAAGGGTGGTTTGATCCGTGCGGGCCTGCAAGGCGGCGCCAGCACCGATAGCCTGGATCCGGCGCTGTCAGCCAGTTCCGTCACTGCCAATGTGCTCACGGCCTTTGGCGATTTGTTAGTTGAAGTCAGCCCGCAGGGTGAGATTGTTCCCCGTTTGGCGGAATCGGTTGAGGCGAGCGATGACGCAAAGACCTGGACCTTCAAGATTCGCAAGGGTGTGGAATTTCACAACGGCAAAACGTTGACGCCGGACGACGTACTTAAGACCATGCAGCGCCATTCAAACGAAGAGGCGCAATCCGGTGCGCTGGGTATCATGCGCGGTATCGCGTCGATGAAGGTGGATGGCGACTATTTTAGCGTTTCCCTGGATACGCCGAATGCAGACCTTCCATACCTGATGGCAGACTACCACCTGGTGGTTCAGCCGGATGGTGGTATGGCGCACCCGGCTGCAGGCATTGGCAGCGGCCCCTACACTGTCGAGGTCAACGAAGCCGGCACCCGCTACGCATTCAAAAAATTCGCCAATTATTGGGACGAGGGCCGCGGCCACGCCGATGAGATCGAGATCCTGGTGCTGAACGATGACACCGCCCGCGCGGCAGCGCTGCAGAGCGGTCAGGTCCATTTCATCAACCGGGTGTCGCCCAAGATCGCCAAGTTGCTGGGTCGCGCGCCTGGCCTGCGGATCGAGACCATATCGGGTCGCGGCCATTATGTCTTCGTCATGCACACCGACACGCCGCCGTTTGCCAACAACGACATGCGAATGGCGCTGAAACTGGCGGTCGATCGGCAGGAGATGGTCGACAAGGTGCTGCGCGGATTTGGCAGCGTCGGCAATGACATGCCGATCAACGCTGCTTATCCGCTGTTTTCCGGCGATATCGAGCAGCGCAGCTTTGATCCGGATCAAGCCCGCCATTACTACCAAAAATCCGGTCACGATGGACCGATTGTGCTGAAAGTGTCGGACGCTGCATTCCCCAGCGCGGTGGATGCCGCTGCGCTGTATCAGCAAAGTGCGGCCAAGGCAGGTATCCCGCTGGAGATCCAGCGCGTGCCTAGCGATGGCTACTGGTCCGAAGTCTGGAACAAAGAGCCATTCTGCGCGTCTTATTGGGCAGGCCGTCCGGTGCAGGATCAGATGTACTCCACTGCCTATAAATCGGATGCCGACTGGAACGATACTCGCTTCAAGCGCGAAGACTTCGACGCACTGCTGTTGCAGGCCAAGGCAGAGCTTGATCCGATCAGGCGCACATCGCTCTACCACGAGATGGGTCTGATGGTGCGCGACGAAGGCGGCGCTATAATCCCGATGTTCAATGATTTTATCGATGGGGTCAGCGAACAGATCGGCGGTTGGGAAGGCGATCCGGGTGGTGGCACCATGTTCGACGGCGCACTGGTCAAGACTTGGCTGCTGTAATCAAAGCTCCGGAAAACAGCGGTGGGCGGCCCCAAAACAACCCGTCGCTGTATTGAGCAGTTCCATGAATTTGGTCACCTACAATATCCGCTACACTCTGGGCATGGACGGGGTTTATGATTGCGCTCGTATCGCCGATGAGGTGCGCGGCGCCGACATCATCGCCTTGCAAGAGGTCGAGCGCAACTGGCGTCGCAGTGGCATGGAAGACCAGCCGACACAATTGGCGGGTTTCCTGCCCGACTACCATTGGAGCTATTTTCCGGCGTTCGACATGGATGCCAGCAGTGTCGGCACAGACGGCCGCGTTGAAAACCGCCGTCGCCAATTCGGCGTGATGTTGCTGTCTAAATACCGTATCCTGGAGGTGCGCCGCCACCTGTTACCCAAGATTGCTACCGCTTGCAGCCTTGGGATGGAGACTGGCGCACTGGAGTGTATCCTGGACACCCCGGGCGGTCCGCTGCGGGTCTATTCTCTGCATTTATCGTCTGCGTCCCGGCGAGAAAAGTTGCTACAGGTGCAATACCTGATTTCCCTGCATCAGGGTGCGCGGGCTCGTGGTGGATCTTGGACCGGATCGGCACCGAAGCATGACCCTATCGAGTTGGCAAATTTTCACGCCATGGATTGGTCTCAGGGTGAACATGAGCCGAAAGCCCCCAATAGTACAATTGTGCTGGGCGATTTCAATTTAGTTCCTGACAGTCCGGAATACACTGCTTTGACCGGCGAACCTGACATAGCGACCGGTCACAACCTACACTGGGACAGCCTTGCGGACAGCTGGGTCGTTGCAAAGAATAGATCCGATGGCGACGGATTTACGTGGTGGCCCGACCCGCCTGATCGCGCACCTGCACAGCCTTTGCGGCTGGACTATTGTTTGATCACTCCCGATTTGGTCCATTCAGTAGAGAGGGCCTGGGTGGATTGCAGCGCAACTGGTTCCGATCACCGCCCTTATTGGGTCGATCTGCGCATTGAATGTTAGCATTTTCCGCTAACTTTCTGATGGATTCCATATCCAAAACTTGCCAGATGAGATCCCTGCTGGCTTGTGTCGCAAAGTTTTCGATAGACCAGCGTCGATGTTATGGCAGGCGAAGTCATCCTGTAATACCAGCAGACATCCGAAAGCTCGAGTTCGTTGCGCTAGAGAATTGCTGTTCCCGGATCATGTTGACGACTTGGATCCTAACAAGCGTGGCCGTATTGAATTTGAACGACTTAAACCCACACTTGTGCCGAACCCACCGCTGAAGCAAAGGCCTTGAACCCTAACATCGGTCGAGTGTGTCTCTTGATGAGGCGATAGTCCTGTTCCACGATGTTATTTAGATACTTCCGCCTGACCATCGCGATAGAAATCGCGTGCCTCGGCGTGACGGGCGTAGCGGGTGTACAGCCCTTCTTTCAGCATGTCATCCAGCGCGACGTCCAGCGCGTGAACGACCGCCACGGGCATGGATGTCAGGCTTGGATGCCAATTTCTTGAGGCGTCGTATTGATCCCGCCATCGGATTACATCCGTGAAGCCGTCGCGCGGAGACTGTTTCGCTTTGATCAGGTTCCAGGCTTCATCTCAAACGGCGATCATCCCGACCCCCGGTACAGAGCCCAACCCTTTCTGCGAGGCGGCCGTCATCACCGACACCCCCCAGCCATCCAAATGCGCGGGATATGTGCAAAGTGCGCTGACACTATCGACCATAATAGGAACGCCCGCCTCTGAGGCGACTTTGGCGAGGGCATCGACCGGGTGCTGCAATCCGGTCGAAGTTTCAAAATGGGTAAAACAGAGGAGGTCGTATTTCTGCTCTGACAGCGCTGCACGCACGTAGGCCTATGAAAAATCGGGAACAACATACAGGCCCTGGGGGCCATGCTGTGCCGCCACCACAGTTGCAGCCACTTCCACGGGGCCAGGCGTAAAATCCCGAACGTGCGCCATCAGTAGGTCGCTCTTCCACCTGAGAGATCAAAGACTGCGCCGGTGTTGAATGTGCAATCTTCGGAACTTAGCCACATCACCATGCGCGCTGCTTCTTCAACCCAGCCGAGGCGTTTCATGGGGGATTTGTCGATCATGATTTGCACGAAATCTGGCGTCATCTGATCCAAGATCGCCGTTTTGATGGCGGCGGGTGCGATGCAATTGACGCGAATATCAGTCTGCGCCAGTTCCTTAGCAATCGACTTGGTGAAACCGATGACGCCTGCCTTGGACGCCGAATAGGCCGAGGCGTTAGGGGTGCCTTCTTTGCCTGCAAGCGAGGCCATGTTGACGATCCGACCAAAGCCAGCCTTTTGCATCACGGGAACGATGGCTTGAGCCAAGTAAAAAGTCCCGATCAGGTTGACCTCAATTACGCGGGCCCAGACCGCCGGATCGTTTTCCGCGACCGGAAGTGTTGGGCCGGCGAAACCCGCATTGTGAGACAGAAAATCTATGCCACCGAAGGCTTTTCTGGTCTCTGCAACTGCTGAGGCAATCTGGTCTGGTTGGCTGATATCCACTTTGCAAGCGATTGCACCCGCGGGGGCGTCATTTGGTTCTGAAAGGTCCCAGATCGCCACGTTGGCGCCGGCAGCCGCATAATGGCTTGCGATTTCGGCTCCGATCCCGGCTGCCCCGCCGGTGATAACGGCGGTACGTCCTGCGAAGTCATAGGTTACATTGCTCATGATGTCTTACCGGATAAAATTTTTCACGTAGTCAGCGCCAAGGCCAACCTCTTCGAAATGCGCACGGCACATATCGATCTTAGTGAACACATCCTCATAGCCCAGGTGATTTCCGTCGGGATCGCAGTAGTACATCACCCCGTTGACCTGAAAATAGGTGATCATTTCCTGGACATCATCGGGCACAACAAGTGTGTGGGTCTCTCCGGGCGGTTCGAATACATAGCTGCCTTCTTCGGCAAACCAATCATGCTCAAGATAGTGCCAGCGCCCCTTCAGCACGAAACCATGCACAGGGCAGGCATGGCGGTGGCGCGACAAAACACCGGACTTGGTGACTTTCAGCAGGTTCATCCAGTAGCCTTGCGAGACATTCAGGCAAAGCGGGCGAAAAAATGCGTGCTCAGCCTGTTGCACCCACATGCGCGGATCATCTTCGGCCAACGCGTCAGGGACCACAATCTCGGGCAAGGCATCCTGCGGCATCGGATGCTTGTATGGCACGCGCGGATTTTCGTCAGTTTCGGTCAGTGGCATTTCGGCTCCTACCCATTGCGATCAGTTTTGCTGTTCTACAATGTGGACATCGTTTGCAATATATGGAATATACACCGTCAAGACGCCCCGTCAATCAGAGAGGTAGGAATGGCAAAACAGGTCCCGGGAACCCAAAGCTTTGCGCGTAGCATCAGCCTGCTGCAGCATATTTGCGATCGCAGAAACCCGCCAACACTGGCCGAACTTCTGGATGAATGCGCCTTTACGCGTCCAACGCTGTATCGCCTGCTAAATGGCTTGGAGTCCGAAGGGCTGATCGTGCAACTAAAGGACAAAAGCTACAAACCCGGTCCACGCCTGATCAATCTTGCCCGTTCTGCGCTGGCCAAGTCTGACATTCGTGAGAGGGCGCAGGATGCCTTGGTTCGCGTCAGGGATCAGACGGGTGAAACCGTACATCTCGCGGTGCCAAGTGGCGAAGGGCTTGTTTACATCGACAAGATTGAAAGCCTTGAGACGGTGCGCATGAACTCGACCATAGGCACGTTTGTCCCGCTTCACTCCAGCGGAGTCGGCAAAGCCTACCTTTCGGCTTTGCCTGAAGAAAAGCTGGCCGCTTTCCTGGAAAATGCGACTCTGGAATCGATCACCCCGTTCACAACCACGGATCCAATCCAATTGCGCGCGCAGATCAATCAATGCCGCGCGCAGGGGTTCGTTTTTGACAATCAGGAGAACGAAACCGGCATTGCATGTTTTGGAGCGCCCATCCTGGATGAAAATGCCCAGCCTATTGCTGCGGTCAGCGTATCCGTGCCGTTGTTTCGGTTGAAAGACGAAACGTCTCGATACTCAAGCGCCTTACTGGACTGCGTTCGAGAGTTGTCCGACGGTGAGTTTCAAAGCTGAATCTAAATCTTGCACCCAAGATTTCACCAACGGGGCCAATAGCAGCACTGCGATAAACAGCTGTTTGGTTTCGCAATCTTTGAGTTTGACAGCCCTCTGATCTTGTCGGTGTAGCGAATGGCGGCAAAGCGGGGTGCACCTGCAGCATCTCGGTTGGCTGCTGGATGTCGGCTGTGGGTCGAGATACGACGTGTTCGACTTAGCCTTTGAACCAAATCGGAGAGTCGCCCTCTGACCAAGTTGCGTATTTACTCATCACAAGCAAAAATATCTCACTGTCCAGGAATTGATCCAGCCACGCTGTTAGATTCGGCCACTCCTGAACGTCAAACCATGCCCGATCTATATGCGCAAACTGGCGCACAAACGGTAGAAGCGCCAGGTCGGCAAGGGTGGGGCGATCTCCGAAAAGCCAGGCCTTCCCGACTAACCTCTCGTCGAGGCTGAGCAAGTAGCTTGCCGCTTTCCTGCGTTCCTCATTGGCGTCTAAATCCGGATACCGCGTGGTGTATTTTGTATGATCTAAAGCCGCCTTGAATGGACCATCATTTACCGTAATCAGACCCCAACCTTCTTGAGGCATGTCCAAAAGCCGCTGTGGATCATTTTGTTGGAGCGCCCAAACCATGATTTCCAGACTTTCATCTATAACTTTGTCTGGAAGTCGAAGCGTGGGCACTGTTCCGGATGGGGATACTTTTAAGAAAGCCTCTGGCTTATCCCGTAAGAGAATTTCGCGCAGCTCGACTGTAACTCGTGAACTCGCCAATGCGAGGCGGGCCCTTATCGCGTACGGGCAGCGACGGAATGTCCATAAGATAGGGTGGTGAGCCATATGAGGATCTATCTCCAATCTACCAGCTTGGTCAAACCTCACATCGTTTCCCAATAGGTACTCCTGCTTAAACGCAATCATATTGAGAATTGGATATTATGTGACACTAAATGCCGTGATCCATTGATTTTTCAATTGGGAACAAGTCAACGCATCCAACCACTGACGGTGTCATACCTTTGGCGTGTTAAAATTCGCGCGGGGCGCGCGGCTCACCGTGACTCTAATCGTTGCGATAGCTGACCGCCTTGCGGTCTGCGGCGCTTGTTTTCTTGGGCGCCAGGGGGTCAAATCTCTCGTATCTGAACCGGTCCAGGGCAAGGCGCGAAGAGAGAGCCGCACCGTTGGTCCGGCTCCAATTTCTCATTTCAATTCGCCTCAAACAGAAACCATGAAAATCACGGTTCCTCCCACGGACAGAGCGCGGGCCCCTCCCAAATTCTTCCAATTTCAGCCTGACGCCCAGCCCTCAGATCAGAAACGGGTCTTTTCCATCGGCCCCGCTCCTTTCCAGGGAAAAAACGCGGAAAAGGTGCCGGTCTCGATGTCTCACGGCCAATGGACGTTAGGGCGAAACCCACACCTTTGGTCCATTGGAACAAACTCAAACGATGGCGGACAAGCCGGGTGCATATCGGCCAACGTATCGTCGAAGGAGGACCTTATCATGAATGCACAAATCGCAGAAACCACCATGTCACAAGCGCAGATTAGCGCCCGGCTTTCGGAACGGAATGATGGATTCCGCAAGCGTGAAACTGCAGGTAGCAGCGGTCATTGGATCTTTACCACGGCAAACGATAACGAAGGGCCAGAGTCTTTAAGGCCAGTCTTGAGGCCGTCCAAGCATATGACGGGTTGACCGAGGACAATGATCCTTATGGCACCCATGAAAGGTTCTGTTGCGAAGTTTCCTACAGCTCGGAGAAATGCATCCGACCTGCGGTGTCAGGCCGCCAGTTCTTCGACCTGTTGAAAGGGGCAAAGTCCAGGTGTGAATTGGCCTTTTCGGATCATGTGCGCGACTTCGATGTCTGCCAGAGTGGCTGAAGCTGAAGCAAAGGACTTGAAGACGAGCATCGGGCGGGTTCGTCCTTTGATAAATCAATCATTCTGTTCCACAATGCCATTCAAATATTTCCGCCTGAGCATCTCAATTAGCATCGGGCATCCAAAGCCCTTTAGCATCTTGTTTATGGCCTTGATGCCAGCTGTTTTAGCTCCGCTTTTGTCAACGACTCGAAAGAGATAAACGCACGCGCCTTTCACCTTGATGTAAGCCTCGTCCATCTGCCAGAAGTGGTTACACGGCCCCTTACGTCTGCGCGCTACGTCGGCGATTGCACCAGCGTATTCTGTCACCTAGCGGTTCAGCGACGTATGACCTACTGCAACGCCACGTTCGGCCATGATTTCTTCAAGATCACGGCAGGACACGCCGTATCTGACATAAAAAACACAGCAAAGAGGATCACATCCTTGGGATATTGCGCGCCTTTGAAAGAGATTATGAACTGACTTTCGACTAGCTGGGATCGAAAGCCATCCACGCTCTAAAGCTAAGCGCGTCAACAGCCAAAAGTTTGCAATAGAGCCCTACCCGCCGGTGCTGGCTTATGAATACGAAGTGATAGCCGAAACCTCCTCGAAACGGAAAATTACGGGTGCGCAAGGGTCGAAAGATCTGAAAACTCAGGACACCGCACCGGTATTTCCAAGTTGTTTGTCATCGCTTGCAAAGAGTGTCGGATGGTACAGTCAGGTGGTCAGCGTTTGGACTTGACCCTTCCTGAGATCGGGCGCATCCGCTGGGGCATAGCGACGGATACTGCGGCGACCCCATAGGTTCCCGGCCACAATCAAGATGGTGACCGTCCCTGTGCAGCTTGAACTCCAAGCATCATGATCGCAATTGTCTCCGGCGTTTAACCTAACAATTTCAATGGTCAAAAAACAACTTGCGCTGGTTCGGAATCAACTTAAACAGAAAATATGAAATGCCAACAAAATCCCACTCTGCTTGAACTAGGAAACAACCCTGTTATCGCGAAGGGAAACAGGCAATTCGTATATGAACACCCATTTGACAAGGGGTTGCTGTTAAAGGTTCCGCAACCTCACACGATGGATGCAGGTTCGAGGCTTGTAACCGACAAGTGGTATGACCGACTGTTTCGCAGAGCTACCGCTTTTAAGGGTTTCATGCGTGAGTTTGATGAAGCCTTTTTTCTGATGATCCGCCATCAGGAAAGTCCGGAAGTGATGCCCGTTTGCAGGGTGTTTGGCACCGCACCGACAGACAAAGGTTTGGCGCTTGTCTATGAACGCATTTCTGATCCGGATGGACAGCTTTCCCCAAGTCTGGGTCAGTTGATTGCCAAAGATCGTCTCACCCCTCAGCATTTGAGCGATCTCAATAGTCACTTCGACCAACTGTCAGATGAACGCGTCATCATAAGCAACAAGAACACTGGCAATCTTGTCTATCAAACATGGCCCGACGGATCCGGGCGATGGGTTTGGATTGACAGCTTTGGGTCTAAACAAGTCATTCCTCTGCGAAGATGGGTTCGTAGTTACAATGACCGTAAGCTCGGCCAGGTTCGAAAAAAGTTCTTTGAATTGATAGACGCGGCAAAGAGCTAGTCGTCTGACAAGCCCTGTTGATTAGGTCCAACAGGTCCTTGTTTGGTTAGGCCGGGAAGGCGCCTATTTAGCTGGTGGCTTATGCAGCAAAGCCAAATCGACGCCGGTTGATTGCCGTAGAGCGGGTGTCATTAGCCTAGACCAAATGCCTGGCCCATGCGCGTCCGGCGACGCTCGATGGACTTGCGGAATGCTAAATCAGAAACCAGCGTCAGCGGAAACAGCACTCTTTCGCCCAAGCCATCGATAACGACCAGTTTTCCATTGCGCTCTTGCGCCCGTACAATGTTTTCAAAACTTAGGTCGCCCACGATAATCCGGCCACGTTCAAGGTCGTCCATGAGTTCCATGAATTCACTGTGCAGCTGTTTGCGCTCTGATATGTCATCGCCCAATGCGGCCCGTTCCGATTCCAGCGTTGGCGCCAAATCGCCATCAGGACCGGTCATCTTTTCGACCACCAGCGCTGGTCCTTGAGATGTTGGAGCATACCCCATAAAATCCGCAAGGCGTTCAATCTCGGGGCAGCCTCGTGTCAACGCGGCTAAGTATTCGTTTGCTTCCCGGTTCCATTGACGGAGGTTGCCATAGCGCCTCTCGGCATATCGAGGAATTACGTGGTTACGCACCGGTTCATCCACCCGGACTTTCAACAGCGCGCGCTCAATAAACGGATGCTGATAAATTTCGTAGTTGCGGCTTCTTCGCAATGGCCGAATTTTACTTAAGTCTATCATGTTGTTTTGCCGATCCTAATAAAGAAGATTACCGATTACAGCCATCCTCTCAAACCAAGGCCTCCAATTAGTCCTTTTCATGTTTGAGGACAACCAGATGCCGAAACCAGACATTTAGTATCGGCATCTTGCGGAACGTATCGATAGTGAAGCGGTACTGTTCTTAAGCCCAGTTTGTGCAGATGTTTAACGCGCCTCCGTACCCCATCATTCTGCCCTAAAAGCCCGAGCATCAGCATTTGTTGATAAGGGTGAAGCCAATATGACAACGCCATGTCCACTGTTAATTCACTGCAGCGTTGATTGGTGTTGTTATGAGTGATGGAGTGATTTGGCTGATTGTTCTGCCCCATTTTGTGAC
>NZ_JBXWOV010000007.1:0-304031 GCF_059611065.1 Ruegeria sp. CDSB086 | reverse complement strand
CGTCTCCACCGTCTCTCCGATGCGTCCGGCCGTCTCTCCGACCCGTCAGCGCCGCCTCAGCAGCGCCGGTGAAGGGGGTTCTAAGTATAACCGCATAAGTCCGCAAGCAGAAAATGACCTCCTGGGCGAATTTTTTCCATTTTTCTACTTATTTGTTTTTTATCAATATCTTAAGTTGTATCATACACCCCTTCGAACGGCGATCTCATCAGTTGAAATACAAGTCGGACCTACACCTGCCTGCGCCTCCAGTAATCGTACCCCTATATATAGACAGGGCGCCCCATCACACCACAAGACTCAATCGAGTCGGAAGCGATTCAATGAGTCGGAACCGGCCTAAAAAACGGTGCTAGTACTCAATTCAGGTATGGAATCCGCGCGTGTCTACCTACGCCGGGCTTGCGCATTGGCCCGGGATGATGTGTGGTCGCCTCTGTAAGATGCCCGGGTTAGCCGTGAAATGACCACCGATACAGCCGACATGTTTCCACGCATAAATACCGTAGGCTATGACGGCCTTCTTGTTTCCTTTGCCGATGCCATGGCCGAACCCTCGAACCGGGCGGCGCTGGCCTTTAGGGGCGCAATCGACGCGGCATCCTGGGACGGTGTTGTCGAAACCTCTGCATCCCTTGCATCGGCCTATCTGAGGTTCGATCCCGACAAACTGCCTCGCACTGAAATCCAGGATAAAGTGCGACACCTACTTGCCCAGCAAAATTGGTTTGAGGCACCACTGCCTGTCGGTCGCAGGTTGTGGCGGGTCCCCACAGTTTATGGGGGCAAGCTTGCTCCGCAACTGGACGAGGCAGCGTCGGCGGCGGGGTTGGATTCCATGGAAGCCGTTCGGCGGCTGAGCGACACAAAGGTACGCGTATTAACCATTGGCTTTGCACCGGGGCAGCCGTATCTTGGTCCGCTTGGTCCTGAGTTTAATATTCCACGTCTGAAGGAACTGACTCCTATGGTCCCAGAGGGGGCCTTGGTAATGGCAATTTCCCAATTCGTACTGTTCTCGGGCCCCACTCCGACCGGTTGGCGGCACGTGGGCCAAACCGCATTTCGCTGCTTTCGCCCTGACGCACCGCAGAGCTTTGCGTTGAAGCCAGGGGATGAAATGCAGTTCCTGTCCGTTTCGCGCGACGAACTGGAAACCATCCGCGCCAACAACTCGGACGGCTCAGGCGGGGCCACCTGCGAGGAGATCGCGGGATGAGTCTGATTGTTCATCGCATTGGCCCGGCCTGCACCATACAAGACCAGGGTCGTGTCGGGTATCTGGATCAGGGGCTGTCCCGATCCGGCGCCGCCGACCAACTGGCCCTGCACGAGGGCGCAGCGTTGCTGCGTCAAAGCCCGGGACTTGCCGCTTTGGAAATGGCTGGAATGGGTGGCGAGTTCGAGGCAGCGCAATCTCTCGGCATCGCTCTGACAGGTGCTCCGATGCAAGCCAGCATTGATGGCGCACCTGTGGTCTGGAATGCGTCGCACCAGATGGAAGCCGGGCAGCGGCTGGTGATTGGTGCTGCGACGCGCGGGACCTATGGCTACCTGCATGTCAGCGGTGGGATCGCGTCCGAAGCCTTTCTGGGATCACGCTCAGCGCATTTGACCGCCAAGATCGGAAGCACCATTCAGACCGGAGATACATTGCCTGTCGCCGACGGATCAGGCGTGACGGGCATGAAACTCAACCCGGATGATCGCTTCTCGGGTGGCGTTCTACGCGTGATCGCCAGCTTTCAGACTCCCCTGTTTGATCAGGAAACGTTGGACCGCTTTGTGCAATCCGAGTTTCGGCGTGGCAGTCGGGCCAACCGAATGGGGATGCAGTTGGATAGCGAGGGCGAAGGTTTCGCGGCCCAGGGTCAGCTGAACATTCTGTCCGAGGTCATTACCCCCGGTGACATACAGATGACCGGAACAGGCAGCCCATTTATCCTGTTGCCTGAATGTCAGACCACCGGAGGTTATCCCCGTATCGCGACGGTTCTACCCTGTGACCTACCGCGCGCGGCACAAACCCCGGCGGGTGGGCAGATCAAGTTCGAATTCGTGTCACTGGACGAGGCCACAGCCCTGCAAACCGCCCACAAAGCCGAACTTGCCCGGCTACCTATGCGGGTCGAACCGCTGGTCCGCGATCCGCATGACATCCCGGACCTCTTGTCCTACCAATTGATCGGCGGAATGATCTCTGCCACCGACTAAGGAGTATCACCCATGCCAAGCGTCGATCTGAATGCCGATATGGGCGAAAGCTATGGCCCATGGAATATGGGCGATGATGAAAGTCTTCTGAAAATCATCACATCCGCCAATATCGCCTGCGGTTTTCACGCCGGTGACCCGGATGTGATGGCCAAGACGATGACCTTGGCCGCCGAAAACGGCGTTGGGATCGGCGCGCATCCCGGCTTCCCCGATCTCCAAGGATTTGGCCGCCGCAACATGAAAGTGCCCCATGCCAGCCTGCGCAATTTGGTTCGGTATCAACTGGGGGCGGCAATCGGAATGGCCAAGGCCGTTGGCACCGAAGTGCGGCACCTGAAACTGCACGGGGCGTTGGCCAACATGTGCTCGGTCGATATCGACATGGCCCGAGCCTGTTATCAGGGCGCGCTGGATGTCGATCCGGACATCATCATCATGGTTTTGGCCGTTACCAAACAAGAAGAAGCCGTGCGCGAACTGGGGTGCAAGTGGGTCGGCGAGATCTTTGCGGACCGGGCCTATAACGACGACGGAACCCTTGTCGACCGCAGCATGCCCGGCGCGGTTATTCATGACCCCGAAATTGCTGGACCGCGCATCCTGAACATGGTGCGCGAAGGTGCCGTCATCACCGAAAGCGGCCAGCGGCTAGAGACATCCATCGACACGATCTGCTTGCATGGCGATGGCCCAACCGCAGTACAAATCGCCCGTTCGGTTCGCACATCCCTGATCGACGGCGGGGTCGATGTGACAAAATTCATGCGATAGAAAGAAGGGCGTAAGCCTGACGATCTATCCTCTGACTGTTGCCTGTATGGAATACAGACCCTAGCATGCCCGACAAGTGCATGTTCTGAATACCACAATTCCAAGCAACGCCATGCCGAACCGGTATAGGCAAGGAGGTTGGCCAATGTCTTTCGATCTGATGAATTACGAACCGCGCGGCGACAAAAAGAACTCAGAGTTCTTTCACCAATATTTGCCGATGATCTACGAACGCCGCAAAAGCTCGGGCGTGGCTGATCAGGTCGGGGCGATGCAGGCGATCGTCATTCAGGTCGAACCGGACGCGATGTTCGACACGCTGATCGAGCTTTATGTCATGACACCCTACCGACATACGGCCAGCTATCTGGGTCAGACGCACAAATTTGCGGTGTTGCATTCGCACTCCGACTATCCTGCGATTATCGTCATGGCGCCACTAAGCCCGACATTCGAAGACTTTATTCCGCGCATCAACCGTATGTACCCGCTGGCCCGCAACACCCCCCAGACCCGCTATGTCGGAGAGGTTTATGGCGCCACGGACCTCAAGACCCTGACCAAAACGCTTGAAGATCAGAACATCAGGTTTGAGTACAAGGGAGACACCGAAAACCCGTTCTACACTTCGGACGGGTTCAGATTTACGTCGCCGTCCGATTTCACCTGTAACAGGGTTGGCTACTCATCCCTGGATTTCAACGACACCGACAGCCTTGGTCTGGGTGACCGGATATTGCTGAGCAATGACGAACAGGCGCGGCTGGATCAGGCGGCGGCATTCGGGGTCGACAGCAAAATCGCGCCTTTGATGCTGGGGGTCGACCACCTTGCAACACGCATTCTAGCCGGCGAGCGTGAGGACGCCATCCTCGAGTTTCTGACCATGGTGCCCTATTACTTTTGGGGCGCGTACAACATCTTTGAGATGAATTCCTCGACCAACGTGAACCGGAACGCGAATGTCGACGATGACAAGAAATCCCCCGCCAAGGTCTTCACCGCAAACAACACGCCCTCCTTCGTCAATTCCTTTGAACAGCTGCCGATGCCAACCGAGGATTTCGTTCGGAACTTTGGCCGTCGCCTGCACCACATGGCAATCGAGATTCATGACGGCGACCACGGCGCGGGTGAAAAGAACGTCGATTTTGTGGTCAACACACTCAAGGATGAAGGGGTGCCGTTCCTGGCCCATGTGGTGGGCGAGTGTAAGGATGATCCGAACCTCAAACAGATCTTCTCAAAGCATTCGAAGTACACGCTGTTGATCACCGAGTATATCGAACGTTGCCACCACTATGACGGGTTCTTTACCAAGGATAACGTTGCCGCCCTGACCGCTGCGGCGGGTCAGGATGAACAATACGAACACGGCCACGTCTTCGACTGACAAAAAAAGGCTGCGAGTTTCCTCGCAGCCCAGATCCATTCAGGAGAGTATGTCGGGCCTTATGACGGCCCGATCATGAAACAAGTCACATTCCGGGCCTGCAACCGGCGGCAGGCCAGATCGGCCTGTTCGCGGGTCATGCCCTGAAATGTCGCGTCGAAGCCGCGCGAGCTTTGGTTCACCTTGCGCAGCGTGCCTTCCAGAGTGGTCATTTCCGACAGGGCCGTTTTCAGCAAAATCTTTTCCGCCTCATATCGGGTGGTATAACGGCCAACGTTCACGCCCCATAGCCGTCCGCCCGATGTTGACAGTCGGGTCACGATCTCTTGCTCGGGTTCGGGCTGCACTGCCGGATCGGTCGAGGCCAGTACCAGGTCAGCCGGGCGCGCAGCGGGACGGGGTGCGTCACCATCACCAGAGGGCTGAATGTCGGCGGCCGCGATTGCTGCGGCGATACCATCCTTGATGCGCGTGCCATTTTTGGCAGCCGTCTCAGCCACAGCGCCAGCAACCTGAACTGCGGCACCCGGTCCGGGGCGCAGAACGGGGCGCAGACTGGATTTTGGCGCGATAGTCAGGGCCGCGACTGTCGCTCCCAATCCTGCGTTTCCGGCATAGGTCGGGCGCGCCGGCTTGCGGATCGGGGCGCGCGAGGGGGCGCGGCGGAAGCCCATATCCAGCAATTCGGCCACTTTGGCGTTCCGCGATGCGCCGGATTTACCGCCAAAGACAGTTGCTATGATGCGTTCGTCCTTGCGCTTGGCCGATGCAACCAGGTTAAAGCCCGCAGCCCGCGTGTATCCGGTCTTGATCCCGTCCGCGCCTTTATAGGCCGCCAACAGGCGACGGTTCGTGTTTGGAACCGTCTTGATCCCCGCATGCGTGGATTGACGTGAGAACAGGTTGTAATACTGCGGATAATCATAAAGCAGGTGGCGACCCAACGTGGTCATATCCCGCGCGGTCGACAAATGACCTGATTCCGTCAGGCCATGTGCGTTCTTGAACGTTGTGCGGCTCATACCCATGGCCTTGGCCGTGCGCGTCATGCGACGGGCGAATGCTGCTTCGGATCCACTGATCGCGATGCCAATCGCCGTGGCCGCATCATTGGCGGACTTCACGGCAGCCGCCCGGATCAGATATCGGAACGCAATGGTTTGTCCGGTGCGAAGACCCAGCTTCGAGGGGGGTTCAGAAGAGGCCTTTTTTGTAATCCGAACGGGCGTGTCCAAGGTGATCTCACCATTCCGCACCGCCTCGAATGCAATGTAGAGTGTCATCATCTTGGTCAGAGAGGCCGGATGCAGTCGGGTGTCAGCATTGCGCGAATGCAGAACCTCGCCTGTCCGGGCGTCGATGACCATCGCCGCATATGGTGCCGCAAATCCCTGCAACGGCGCGAAGGAGAGCAGCCACAAGAATGCTATAAGAAATAAGCCCATCCGGGCCGGAACTGTCCGCCGAACCTGCACGATCTTTGCCTCTGTCTACCTCAGGCCGCCGGGTTTTCCCGGTCAGCGTTAATTATTTTTTATTGCCTACAAGGCTAACACAGAGACCCAATGAAATAAACCGAAAGCGTGCAAATTCGCTGTTTTGTTAAGCGTCCGAATCGGCACTACATGTAGACGCGCGCAGCCCGCAACCTACCACATCCACACAAATTGAACGCCTTAGCGTAATTCCCGCCCCGTTTTTTGAAAACTGAGACCAATTGGCAACATCAACTTAGGCGCTGAACCAGATCGGCAAGTTCGCCCAAATCCCGCATCTCGCGATAGCGCGGATTGCCCGCAGGGGTTTCGGCCTTTTCGATCTCCCAAACCAACCCATGGGGCACATAGACGCCCCAACACCCGGCCTGAATTGGGGCAACGACATCGGACCGCATCGAATTGCCTACCATCATTGCAGATTCGGGCCCGTCACCATGCCGCGCAAAGATATCGCGGTAGGTTTGTGCTGACTTTTCGGACACGATTTCGACCTCGTCGAACAACTCTCCCAGACCGGATTGCGCCAGCTTTCTCTCTTGATCGATCAGGTCGCCCTTGGTGATCAGAATCACCTTATGCGTATCAGTCACCGCTTCGATGGCCTCGCGCGCGTGGGGCAAAAGCTCGATCGGGTGGGCCAGCATGTCCTGCCCCGCTTCGACCAACTGGCGGATAACCGAGGCTGGAACACGGTCGTCGGTCACTTCGATTGCGGTTTCGATCATCGACAGGGTGAAGCCTTTGATTCCGTAGCCGTAGTGCCGGATATTGCGTTTTTCCGCAGCAAGCAGCCGATCCAACAGGTGATCGCGATCAGCGTGATCGGCCAGCAATTCCGTGAAATGGGTCTGCGTCAGTTTAAAAAACCGCTCGTTGTGCCAAAGCGTGTCGTCGGCGTCGAACCCAATTGTGGTCAGCGCTTTTTCCATTTCGATTACGTCCTGCTGGCTCTTTTCTCTGGCCCCATGCACGTTATATAACCGATCAGACAAACCGAAGCCTGAATCGGACAAAGGCGCAATGACTGAACACAAATGGATGATGTCTGACCAACCGGACAACGACGATGATCCGTCGCTGTTGGTGCAGACGCGCCCTAAGACCAAGCGTCCGCCGTTGTACAAAGTACTGCTGCTAAACGACGACTACACGCCGATGGAATTCGTGGTGCATGTGCTGGAGCGTTTCTTTGGCATGACCCATGCCGAGGCGTTTGAAATCATGTTGATCGTCCACAAGAAAGGCGTCGCCGTGGTTGGCGTGTTCAGCCATGAGATCGCCGAAACCAAAGTGGGCCAGGTCATGGACTTTGCCCGCAGGCACCAGCACCCCCTGCAATGCACAATGGAACGGGAAGAGTAAGGCCACCTTAGCCTTCTCTCTCATATTTGCCGATGTCCCCTCGTCTTGATCTTGCCATGCAAAGCGGCCTTGAGCTGTCGCAACCACTCAGCGTGCTTGGACCGACATCCGACAGCGATCTGTCGGCCCTGCCGCGTGAAACGCAGGTTGTGCAGCCATTCAAACCGTTTCACGACCACTTTGCCGGACAGGGCTTTGCCGCCGTCCCGGAAGCCCACGACCCTTGCCAGGATGCCATCGTGATCATGCCCCGCGCCAAGGCGTTGGCGCGCAGCATGGTGCATCAGGCCTGTCAGCGGGCCAGCGGACTGATTGTCATAGACGGTGCCAAAACCGACGGCGTCGATAGTCTGCTGAAAGACATCCGCAAACGCGTTGACGTCGAAGGGCCCATCGCCAAGGCGCATGGCAAGATCTTCTGGTTCCAATCCGCACCCGAGGCTTTTGCCGACTGGGCCGCCCCGAACAATCAGACAGTCGATGGCTTTCAGACCGCGCCCGGTGTGTTCTCGGCTGATGGGATTGACCCTGCCTCGGCCCTGCTGCTGGGCGCATTACCCGAAAAGCTGGGTGCAAGGATCGCTGATTTGGGCGCTGGCTGGGGGTATCTCGCAGCCGGTGTGCTAAAGGCCGCCAATCCGCGCGCGTTACATCTTGTCGAGGCTGACCAGATCGCCCTTACCTGCGCACGCGTCAATTTGGCCAAGACCTGCGCGCAGTTCCACTGGGCCGACGCCGTCGCGTGGAACGCGCCAGAACCGTTGGACACGGTGATCATGAACCCTCCGTTCCACACATCGCGCGCCGCCGACCCTGAGCTGGGTCAGGGCTTTATCAAATCCGCAGCTCGAAACCTGACCCGGAGCGGCAATCTGTGGATGGTCGCAAATCGCCACCTGCCCTACGAGGTCACGCTGGCCGAGAATTTCGTACAGGTTCAAGAGGTGTCCGGCGACAATCGGTTCAAGGTGTTTCACGCCTCTCGCCCTCGACGGTGATCCCGGTTAACCTCTGCCGCAAATCAGGAGACAACGCATGTCCTTTTCCATAGCCGGCAAGACCGCCATTGTCACAGGCAGCGCCAATGGTGTCGGACTGGCCATCGGGCGCCACTTTGCGGATGCCGGGGCCAATGTCATGTTCGCCGACATGGACGAAAAACGGCTGTCCGACGAGCTTGGCGAACAGGCCGATGACAGCAACATCCGGTTTTTTGCTGGCGACCTGCGGGAAAAGCTGACCATCGCGAACCTGCTGTCTGCCACGCTTGATGCGTTTGATCAGGTGGACATCCTGATCAATGGCGCGCGCCAGGTGATCCCGTCCGATCCACTGGACGCGGACGACGATTCCGTACGCATGCTGCTCAATCAGAACCTGATGCCCTCGCTGCGCCTAAGCCAGGCGGTCGCCAAACGCATGATAAAACAAGCAGGTGACACTGACGAAGGCCCCGCCGGGTCGATCATCAACCTGTCTTCAATCGCGGCGCGACGCACCCACCCTGATCTGATGGCATATTCCGTATCCACCGCCGCGTTGGATCAAATGACACGTTCATTGGCCGTTGCCCTTGCCCCGAAACGGATCCGCGTTAATTCCATCGCGCTGGGATCGGTCATGAGCGCCTCGCTGCAGTCCACGCTCAAGGAAAATCGGGATTTTCGCAACGATATCGAGAGACATACGCCCTTGGCCCGGATCGCAGCCCCGAACGAACTGACCGAAACGGCACAGTTCCTGGCCTCGGATGCAGCCGGCTTCATCACCGGACAAATTCTGACAATTGATGGCGGCCGCACCTTGCTGGACCCCGTCGCAGCCCCGGCTCATTAATCCCTATGTTCGATACCGAAAAATCAACCGCCGCCGCGTGGTTCCGCCAATTGCGCGATGAGATTGTCGCCGCGTTTGAGGCACTTGAAGACACCCACAACTCTGGCCCTTTTGCAGACGCAGCACCTGGCCGGTTCGAGGTCAAGGAAACCAAACGCCAATCCGAGGACGGCAGCGATGCGGGCGGCGGGTTGATGTCCGTGATGCGTGGCGGGCGAGTCTTTGAAAAGGTCGGCGTCAATGTCTCGACCGTATACGGCACTTTGGGTGCGCGAGCGCAACAGGCCATGGCGGCGCGTAAGGGGATTCCGGGGATGGCCGAAGATCCGCGTTTCTGGGCGTCGGGAATTTCTCTGGTCGCGCATATGCAAAACCCGCATGTACCGGCCGTTCATATGAACACCCGCATGTTCTGGACCCCGCACGCATGGTGGTTCGGCGGCGGTTCGGACCTGAATCCCTGCATCGAATATGATGAGGACACAGCGCATTTTCATGCCACCCAAAAGGCGCATCTGGATCCACATGGTCCCGGCCATTACCCTCGCCTGAAAGACTGGGCTGATGAGTATTTCTATATCCCTCACCGCAAGCGCGCCCGAGGCGTAGGCGGGATATTCATGGATGACTATTGCACCGGAGACTGGGCCGCAGATTTCGCGCTGACCCAGGATATCGGTCGCGCGTTCCTGCCTGCTTTCCTGCCATTGGTGGAAAAGCGCCGAGTCCAGGGTTTTGACGAAGCGGCCAAAGACACGCAACTGGTGCATCGGGGCCTTTATGCCGAATACAACCTCGTCTACGACCGGGGCACAAAATTCGGGCTGGAAACCGGCCATGACCCGGATGCGGTGTTGATGAGCCTTCCTCCAATGGCAAAATGGGCCTGATAGATTAGCGGAACCCAAAATCCAGGAAGTTGTCAAAGCAATAGCCCTGCGCGGACCCCGCCGACATGTTCTCACCCACACGTTTTACGGTAATCGAATATCCCGGCGTGGTATCGACACCATCGGGTGGGGTGAGTGAAAACTGCACCGTGCGCACGCCTTTTTCGTAGGCCCGAACTATATAGATACGCTGGGTTGCTTTTGTTCTCAGGCTGCGAATAGCAAAGTCGCCTATCCCGCACCAATACGCGACCGGGGCCGAAGACCCACTGACGGCGACCTCGTAAACACCGTTGTTCATAGGAGTGACTGTGGTTTTAAAACCCGGGTAAGCGCCGATTCCGATCCCAATTCCCTGTGCAAATAAAGGCGACACCGCAAATGTTGCCAGGGCCGCTATTTTCAAAACTCGCATAATGGCAATTCCTGTTTCGAAACACTTATTCAAGATCATACCGGACACGTGGTCCGAGTAAAGCGGCACCATTTTCGGGAATTCGGCCGACAGGACCCCGACACAGCACATACAGGCAAATCAGTATCATTTTTGATTATAAGCAATTAGGATCAAGGCATATATTGGCTGGGGTTTGTTTTGAGCAAAGCGTTTCCAAATGACTGGTTTGATATCCCGTCCGAAAAATACGCGGATTTCGGCGCCATGTTCTATCTTGCATCGCTGACCAATACACACAGGCCGCGCACCCTCGGGCAGGTGCTCTATGCTTTTGAAACGCCTTTTCGGCTGAACCAGTACCACATTTTCCGGCAGAACGGTTTCCCACGCGGGTTTGTGACCTTCGCCGGCCTCAGCCCCGAAGCCGAGCGTCGGTACGCCATTCAGGAAAAACCGCTGAAAGATACGGACTTTGCCAGCGGCACGTCCTTCTGGATCGTCGACCTTGTGGCCCCGTTTGGACAGACCAACCAGATCGTCGAAATACTGAAAAAAGAAATCCCCCACCCTCGGGTCCGAACCAATCGGATGGACAGCGACCTGACCCGAAATCGCATCGTGGAGTGGACCCGCGACGACGCGGGGGACGTACACATGAAGGTTTACCGGAAGAAAGAATTTCGTGAGGTCCTGAAAATGGAGAGGTCTTGAAATGGTATCGATAGTAGGGACAACAACTGGCTTTGTAACCGGAGACCCTCCAAATGTGGCAACCGGAGATTTGGGTCTGGACGGCTTTCCGCTGTCGCAAAACTGGACCATATCTCAACAACCGTTGCTGGGTGTCGCATCCATTGATCCCAATACCGGCGAGTGGACCTATACGGTCAACCAAAGCGATTTTGACGATATCCCGTTTGGAGATATCGTCACCGATACCTTCACCGTGCAAGTCACCGGGCTTGAAATTGACAGTTCCCTGAATATCGCTCCCTACAACCTGACCCAGGTTATCACCATCACTCTTGAAGGCGTGTGCTTTACTGCAGGCACGTTGATCCAGGCCGAAAGTGGCAGTCGAATGATAGAAACCCTGAGCGTTGGCGACAATGTGATGACTGTAGATCGCGGGCTGCAACCGATCCGGTGGGTGGAAAGCAGCGCCTTATCGCCGGACCGATTGCGAGACAATCCGGCCATGCGCCCGGTTCGGATCAAAGCTGGCAGCCTTGGCGCAGGACGGCCCGAACGCGATCTGCTGGTATCACAGCAACACCGCATTCTGGTCAGCGGACCAAAGGTCGAGCTTTTGTTCGGCGCGCCCGACGCGCTGGTTGCGGCCAAGCACCTTTGTTCCTGGCCAGGTATCGCGATTGACACCTCGGATGACCCGGTCGAGTATTTTCACATCCTGCTGGATAGCCACGAAATACTGACAGCCGAGGGCGCACTGGCTGAAAGCCTCTATCTCGGCGAAGAATCCCTGTACACTCTGTCCTCGGACGCATTGCAGGAGCTCGCCGCCATTTTCCCGGACACAGCCATGCCGAATGGGCTAGGATTCGGCCGAGCAGCCCGCCTGATCCTGCGAGAATTCGAAGCCCGCGCGCTGGCTTAGACCCCGCGCAAGTGCCCACCCACGTCTTGCGGTGCCAGTGCGACCGTTTTGATGACCGCAAAACAGGGTTTGCCCGGTTCCAATCCCAACGCTTCGACGGAACGGCGAGTAACCCGGGCCAAAACAGAACCCGCGGGTGTTCTTACGGACACAATAGCACCCGGCCCTTCGCCCGCGCGGATCGTGTCGACCGTACCTTCCAGAACATTTAAAGCCGAAAGACCCTCGGGGCGTTTGCTGGACAGAATAACCTCTTGCGCGGGAATGCGGATTCGCAGTTCTTCCGCAATTTGCAGGGGTACCCGGGGCAGAAACAAAGACGACCCGCCTGCGTCCAACTCAGTCAGCCCGTCCGAATGATGTTTGACGACCCGAACCTGCAACACTGCACCGACAGCCCGCACACCAGCCGGTGCGACTGACGGATCGGCTAATACTTCGGAGGCAGGGCCATGCCGCAGGACCTTGCCCTCTTGCAACGCGACAACCGACGTCGCCAAACGCGCAACTTCCGCGGCCGAGTGTGTGACGTACAAAATTGGTACTGAAACCTCATCCCGCAGCCGTTCAATATAAGGCAATATCTCAGCCTTTCGCGCGTCGTCCAATGCGGCCAGAGGCTCATCCGCAAGGATCAACCGTGGACTGGCCAGAAGAGCGCGGCCAATGGCAACGCGCTGCTTTTCCCCGCCGGACAACCCCGAGGGGCGCCGGTTCAACAGGTGCCCGATCCCCAGCATTTCGATCACTTTGTCCGGGCTTTCGCGGCGCGCACCCTTGGGCGCGAACCATTTTCCGTAGAACAGGTTCTGGCGCACAGTGAGATGTGGGAAAAGACGACCTTCCTGAAAGATATAGCCCAGCCGCCTTTTGTGCGGCGGCAACCAAAGGCCTTGCGCGGTGTCAAATAGCTCCCACTCGTCTACAGCAACCCGACCGGCCATGGGTTTCACCAAACCGGCGACTGCATTTACGATGGTTGTCTTTCCAGACCCGGACCGCCCAAACAGAACCGTCACACCGGGTGGGGCATCAAAACTCAGATCCAGCTTGAGGTCAGGCAGATCGTGCTGCAGGCGAACGGACAGGCTCATGATCCGGCCACCCGCGCCGCAACGCGCCGCCCAATGAACTCGGACAACAGCAGCGCGCTCATGGCAACCACGATCGAGATCACCACCAAACGGGTGGCCGCAGCTTCGCCACCCGGAACTTGCAGGAAGGCATAGACCGCTGACGGCAGGGTTTGCGTCTGACCGGGGATGTTCGACACAAAGGTAATCGTTGCCCCGAACTCTCCCATCGCTTTGGCAAAGGCCAGTATTGCACCGGCGATGACGCCGGGCAGGATCATCGGAAGGGTCACCGTGGCAAACACAAACAGACGTGATGCACCCAGTGTGGCCCCGGCCTGTTCCAGTTTGGGGTCCACAGCTTCGATCGACAGGCGTATGGCCCTCACCATCAGCGGAAATGCCATGATACCCGCGGCAAGGGCAGCCCCGGTCCAACGAAACGCCACGACAATTCCGATCTCTGCCAGCAACTTGCCCAGCGGCCCCTGAATTCCAAATGTCAGAAGAAGCAGATAGCCGGTCACCACCGGCGGCAGGATCAACGGCAGATGCACCAGCCCATTCAAGACCTGCCGACCCGGAAACCGCCAACGTGCCAGCGCGTAGGCAACGAATATGCCCAACGGCAATGTCACCAGTGTTGCCCAAAACGACACACGTAGCGACAACTTCAGCGCCTCAAGCTCTGCAGGTCCCAACCACCCCATACCGCTATCCGTTCGGCAGGGTGAAACCCTGCTTTTCAAAAACAGCCCGCGCGGCCTGAGATTGCAGGTGATTCAGAAACACCCGCGCGGATTCAGCACCGGCAGCCGTCAGAGCCGCCGGGTAGATGATGGGCGGATGCAGGTCGGGCGAAAATTCGGCGATGACACGAACCCGTCCCTCGACCTGCGCGTCGGATCGGTAAACGATCCCCATTGGGGCAGCACCTGTGGCAACAAGTGCAAGGGCTGCGCGCACGCTATCCGTCTGGGCGATCTGACCCTGAATGCCCTGCCACAGCCCCAGGCTTTCCAACGCCGCCTTTCCGTAGACCCCAGCCGGCACGGCATCAACCAGCGCCATGGCCAGATATCCACCGTCCAGTGCGGAGCCCAAAGCGACCCCGGGCCGCATTTCGCCAATGTCAGCCCCTTCGCTCCCAGCGACCAGAACCAGGCCATTGCCCAGCAAATCTACACGAGTTGTGGGGTCAATTAGGCCCTGATCTTGCAGCACATTCATCCAATCAACGTTGGCGGAAATGAACAGGTCTGCCGGGGCACCCAACTGAATCTGGCGCGCCAGAACGGACGAGGCCGCGTAAGATACAGTTATGCCCTGCCCAGTTTCCTGCTCAAATTCAGATGCCACCTCATCAAGCGCAGTCTTGAGGCTGGCCGCAGCAAACACCAAAGTCCCCTCTGCCCCCGCGCGAAGCGGGGCCAGCGTCAAAGCGCCCAGAACCAGGGCCGCAATCAGAACTCGGCGCGCGTGGGACAGGATCGGTTTTCTCCCGCCTGGAAAGTTGCAGTTCCTTTGGGGATATCTGAGGCGGCAGGTGACACGCAAGCGCCTTTGCAATCGCCCACGACGTAGAACGCAAAACGACAGGCCCCTCACAATCGAAACGACCCCGCAACACGAGGCACGGCGAATTTCCCGCCCGATTGAATTGTCAGTGGCTAACAAATCAGATTCTGGGAAAGAAATTCTGCCAGACCCTCTTGCACCCGGGCGCAGGCTTAGCTAAATGCACCGTCACGGGTGATTAGCTCAGTTGGTAGAGCGCTTCGTTTACACCGAAGATGTCGGGAGTTCGAGTCTCTCATCACCCACCATCCTTTCCTCGCAATGTATCAAAGTCTTACGCGAATAGCACCTTTTGCTGTGCCACCCGTGGAACTGTGTTCGCTGCGCATCGTCTTTGCATTCTGGTAGGTAGTTTGCTCTGTGTTTCTCTATTGGCTCGAGTTTATTGCCCCCCAGCTTTAGACAACATAGCCTTCGCATAATCACGTTTTGCTGTTGCGCGGTCCTCAAAGCGAGCATGCACAACGCAAAAGAAAAGGGCGCCGTCATCTCGGCCGTTGCGAGGCGTAAACCAATCAAAGGGGTCGGTGGGCTCTATCGATGCAATCTGATTGGTTGGTGTAGCAAAAGGTGCGACACTGGCTTCACTATTTGTAATATCATCGAGCAGCGTTGGACGGGCCGTGCCGGTATCCGGTGTGAGAATACCCATGATCTGCTCGCGACCAGCCGGAACGAAACGCACGCTCTCCTCGACTGGAAACCGGATCGGCTGTCCGGCATAAACATCTCGCTGCACTTCACTGTTCTTAACAACAAGGGATCCGTTAACGAGCACATACGGAATGCCTTCCGACGGAAGACCTTGCTGACCGAGAGTATAGTTCGCCTTTTCGGTCACAGTCTCCGGATCAAAAATCGTGATGTCCGCGACCATGCCTTCTTGCATTCGCCCACGCACCTGCATTGCCCGCAAGCCCGTGTCACCTAATCGCTTCGCATGGATGTAACTTAGCTGAGTGAGTGTGAGCATAAGCGGCACATTCGCTTCGCGCGCCAGTCTCAAGACAAGCGCGTGGCTGCCTGCTGACCGAGGATGCCCCGCATAGTCTTCATAGGGGGCATCCCAACTCATCAGATTGCCCTCGATATCCAGCCCGGCCATACCGTCGCCCGAGATACCATAGCCTGCGATGGTGATCCAATCATTCAGCCATTGCTCCCTTGGCGGGCTAAAAACAATTGCCGTCCGTCCCGGTTCATTCTCAGCGAAGCTCAAAAACTCGTCTTTTGTCACGAAGCGATCGAGCTGGGGGTCAAAGATGGTGTCTTCGTATTTGTACCCCATCGAACCTTCCCAATTTTCAGGGGCGATGATCGAGGCTCCGTAGTTTCCCGATCCGGCGGTCCAAGGATAGTAACTGGACCAGACATTGTAGCCTTGATCGCGGGCCATTTGGAGTTTTTCCTGATTTTCCCACCAGCCATAGTCATTGTCATGGTGTATGTGGAGCGGTGCGCCAAGCACCATCGCGTTGACCAAGATTTCATTTACACCCGTCTGTGTTTCTGTCGGTGTAGAAGCACTGGGATGAAATCGGTGATGGACGGAAGTCAGTCTACCGTAACGCGCCGCAGCCCGCTGCGCTTCGAACATCTCATAGGTGGTAATACCTTCGCGGGCGTAGCCGATGGTCGATCCCACACCGAGTGCTCCAAGACGTAGTCCCTCATCCAACTGGGCAGTGATTTCGTTCATCTGCTCGCGGTTGCTTGGAACAGAAGACCACCCCTCGACGCCATCTTCCACGGATTGTGCCCGCAGTGCGAAGAAGTTCCGGAAGTCTATATCCCCACCTTCAAGCACGAGGCCGTCATGAACCCGCATCCGTGCGAATTCTTGCCCAACGACCGTGCCATAGTTTGCCTGTGTTGCGCCTTCGCGCGCACTATACCATTCGTCGATGTTCGCTGCCCCAACCTCAAAATCCATTTGAGTCGTCACGCCATCACGAAGGTTTACCTTGATACCCCAAGGGTCCAGCCCGTGCTGCTCGAGATCGATAAACCCGGGGGCAACAACGTGCCCTGTTGCGTCGATGGACTCGCTACCATTAATTTCTTCGTCAGTAATTGCAGTGATCCAGCCGTTGCTTATTCCCACGTTAGCGATCTGATCGAACCCGGTTTCCGGGTCCATTACCCGACCGTTGAGAATGACAACGTCGTAAGTCTGCGCGAAACACAAAGTCGAACACACAGACAACGTGCATGCCAGAAACAAGGTACGCATGGATAGATCCTCTCTTTTGTCGACAAAACTGAGTGTTTTGTTGTTTTTGGCGTCTGCTTTGGACTCACACTAGAAAACGATCCGGGTTCTTAGGCCGAACAGCGTAATACGGTCCTGAGTGGGGTCCTGCAGCGGGTCAGAAATGAACTGCAGTGACGGCGTGATCTGCAGTCCGGGCGAGATTGAAAAACGGTAGAATGCTTCGAGCGTGAATTGGTCACCGTCTATACCTCTTGCCTCAGCCCAGTTCAGGCCCAGCCCGGCCAGATCAGTATTGCGACCGTAATATCCCAAACCTGCAGAGATGGACCGATCGTAAAGCGCCGCTGTTCCTTTTGAGGCCCCTGCCCGAAAGAATGGCATCCATTTATTGCCAACAAACCATGCCGCTGAAAATGCAGCCCCATAGTCTTCAGGGCGGCTGCCATCGTCGGCCGCATCCGCATGCCAGAGGGTCAGATGGATATTGTCGAAATAGATGCGGTCAAACCCGGAGGTGTAGCCGAGTTCGAGCGATTTAAAGAGATTGCCGTCGCTAAACACATCAAAGTTTGGATCAGACGGGTCGGCGTTTGCGTCTGAGACGCTCGCAACAGCGTAGAAGTTTTCGCTCAGCTTTACCCCACCGGCAATGCCAAGACCTTGGTTGGGCGTGTTAATTGTCGGATTGGTATTAAAAGACAGGTTTTGGAAACCACTGTAAGGGCTGACCAACCCATAGATATCCACAAAGTCTGTTACATCAATCTGCCCGACTTGCAGCGTCCACGCGCCGTTCTCGGCCCTTTGGGTCCAGAACAGGTTGGTCAGCAGTAAACCATTATCGTTGAAGGCCGTCCCTGTGATCGAAAGGGCTCCACCATCTAGCCCAAGGAATTGCGGGGCAACATTGGTATAACTGTGCCGGTCTTCGATCTTGAATGTCAGAGACCCCCGTTCAGTCGCCTGCCAACTGCCATAGAACCGCGCAATTCCACTGGAAGCTTCGCCCTCCCCCAGATTCGCGTTCGTGGTTTGGCCCAACGCCAAATAGTCCACGTTGAACCGAAACCCTCCCTCAGCCAGTCGATCTTTCCACTGAAACCAACCCGGAGCGATATTGCGTGGAAAATCGGAACGGTATTGCGGATCGGTTAGCCCATCTCCGGGCTTTAGATCAGCTTCAACCGAAGATGGCCCGGATAGTCCCTGAGCCGACGCTGCGCCAGCAAAGACAATACTCAGTGCGACAACGAGAAATCTTATCATTCAGACGCCTTTGCCCCGCCGGTCTTGCGATGGCCCGCCGCTCGGATGCGATCAGCAGCACGTTGCTTCCATTCCAGCCCGTGTGCTTCAGTTTCCAGAGTTTCGACACGTTCCGTCTCTAACTGGAAAGTCGCTTTCATAGGCACGAGGCCGTCCACAACCATCATATTCTGAACAGAAGGATCGATAGTCAGCGTGCCCGTCAGCCGAACGGGTTCGTGGTAGTAGCTGGGCGCCCAGTCGCCATTCAGCCGCACACGTATCATCTGGTTGGGCGGAGGTGGCGGCATGTGACTGCACATCCCTCGTTCTGGCACCAAATATGCCACAGACTGACCGTCCGGATCACCCGGAGCAGGAATGGCAAAGCCCGCGAGTGTGATTGTTTGACCGTCGAATTTTGGATTTCCGTTTGTTCCTGCCTTTCTTCGCCGTTCTTTCACAATCTCTCTTTGATCGAGCAACCAATCGACATCAACGTCAACTCCCGCCAAGGCATCCTCGGTTTCGGTCAGAAGCTCCTGCCATTTCAGTCTTTCTTCCGCGCTGCCAGCGTCTTGCTGCAGTCTGCCACGCATCCGCACAACGAAAAGGACGTCGTCGAACTGTTCGGGGCTTAGGTCCCGATAGGGATCTTCATATACCTGCACAGATGGGTCTGGAAGATCGACCCAGTCCAGCGCTGTTCCTGGCGTTGCCATGGCGGAATGACCGTAACAGACCAAACCCGCGAGCAAGATGGAGCGAAACCAAAAGAACATGAATACTCTCCGGTCGAGTTTTGGAGTCAATTCAGTGTATTTTTGTATATCATACCGTCCTTCATTATCAGCCGGATCGTTTCAGGGCTTTCCGGTCTCGGATCGGCACCAAACCACTGATCACCAGTTCCCACAACTGAGAAGTCTTCTAGTGGGTTACCGTCGATCAGCAGGATGTCCGCATAGGCTCCTTCCTCAATCACACCCAGATTGCCCTCGGGATAGGGGTTCATGAATGGTCCGGACAAAGCGGCGATTTCACCGCCAGTAGATGTCATTGCGACCAACGAGGCGTGAGAGCCAAAGAACTCATTATTGAGATGTTTTTCATAGGCAATTTGAATATTGCAGGCGGCTACAGAACCTACGCAATCCGTGTGAAACCCTCTTTTAGCTGGGCACTCATTCATGTTTTTTATGTAGTCGCCAAAAGCCTGCGTAGCTGACTGTGCCTTTCGTAAGCTGGCTGGGACATCTCGAATGGCAGGAATATCGAAGAGATTTGGATCAAATGCGGTGAGATTGGTCGTGATGTAGGCTCCTTTCTCTTCCATCAGCGCTGATATTTCACAATCAAACATGAACCCGTGTTCAATTGATCGCACACCAGCATTCAGTGCCGCCATGATCGTTTCCTTGCGGTAGGAATGGGCCATGACGTAGCTTTCGTATTCGTTGGCAACCTGCACGGCCGCTTCTAACTCTGCCGTCGATCCTGCCAATAACTGCCACGGGTCAAACACTGAAACTACACCGCCTGATTGCATGTACTTCAGTTGTGTTGCTCCCATCCGGAAGTTGTTACGAGCAAACTTGTACATGTCAGAGACGCTGTCGACTTCTTGGGCCATATTCAGACGGCTGAAGTTCGAAGACTGGCCAACAGGCGCCGTAAAGTTGGCGAAATCAGCATGGCCACCACGCGTACTTAGAAAAGCAGCCGCAGGGTAGAAACGCGGCCCGGCAATGGTCCCGGTGTCGATTGCGCGGCGAAGACCTCCATTAGCGCCACCTGCATCTCTTACGGTGGTAAAGCCTTGCATTAAGTACATCTCAGCCATTTGAGTGCCGTGAATCGCGAGGTCTTCCCAAGTGCTGTTGGCTTCCATTGCGGGCAACGTGGGTCCTGGCAGCATCAGGTGTGCATGATTTTCGATGAAGCCGGGGGTCAGTGTCCTCCCTTCTCCATCAATGACCGTAGCGTCGGGGGCATCGATTGCGTCGGTTGATACGGCCTTAATCAGATTGCCCTCGACCAATACGCTGGCATTCTCGATACGCTGTTCATTCACGCCATCGAAGATGTGCACGTTGGTAAACAACGTTTGGGGTTCTTCTTGATCCTGAGCCTGCGCGGACGCTGAAAAAGCAAGACCTGCAGCGACAATTACCGTCGAGCAAAGCGACATTCGTAGACCGGACATAAGTACTCCCTTCATATTCATGTTTTGCCAACTGTAGTCCGGAAAACCTTGCCTCGGTTGCCACTTTTGAATTGGCGTGTTCGAATGTAATCGTAAAAGTGGCCACCAATCAAAACTACTAATCATCACAAGGGTGACGAACTTGCCTTTCAACTCCACCTCTCAAGAGCATAGCGAGGGCTTTATTCGCCTCTCCTTAGCCGCTCCGTTTCTGCAATATCTCACCGAACGTAAAATCAATCCGCAACCAGCATTGGATCAGGTCGGCTTGAAAGCTGAACTGTTGTCTGACCCATCTGTGTTCGTTCACTCAGAGCTGGTCTACGGTTTGGTGAATGCCTTCTCAGAAGTATCAGGAGATCGATACCTAGGACTGAATGTAGGTGAGGTGTTTGACCTACAAGGATGGCCGCCCTTCGCTCAAGCCTTGCAATCTACAAAAACGCTATACGAGTTTTTTACCCGCTTTGTTGGGCTCGTACCGCAGGAGTCCAATTCTGTGCGGCACAGCCTTGTGATTGAAGCAGGCAAGGCGACTTATCGTATCGAGAGGCAACAGGAACCAACTGTCCCACCCATTCAGGTGACCGGTTTTGGTGCCGCAATCTATGTACGCCTATTGCAGACCGTCGTCGGAGATTCCTGGGATCCTTCCCGCGTGCGATGGGAAAGCAGATACATCAATGGGCTGCCTATCGACTATAAAGGGATCGAGGTTGGCCTTGGGACTGATCCTGGAATGCAAATTAGTTTTCCTGTGGAATGGTTGTTTTTGCACCATGTCTCTGAGGGCTCTGCCAAGCCCATAGCTTCACCTCAACAAGAGGAAGAAGTAACCGTGGTGGCAGCTTTGCGCTCTGTCTTACGCGACAAACTAGATGAAACCAACTTGGGGCCAGAGATGGTGGCTGGAATGCTGGGAATACGCCCAGAACGGTTTCTGAAAGCGCTTCAGCAACAAGGCACAACGCTGCCCCGTGAAATCAAACGGTTGCGTGTCGATGTCGCCAAAGAGCACCTCAAAGCAGACCAGATGACAATTGCGGAGATTGGTCTGATGCTCGGCTATTCCGACAAGTCCCATTTCACTCGCTTTTTCCGAGGTCAAACCGGAATGACACCGACCAATTTCCGCCTCGGCGTATAGTTACGTTGCGAATACTTGGACTGCTTCTCCACTACACACCAAGTGGGGGCCGACAAGGATTTGCAAGACACTTTTTGGAGCCACTATCTAAGGATCACAGAGGGACAATTGACCCATTGCCCCTGCGGCGGTGCATGCAGCGCTTCGCTTACACCGAAGATGTCGGGAGTTCGAGTCTCTCATCACCCACCATTCTCTCCCTACAATGTACCAAGGACCTACGCGACTGGCACCTAGTGTTGTGCTGCGCGTGAAACTGCGTCAGCTACGCCTTGGCTGCCCTGAAACGAAAAAGATGTCTCCGACACAGGAGATTTGGGCCATGGCAACAATCCCAAAGCGCCCGGCCTACGCAGACCAGGGTCAGGACCCGCGGGACACTTTTCGGATTGCTGCAACATGTATCAAAGGGCTTCGTGAGAGGTTTGCCCGTTGCGCGCGCCGTGTGGTCTTGCGAAATTGTAAAACCGCTCTCCTTCGTCCTGCGGATCATTTTCCTGCAACACTCTGAAATAGTTTCCTTTGATGCCCCAAGCAGCGTAACCTTAGATAAGTTTTGACGGCGCCGGTCTGGGTTTGCAGGCTTGTGACGCAGAAAACCGAGGGAGTGAGCATGCATAAGGTAACTATCGTCGGGGCCGGGATCGCCGGGCTCACCGCAGCTCTTCGTTTGTTGGAGCGGGGATACCACGTCACGCTGTATGAGCAGGACAATTTCATTGGTGGAATGTTGCGGTCCCATAAGGAGCACGACCACGGCGATTATCCGCGCGAACATAGCTATCACATGCTGTGCAATTGGTATTACAACTTCTGGTCGGTCGCAGAAGACCTGGGAATTGAAGACAACTTCACACCACGCGAAGCCTTCAAGTTCCTCTATGACGGTGATCTCGACAACATGCCCGAAATGGTGAACCCCGGCGGCATTCAGGATTTTTACCGCAACCTCACCGGTGGCGCAGCGCCGCCTGCTGAACTCTTCCTGTTCATGTATTCGATGGTCGATCTGCTTTCGATCCCGGACAGTGAAGATGACAAGCTTGACCGGATGTCGTTCAACGGCTGGCTGCGCGGGCGGCCCTATTGCACCGATGTTGTGGCGAAGCTTCATGAGAAGATCTGGCAAACCGTGTGGGCGATTGACAGCTGGCAAGCTTCGGCGCGCAGCTACAAAACCTTCCTGAAGTACGGCAACCGCGTTCCGGTTCCGCAGCTTTGGCTGTTTGATGGGTCCAAGAAAGAAACTCTGATTGATCCCTTCCACAAAAAGCTCGATCAGTTCGGAGACCGGTTTGAGCTCAAGTACCGCCACCGAATTCGCGAAGTGCATCCCAACGCAGACGGCACTCGGATCGAACGGCTGGTGTTTGACAAGGTAACCAAATCGCCATCAGTTAACCCCAAATGGGGGATCGCAAAGAAAGACATCGAAGTGGATGTCAGCGATCAGAATGTGATCATCAGCATCACCCCCGGTGCGATGGCCTCAATGGTAACTGATGATCTCTACAACGCCGATCCGGATCTTGGGCAGCTGAGATACCTGGAGGCCGAGCCGATGGCGTCGGTCGAGCTTTATCTCAAGCGGAAACTGCCCGGCATCCCTTCGGATGTGGTGGTGTTCATGGATACACCCTATGAGATGACGTTCCTCAACTACTCGGCGACGTGGGGCCTCAAAAACACCTTCCTTTATGTGACAGTTTCGGATTTCAAATCGCTTCTGTCTGTAAAACCCGAACGCCGGGACGAAAACCAGAACCTCATTCTAGATCTCAAAAATCCCAAAACCGCAATCGACTATATTCTGCGAGAAATCACTGCCAAGTTAGAGATAACCGAGGCGGATATCGATCTGTTCCAGACTTCGGTCGATACAAATACTGGCGAAGAGCTTTTCGCCAATCTCACCGGCAGCTGGGAACATCGCCCCGAGGTCAACACCAAGTTCGAGAACCTGTTTCTTGCCGGGACTTACGTCAGGAATTTCGCGGATGTCTCGACTGTCGAAGGCGCTTGTGCAACTGGGTTGATCGCGGCCGAAGGCGTACGTCAGGCCGCGCAGAGAGAACCAGACAAAGGCGATGCGGGTAAACCAGTGGAAGTGATCACACCCGATTTTTATCCCAGCCAGATGTTTCAGACCCTCAAGATCGCCTGGGCACCCTATGCCGCCAGTGCGAAAGCCTGGACGCTTGCGGACAAGGCGCTGGGGATTAATAAGCTATGGCCGCCGAAGGACTTCAAGTTTCCGAAGTCGAAATTCACACCGAATCCCGAGGACCTTGGTTCACTGTTTACGGATTGGCTGCCTGCAAGTAAGTGGAACGAAAAGACTTTGGGCCTGGGTCCAATGTTCTGGAACTATACAGAAGACGGCAAGCCCCGTAAAAAGTAACCAAGAATACCTCGCACGAGTAAGAGACGACTGATGACTACTAAATCGATTGCGGCATGGCTGAACGAAATTGGCCTGCCACAATACACCGAACTGTTTGATGAGAACGGCATCGACCTGGACATTCTTGAAGATGTGACCGGCGACCATCTCAGAGAAATGGGTGTCACGGTGCTGGGTCATCGACTCAAGATCAGCAAGGCAATCACCGCGCTGAAACCGGATGCGGCGCAGCCCAGACCCAGCGGTGCCATGACGGGCGAGGAAAGCGCCGAACGGCGACACCTCACCATTATGTTTTGCGATCTGGTCGGCTCGACCGCCCTGTCGGCGCGGCTTGATCCCGAAGACTATCGCGACCTCATGGCGCTGTATCAGGATACGGTCTCGCAATTGGTTAAAGAGGCCAGAGGGCACGTGGCCCAATACCTTGGCGACGGCGTTGTGGTCTATTTTGGCTACCCGGTTGCGCAGGAGGACGCGGCAGAACGCGCGTGCCGCGCGGCTTTGGAAATTGTCGAGGCCGTCGCCGCGTTGGATACTGCAGCCGGTGAACGCCTACAGGTGCGCATTGGCATTGCAACCGGGTTGGTTGTGGCCGGTGATCTTGACCAGAACGGGGTAAATTCAACCTCAGCAGTGGCCGGCGATACGCCCAACCTTGCAGCCAGATTGCAGGGTCTGGCAAAGCCGGGTCAAATTGTCATTGGGAAAAGAACTCAGTCTCTGTTGGGGGATATGTTCGTCTATGAGGCGCTGGAAAACATCCATCTGAAGGGGTTTGAGCCCGGCCAGGTGGCGTGGCGTGTCATATCCACAGCACAGCGCCAGGACCGGTTCGCAGTTACATCGGCACGGCGGCAGCTTACGCCTCTGGTCGGGCGCACGCCGGAACGAACGCGCCTGATGTCGGCCTGGGAGGACGCCAAATCTAAGAAGGGGAGTGTTTGCCTTGTCTCAGGTGAGGCTGGCATCGGCAAAAGCCGCCTCACGTATGAAGTGGTGGATCAGGCCAAGGGCGAAGGTGCCACTGTTCTTCACCTGCAATCCGCACCCTATTTTGAGAACACGGCCCTGTACCCTATCCGCCGTCAGATCGAAACCGTGCTCGGGTTCAAGGAAGACGATGACAGCGAAGCCAGGCTGGACAAGCTGGAAAAACTGGTCGTTGCCGAAGACGATCTGAACGAAGCCCGCGCGCTGATGGCGTCTTTGTTTTCGCTGCCCTGTGACAGGTATCCGCCGCTGAACCTTTCGCCCGAGTTGCAAAAGACCCGCACGATCGACATGCTGATCGAGCAGGTCATCGTTCTGTCCAAGCGGGCACCATTGTTGGTGCATTTTGAAGACTTGCACTGGATCGACCCCACATCGCTGGATTTGCTGACCAAATTCGCCGCCAAACTCGCCGATCATCAGATCTTGTTGCTTGTTACTTGCAGACCGGAATTTACCCATGACTGGCAGGCAGATCACCTGGTCACCTGCGAACTGGCGCGCCTCAAACCCGCAGAAGTCGAAGAGCTTTTGGACAGCATGACAGGGTCGGATACGTTTTCTCCTGAACAACGCCAGCAACTGCTGGAACGGTCGGACGGCGTGCCACTATTTGCCGAAGAGCTGACCCGCTCTGCGATGGAATTCAGAAACAGTGCGGATCTGGTGCCTGAAACCCTGCAAGACAGTTTGATGGCGCGTCTCGACAAGCTGGGGGCCGCCCGCGAATACGCCCAGATCGGGGCTGTGATCGGTCGGGAATTCGATGTCGACCTGCTGTCTCAGGTGACCGGAACTCCGTTGACCGATCTCTCGGACTCGCTTTCGCAACTGGGTGACGCAGACCTCGCATACCCGGACCAAACCGGTCAAAGTCTGATGTTCCGCCATGCCTTGATTCAGGAGGCTGCGTATCGATCTATATTGCGGCGGCGGCGGCAGCAATTACATGGAAAGATTGCCGAAACGCTGGAAGAAAAATTCCCTGAACGTTGCAAGTCCGGTCCGGAACAGGTGGCAAACCACTTTGTTGCCGCCGGACTTGGTGACCGGTCAGTCCCCTATTGGCTGACGGCAGGTAAATCCGCGTGGGGCCGGGCTTCGATGAAAGAAGCGCTCGCTCAACTCAGCAATGGTTTGGAATATGTTGGAGAGGTCGATGACCTGACTGATCGCGCAAAGCTGGAGCTGCAACTGCAGTCGACCATTGGCGTGGTGCATTTTGCGGCGACCAGCTACGCCTCGCCACAGGCGCAGACCGCATTTGAGCGCGCCCGCGAGCTATTTCTGGATGTTGACGATCCAGACCTGCGCGTCGCAGTTCTATACGGGATCGGGGCCTTCGAAACCATGCGTGGCGACGTAAGCTCAGGGCATGATACCTTTGCGGCGCTTGCTGACGAGGCGACGCGCAGCGGCAATACCCGCTATGAAGTCTATTCCGCCTCGATGCAGACTTGGTCGCATTTCAACCGCGGCGATTACGCCGAGTCGGTGCGCTATGGCGAACGTGTTCTACAGCTCTATGATGAGGGCATATGGGACCAGCCGGGGCCACGCCTGTCGGCCGCAGAACCCAAGGTGATTTCAGAGTGCTTCCGGGCGGCAGCGCTCTGGTCCCTGGGTCGACCGGATCAAGCGGTGAAGGTCGGGAACGACATCCTAAATTACACCCGGTCGCTGCCTGACCCCTATTCGCTTGTCTATGCTCTTTCGAACGGGGTGATCCGCATCCATGACTGGAACGGTGACTGGGAACAGGTCATGGGCCTGACCGAAGAATGCAGCGCGGTTGCCGGAGAGTATGGGTACAGGTTCTTGGGTGTCTGGGCTTCCTTCTGGCGCGCCCGGGCAATGGCGCAACTCGGTCAACTGGATGAGGCCGAAAAGATCACGGCCACGGCCGTTGCCGCCTGCAAGAATGCCGGGGTCCATTACCACCGCGTCTGCTTTGAAGCCAATCACGCACGCCTGCTGTTGGCACAGGACCGGATCGAGGATGCCGCCCGGGTTCTAGACGATCTTGACCAACCACTGCAGGTTGGGGGCGAATTGAACCACGTACTGGACCTGAGCCTAGTCAAAGGGGAATTGGCACAGAAGCGTGGCGATACTAGCAGCGCCGAGCAGCACTATCGCGCTGCTTTCGACGCAGCCCAAAACCGGTCAGCTTTGGCATGGCAACTGCGCGCCGCGCTTGGGTTGGCGTCTTTGCTGCCCACCAAAGACGAACAACGCACGCTTATCGAACCGCTGGTGGCGCAGTTCGAGGAAGGGTTCGACAGCCAGTATCTGAAGGCAGCGCGCGCCTATTTGTGATCAGCGGGCTTCGCCCAAAGCGCGTGTGCGATCCACAAGTGTGATCAGCTTTTTGGGGTTCCGGGCAAATCGTCTGGCCTCGGCTATTGCGCTGGCGGCGATCCGGTCCAGTTCGGCCTCGGCTTCTGGCAAAGCGGCGCGAAAGGCCTCGGCCAGCGCGTCGTAATTGCCGGGGTTCGGATCGCGGAACATCTCGGCAATTGCAGGTTCGCGTACAGCTATCGCAGCCGGCAGGGTTAGAATCCCGTCGCGAATGTCCTCTTCACCGCCGCCACCTAGGGCTTCGGTTCCACGCACGTCGGACACGTCATCGCAGGCGTGATAGAGGGTGCCCAGCAGACCACCGAAATGGCGCAACCCCTCGCTACGGTCGCCGAGACAAGCAGCGACCTCGAACATCGAACCGGTGTCTTCCTGCGCCAGCTTGCGCCAATCCTCGACCCCTCGCGGCATCGTGCGGCTGTTCCACTGCGCAATCTCGGCCGCGCCAAGCCGGGACATCAGCTCAGACAACAACCCGACCACCTGCGGCTCGGTCGCCATCATCCGATAGCCTTCAGCAACCATGAACCCGGACGTCATCAGCGCCGCAAGTTGCCCAAAGGCCGTGTGCATGGTCGGTTTGCCGCGCCGTTCGTCCGACTGGTCCAGAATGTCGTCTACAACCAGCGTCATGTTATGAAACAGCTCAAGCGTTACGGCTGCCTGTATGGTTTCATCCGTGATCTCCTCGCTGCCGACAGCCGTCTGACAGGCAAAGATGGTCAATGGGCGAAAATACTTTGAGCCGGCCAGAAACTGTTCTTCCAACTGCGGCCGCATCTCTTCGGGTGTGGAGTCAACCCACGCGCCGATGGCAGTGCGCAACCGTTCGGTTTCAGATTCAAATCCCAGTTCCGGTATCACCCAATCGGCGCGGGCACCTTCGTTATTCATGGTTTGGATTTTGCATAGCGATGGGGGCCTTCCCGGTCGTCACCCTCGGGGCCGACTGACTTGCGAAGCTCAGCCTCGATTTCCATAAGATCACGTTGCAACAGTTTTGCCTCACTCAGCGACAGATCCGATATCTCGCGCAACACGGCACGGGCCTTGTCCAGCACGATCAGCTGTCTGGCTTCCACTGACGGGCCATCTGCGCTGGGTATGGTTGCTTCGATCGCGTCTGTCCCTTGGGTCGAGACGATGGTCGCAATCTGCTGCCAATACCGCAAAGCTGAACTGAGCCACCGGGCTTGCGCCTGCGCAAGTAGAAACATCACGTCGGGCTCGACCCGTGCACCCTTTTCGCTGTAGTCCCGCAGCGACCCCAGAACACCCTCAAGCGCTTCCAGATACATCGCCACCATATCGTCAATCGAGCCAGGGTTCCCAAACTCATTGCGTGATGATCCGTCGTCTTGATCCATCTTGCTACTCCATTGCCCGCATCGTCATAAAGTTCTGTAGATTCAGAGTTTTGCTACCGATTTCCACTGTATATTCACACCGCGTTCGGGCATGGGTTGTTTTGATTTTCAGTAAAACAAGAAGATCGCCGCGCAATCAAGTACCGAGATATGTTAACCATCTATTAACCTTGGGAATCTGCCGTCTGCATAAGAAAAAAGCACCCGCCCTGCGGGTTTTGGTTCATATGGCGCGGATGGCGATACGAAACAGATTTTCCGCGATCTGCCGGGTTGAAGTTCGTGACCATGAGGCTTTGCGCCAACTGCGTCACGCAATGTTTCTGGATCTCGATGCAGCCCTGAAGGTGGTCACCAGATGAAGTGGCCCAGCAAAGAAAAATAGCTAAATGACATCGGCCGAGGGTTCGATTGGGAACTTCAGGGCGGATAAACTGCCTGCTATTAGGGCTTATTCAGGCATCGCTTGCCGTCAATAGTCCCGCCGTGCAGTGCTGGTCCAAAACGCAATCCCATGTCTGATCGCCTCGTCGTTAAAATCATACGACGGGTTATGAAGCGGCATCGAATTGTTCCCTTCCAATCCGTTGCCCATCAGGATGAAGGCCCCGGGGCGGTGCGCAAGAAACTCTGCAAAATCCTCTGAGAATCCTACCCGACCGTAATCCGCATCAACGCTACCAACATCACGAGCAGCATCCGCGATCATGTCTGTGGCTCTGGCATCGTTCACCAATGGCCGGAAGGAAGTCGAGTAATCAACCTCCGCCTCAGCGCCTTGTGCTGCACATACACCGGCGACTATGGCGCGCATTCTTCGCTCGATATTCTCGGACACATCTCTGGAAAAGCCCCGGCAATCCCCCCGTAGAGTTACGTTGCTAGGCAGAATGTTGCGCGCGCCGTCTGTCAGGAACTCCGTTACGGAAACCACTGCATGCTCGCTCGCCGGAACCGAGCGAGAGACGATCGATTGCAACTGCTGCACAATTGCGGCCCCAGTCACAATCGGATCAACGCCTTTTTCCGGCATCGACGCGTGCCCGCCCTGACCCTGAACGCGTATCTCAAAATTATCCTCGAACGCGCAGAATGAGCCCCTTTGCGTGGCAAAGCGACCAAGCTCCATTCCGGGCATGTTGTGAAGGCCGAAGATCGCGGCCATCGGGAAACGTTCAAACAAACCGTCCGCGATCATCGCGGCTGCCCCGTTTCCGTTCTCTTCGTCGGGCTGAAAGATGAAGTGAATGGTGCGGTCAAAGGACGGGTCCGCCGAAAGCTCCAGCGCGGCACCCAGCAGCATGGTGCTGTGGCCATCGTGGCCACATCCGTGAAACTTGCCTTCCGTTCCCGAGCGGTACGGCAAGTTGGTGGCCTCTTGTATCGGCAGCGCGTCCATATCGGCTCGAAAACCGATTGCGGTTTCGTCCGGACCACGGCGCAAGGTGGCCACAATGCCCGTGCGGCCCACACCCCGGCTGACCTCAAGTCCCGCGCGTTCCAACTCGGCCGCGATCAGATCCGACGTCCGGTCAAGGGCGAAGCCTGTTTCCGGGTGGGCATGCAGATCACGGCGAAACGCAACGAGATCAAGCATCGGGAACGTCTCCTTCGGACAGCACGATCAACGGCAATTTAGCCTCGTCCGTCAACAAGGCTGCAAGCCCCGCTGCGCCAGACGGCGTGGTGGAAAAGCCCAGATCGCGCGCATGTTTTACAGCGTCCAAGGCCTGCAGGTCAGTGACCGTAACCCAGTCGTCGGCGCACCGTTCAAGAATTTCCAAAGCCAACATAGAAGGCGTTTTGCAGTCCAAGCGCCCCATATTGGACACCGGGCCCTCAACCGTTACCATCTGTCCCGCCCGGGCGCTTTCGGCAAGGCAAGGGGCCGCATCAGGTTCGACCACTATGATCTTTGGCTGAACCGCCCAGGTGGATCGGATCATGTAAGCGATCCCCGCAGCAAGCCCACCAACGCCTGCCTGCAAGTAAACGTGGCTTGGCCAATTCCCAGAGCTTTCCAACTCTGTCCGCATTTCTTCGGCGATGACGGTATAGCCCTCCATCACCAACCGCGGAGGTTCGGTATATCCAGGCCAAGATCCATCGGCGAGGTGGATTGCGCCGGACGCCTCGGCGTCGGCTATGGCTGCCGCAACGCTCGCCTCATAATCGTCACCCGATCGGACAACTTCCGCGCCTTTTTCCCGCAGGCGAATTGCAAAATCCTCTGGCACTGTTTCGGCAAGGTGAATGCGGGCCTTTGCGCCAAACAGCCGCGCTCCGGCCGCCACGGCCATGCCATGATTGCCTGCACTGGCACAGACAAAAGTCATCGTGCGTGCGATGGTTTTTACGGAATCGTCCAAATAGGCGTTTGGTTCCAAAGGATGACCGACGCGCGCTTCTATCAGCTTGGCAACAGCGTAAACGCCTCCGAGCGCTTTGAAAGCGCCCAATCCCATCCTGTTGGTTTCATCCTTTATCAGAATAGGTCTGTCTTGGAGACTGCGTGTCTCCAACGGACTTGGTTTATAGGCGGGGCATGCAGCCAGCAGAGCCAGCGGTTTTGCGACATCGAGTATCGTTGGATTTTTCATGCAGAAAGTTGTACTCGCAAAGTGTGACCTATTATGGTCAATTTTTCCGAATTTTCGGGAAATTTTCTTACCAGATAGGGAAATTCTCATGAAACTCGATCAGTATGACCGAAACCTGCTTCAGTTGATGCAAACCGATGCCAAGATGGGTCTAGAAACGCTCGCGTCCGAGACAGGCTTGTCTGTGGCCTCTATTCAGCGGCGGTTAAAGGCGCTCAGAACCTCGGGCGCAATACTTTCGGAAGTCGCGATCGTTGATCCTAAAAAGCTGGGTGTCGCGATGAGCTTCATTGTCATGGTCGAATTGGAACGCGAACGTCAGGATCAGATCGACGCATTCTCACGTCAGGCGCAATCAGAGCCTATGGTACAGCAGTGCTATTACATCACCGGAGACGCCGACTTCTGTCTGGTCTGCACAGCAAAGGATATGGATGATTTTCAGGAACTCACGAAGCGACTGTTCTTCGACAACTCAAACGTCCGTCGCTTTCGCACATCTGTTGTCATGGGGAGAAAGAAAGTCGGTTTGGGCATTCCTGTTCAGGATGTTGGGTTAGAATAATAAGAATCAACATTTGCGTCAGCTACCGCTTCAAAGCGGCCCTTCGAATGGTGGGCAGCAGATGTGTTCATGAACCAGCGCCACGCGTCCTCCGGGTTAGGGCCCAGATTGGGCCCCTCGTTATTTTTCCCAGTGCGGGACCCAATCCCCGTCAAGGCGAAGTGACACGCCAGCATTGTCTTCTTCAAGCTTCACCACATGCAATTCGCCCTTGTCACCCCCATATTTTTCGCGGGCTGCTTCGAATTGCGTGCACACCAGCCGTGTGGCCGGGGCGGCGGTGCCGGCGTCGTCGCAGGCCTCAACGATCAGGCCCAGATCCTTTTGGCACAGATCCAGTGTGAAAGACGGATCATAATGTCCGGCAAAAACGGACGGGGCGTCGTGATGCATGCACCAGCTTTCGCTGGCCCCGATCTTAAGCGCGTCCCAGGCTCGTGACAGATCGACACCTGATTTCACCGCCATGACAAGTGCCTCACCCATGGCTGTCGCGTGGATGGCCCAAAGCTGATTGCTGGCCAGTTTCGTCACGGACCCGCTACCGCTGGGGCCCATGTAATGAAGCGGACCCATCAGTTCCATCACGGGGCGAATACGCGCGACAGTCGCCTCATCCCCACCTGCGAATTGAGGCATATTGCCGGTGCGTGCACCATCGACGGCGCCTGTGACCGGCGCATCAATCAACTGTACACCGTTTTCAGCAAAGGTGGCTGCAAGCTCGCGCACAAAGGCGGGTTTGTTTGTTGTCATATCCACCCAAACCTGCCCCGCGGACATGGCGGATCGCAGCCCATCGTCGCCGCCTGCCACTTGTTCGATTTGCTTTGGTCCAAAGACCATGGTGAACACGATGTCCGCCGCTTGCGCCGCAGCCGCAGGGGTCTCTGCCCACGTCGCCCCAAGCGCCAGGTGCTCTTCTGCCCGGTTCCGATCAAGGTCGCAGACCGTCAGGTCGTGCCCGCCCTTGATCAGGTTCAGGGCTGCCGGGCCGCCCATGGTGCCAAGCCCAATAAATCCAATGCGCATCTTCGCCGTCCTCGGGGTTAGTTATATTGCTTACGCGTTCAGGATGGTGTCGGTCGAACATACCTCACCAAACTCACCCTGCAGATTGGCAAGCGTGACGGAATGGATCTGTTCGGCGCTGTGGGTCACTCCGTCCGGCCCGGTCGCGTCATAAGCCCAGACGGCGTCAGAGGCATAGACCATCTCAAAGCCCAGACTGCTTGCAGAGCGCGCGGCAGACTCGGCACAGTGATTGGCCGTGGCCCCGCAAATGACCACACGCTCAATATTGTCGGCGCGCAGATCAGCTTCGAGCGAAGTTCCGGCGAAGGCGCTGGAGACGTTTTTGATGATCACCGGCTCGTCCCCCTGCGGTGCCGCAAAGGGTTGAACAGCCGCGCCTGGCGCATCCGCATGAAATGGATCGCCCGGGTCAAGCCCGTGGTGATGCACATGGACGATCTTGTCACCGTGCGCGCGAAACCGGCTGAGAAGCCGGCCGATATTGTCGCCTGCCTCGGGGCAAGATCGCACGGCACCGGCGGCATCCTCATGAGCCAGTGCCATTTGCACATCAATGACGAGTAGAGCAGTTTTCATGGCTTGGTCCTTTATGCGTTGATGTTGGAGGCTGCGCGTTCCGCGAGGATATTTTTGACGCGATCACCATAGATCCGGATGTTGATGTCGTCGCTGATCACGCGGCCTTCCTGTTCGTCATAAGTCATGATCGCGGTGACACGGGGGGTCGACCCTTCGACCTCTGTCACCCCGTGCAATGAATAGCCACCGCGAAACAGGGTAAAAGTACCGGCACCCCGGTCAAACTTCTGCGCATGGGACATATCACCAGCAAGCAAACGATCCACCGCCTCACGGTCTTCGGTTTCGTCGGTGCGCGAGTTCGGCAAGAAGGCAAAATCACCCCCGGTTTCAGCGGCCTGCAACAGCAGCGTCACGGTGCATTCCGTCGTATCATAATGCCAGGCGTGCCAGCTTCCTGGATGCAGGGCGACGACATTCAGCGCTTGAAACTCATCGGCGCAGCGATGCAGCACCTCTTTCTTTTGGACGCGGCGCACAAAGTCCGTCAAACGCGGCGACTGATAAAGCCGCTGAATAAGCGTTTCATTCGGCAACTGATCATCCGCCAATTGCGTTGCCACATGCGTATATTCCTTACGACGCGGATCATCCTTGGGCAGCGACGGGTCAATTGCGCCCTGATAGATGTTGCGTTTGATGGTCAGTACGTCAGCGGTGGGTAGCAAGGCGTTGGATTCATCGGCCAGAGCTGCCAGTGCCCCGGGACGGATGAACCCATCCAGATTGCACCAGCCATGTTCCTCCATCTGGTCCTGACAGGCCTGGAGAAACGCAGCACCTTCGGCACTTTCCAGATCCGCAATGGGATAGCGCTCCAGATCCACAAGGCTCAAAACCATGTCGGTGGCTGCATCTAGATTGATCTCCGGCATAGATCGCTCCCTTTTGTCTGGTCGACTTCGTCGTCAGTTGCTTTTGTCTAACTGCCGACCGAAATGAAGGAAAATGAAACAATTTGCGTCCATGCACATAAAAAACTTATGAATGGGCAATGAAAAGCAATCTCAACCTGAACTGGCTTCGCACTTTCGAGGCCGCCGCACGTCATTTAAGCTTTACCGCCGCCAGCCGAGAGCTGGGGCTGACACAAACGGCTGTCAGTCAGCACATGAAGGCGCTGGAAGGTCAGCTGGGGCAGAAACTGTTCATTCGCAAGGCCAAAAGCCTGCAACTGACGGAAATCGGCCGGGCCTATTTGATATCGGTCCGGGATTCACTGGAGCACATCGCATTTTCCACAAACGGGCTGTTTGGGCCTGCCTTGGAGACGACGATCGTAGTGCGGGCGTCGGCGGCCATGATCATTTGGCTGGCGCCGCAACTTGCAACCTTTCAGACAGCCCATCCCGGTATCGGGATCAAACTTGTCACCTCTCTGTGGCAGAGCGGCCAGGAAGGGCATCCCGTGGACGTTGACATCCAGTTGGCTCCGCAAACCCATTCCGACACGCGCATGGTCAAGCTTTCCGATGAGTTCATCGTTCCGGTTTGCGGTGTGCGCACCGCGCCAATGATCAAAACACCCGAGGATCTGCTGGCCCACGCTGCCATCCACGTTCTGGGGTTTGACGATCATTGGGCGCGGTATCTGTCGGCCCGTGGTCTGCCCAACGCAGATGTATCCCCGCGCCTTATCGTCGATACCTCGGTTGCCGCCTGCGAATTGGTGGCTGCGGAAAGCGGCTGCACCATTATGATCAACCGGTTCGCGCAGCAGGCCATCGCAAGCGGCCGCCAGATCAGAATTGTCGGTGCCCCCGTTGATACAGGCCAGGCTCACTACGTCTTGCAACACAAAACAGGTACGGCGGGATCACACGTTTCGACCGCTTTTTGCGAGTGGCTACAAACCCGTTTTTGACGACCGCCCTTAAAACGCGAATGCATCCTGGGGATCAAGCGGGACATGACCACGGCCTTGCCAAGCCGTCCTTGGCAAGGCGCTTGAAGCGGGTAGCCCAATCTGGGGCCAGGTCGTGCAAAACAAGCTGTTTGTGGTTTGAGATCTTCGATGGATCGCCTCCTGAATTTGCGCCAAGCCTAAACGCGCCTGGCATCATGCGCGGGCTTCATTTGGTTCAAATCGGCCCATCACAGGCCCAATTTCCTTTGTGCATCCAGCCCTAGCGACTAGTTTGAAATAATGGACTCCGTAGCCCAACTGACAAACTGGATGATCACTGAAGGGCGCCAATCAGGCGATCCCGTGAAAGTGGTGTCGCATTTCTGCTCCTCCTTAATAAAGGCGGGTGTCCCGCTCTGGCGGGTCAATATTGGCCAGCGCTTCGCCAATCCCTTACTCATTGCTTGGGGTGTGGTTTGGACACCTGATGGAACCGAAAGCTATGACGTCACACATGAGACGATGTTGACCGACGGGTACGTAGGAAGCTCATTTGAGTATATTCTGGAACACCGAAAGCCACTTCACAAATGTCTACGCCAGCTGGATTCAAAGACAGAGCATTCATCCTACCTGGACTTCGCCGAGCAGGGCGGCACCGACTATTATGCCACCCTGCTTTATTACGGCGACAGATCACTACACGGCTGCACATTTGTTACCCAAGCACCAGAAGGGTTCTCGCCACTGCATCTGAAATTGATCGAGGACGCGCTGCCCGCGCTGTCTTCGGCTTTGGAACCTGTCACAATGCGCAAATCGTCCAAAGGCCTTCTGCGAACCTACCTTGGCGATGGGCCCTCGGACAGCGTTTGGAACGGGCGCATCAAACGAGGGGAACGTACAACGCTTGAGGCCGTGGTCATGTTCTCAGATTTGCGCGGCTTTACGGCGCTATCGGACAGCGCACCTGAAGAGGAAGTTTTTGACGCGCTGAGCGGATACTTCGATCTAGTTGTTCAGTCAGTGGAAGAGAATGGAGGCGATGTTCTTAAATTTATGGGTGACGGTATTCTGTCGATTTTCACCATCGCCACGCAAGCTGATCGCGCTGACCGATGTCGCAAAGCTGCGTATGCAGCGCAAAGTGTTTTGGCTGGTCTGACCGCCGTCAACTGCAGTCGCGCGGAAGCCGGAAAACCGGCTCTAGACGTTGGTATCGGGATCAACGCAGGGCAAGTCAGTTATGGCAACATCGGCAGCCCCGGAAGACTGGATTTTACTGTACTTGGTGGCGCGGTGAACGTCGCCAGCCGAATTGAGGGTTTGACAAAATCTATTGGCCGAAGAGTTTTGGCAACGTCAGTCGTTGCTGGCGCTTCGGATGATCTGTTTGCTTCTTGCGGGTTTCACGACATTCGTGGCGTTGCGCATCCAATTGAGCTGTTCGCCCTCGTCGAGCAGAAGCTCTGAGGCGCGGCGGCATGCGGAATGACGGCCCCTATAGTCAGACCCTGGCTTTTTCGAAGGCCGCCCAAGCGGTCTCAAAAGCGTCAAAATCAAACCCTGGCTGACTGGCTGCATCCAAGACGATGCGTTCTGTCACCAATAGCTTTTGGATTGCTGCTTCTAACTGGTCGACGACATCATCGGGTACAACCAACGCGCCATGACGGTCGGCGTGCACCAATTCGCCAGGATTAACTGTCAGGCCAAAAACGGAAACCGGTGTATCAATCTCGCGGACGTGGACGAAACCGTGGCTTGGCCCGACGGAGCCGGCAACAACCGGGAACCCCTTGGGTAAGTCTCCCAGATCACGCATGACGCCATTGGTTACGACACCGGACATACCAAAACCCTTGTGGACGGATGTATTGATTTCACCCCAATAGGCTCCGATGCAATCCGGATAATCCATATCCTCGATCACCGCGACGCACGGATTGACCGCTTCGGCCATGTATTTGTAGTAGGCCATGCGCCGGGTCTTGATGACGTCAGGCGGTTCGGTCGGTGGATTGACTGCCGCGATTTTTGCCGTACGGGCATAGCCGACGATCGGAGGTTCCTCAGGCGCTGAACACAGCATGGTTCCGCGCGTGAAATCATCGAACCCGCGCTTGCCTTGCGCCACCTCAATGGCATTGCAGACGGTGGGGGTATCGACCTTGCGAAGCAGGGACAAAAGGGATGGCGTCATGTGTCCTCCAACCAACGGACCAAAGCCGCTGTGGTTTTTTGGGGTTGTTCCAATGTCGGCAGATGCCCTGCACCTTCGATGATCTCCAGCGTGCTGTCTGGCAATAGATCGTGCATCATCTGGTGGCGCTCCACGGGGCACAGCCGATCTTCTTGCCCACACAGAACCAAAGCCTTTCCCGTGAAAGCTGTCAGCGTCACGCTTTGGTCCGGGCGATTCATCAGAGCCTGTGATTGGCGCAAGAATACGGCAGGGCCCAAGTCGGTGGCCATTGCCATGCATAGATCCAGGATAGCCCCCCGGTTGGGCCCGTCCGACAGGTAACTGGGCTTCATCTCGTCCCGCATCACCGACCTCAGCTTGCCGTCGCGAACGGCTGCAATCTGGGGCGCGCGGCGGGCTTTGACCTCTGGCTTTTCAGCCAGTGGATTTGTGTCGAGCAAAGCCAGGCGCGAAACACGTTCCGGGGCCTGACGCAATACTTCCATTGCCACGATACCGCCCATCGACAATCCTGCCAGCGCGAATTCAGACGGCGTGTTTTGCAGAATGTCATCTGCAATGGCTTGCACGCTGTCGTGTCGCGACAACGGGAATGTCATCACAGGCATCCTGCCAGACAGTGCGTCGATTTGCGGGCCAAAAAGGCGGGCGTCACACATCATGCCCGGCAAGAAAATCACGGGTATCATGCCGAGGCCAGCTTGGCCCCCTCAGACAGCGCGGCCAACTTGGCGTAGGCGATCTGAGGGTCAACCGCGCCGAAGCCCGCAAAGGTGCCAAAGCCACAATCGCTGCCTGCTATCACCCGGTCCGCGCCGACGATTCCCGTAAAACGTTCGATCCGTTGGGCCACAAGCTCGGGATGCTCGACGAAATTGGTGGTGGTGTCGACCACCCCGGGGACCAGAACCTTGTCATCGGGTATCTCAGATTTGCGGTCGCGGAACACGGTCCACTCGTGGGCGTGACGCGGGTTCGAGGTCTCAAACAGGACATAGCGCGACTTGGTCGCCATCAGGGTGCTGAACACCTTGTCCATCGCAATGTCGCAGCAGTGCGGACCCTCGTAGTTGCCCCAGCAGATATGCACCCGCACGCGATCCTGCGGGACGTTCTGAAGCGCGTGGTTCAGCGCCTCGACATGCATATCGGCGATTTCGACGAACGCGTCGTCTGAAAGGTCTGTGAACAGCATATGGCGCGACAAGGCCAGATCGGGACAATCCAGTTGCAGATCCAGACCAGCGGCCACGATAGTTTCGTATTCCTCTTTCATGGCATCGGCCAGCGCCGCCAGATATGCCTCACGTGTGGGGTAGAAATCGTTCTGCAAAAACAGTGAGATCACGCCCGGGGACGCGGCATTCATGAAACCGCGCTCGACCCCATGCTGCGCCATAGCCGCTTTGAGATTGGCAATGTCTTTCTCTAACTCGCCCTGCCCTTTTGATCGCACCTCGCCGGTGCACATTGGCCGGGCGTATTGCGGCGTGCCACCGTTATTGGCCAGCCGCTGCAGAAATCCGGGGAACATCTTCAAATCTGCAGGCGCGTTTCGAGGGCTGTCACCGGAAAACCCGGTGTAGCGGTCCTTGACATAGGTCGCATAAGAAATCTTCGAAGTCTCACCGTCGCTGACTATATCAACGCCGGATTCGACCTGTTTGCGCACCGTTTCAGAGACTGCGGCGGTCATACACGCGTCAAACGCGGCTGCTTCATATGGTTCACCGTTTTCCCTGGCAAAGATAAGATCCACGACGTCCTGTTTTCGGGGCAAAGACCCAACATGTGTGGTTTTTACGGCCATAAAGACCTCCTTACAGTTTTCGTGCCATCAGCACAGTATGGCTTTGAGTTTCGGGGTCTTCGGCCAAAAAGCCGGTCATTTGCAGCCCGTTCTCTTCAAGGCACGTTGCATAACCGGCCGGGGACAACGAGGCGTGGTAGACAAGCTCTGATCCCACCGTGCCGCTGACTTCCCCGGCGCGTGGGCCTACGGTCAGCATCAGCATTCCACCATTATGTAAATGGCGCGCCATGCGGGTGATGCAGCCCTTCTGCTCATCCGCTGTCAGGTGAAAGAAACTGTTCCAGGCGATGATCCCATCGAATTGCTGATCCAGCTCAAAATCCCGCATGTCAGCTTTCCGCCAATCCCCGTCCGGCCAGCGTTCTTTGGCGATGTTCAGCATGGCTGCGGAAAAATCGACACCCGTGACGGCGAACCCTTCGGCCATAAACCAGCGCGCAATGGGATCGCCTGTGCCACAGCCCAGATCCAGTACGTGGTCACCCGGTTTGAGGCTGGCCGTGAAGCGCGCCAGCCAGCGCGCCTCGAAAAGGGCTTTTGAGCGGCGCTTGTCATACTCTGTGGCTTGCCGCTCATATATGGCTTGGGTGTCGTTCGGGTCTGCGCTCATCCTGTCCAGGTCGCTCCTGCCGGTTCATCGGTTGCAGTGATCCGGTACAGGCCCGCCTGCCCGGTCATTGATGGCTGAACGCTATAGGATTCGCCGGGCAAAACCAGAGCCGTGTCACCTGTCGAAATTGTGGTTTCGTGCCCGTCGATCGAGATATGCCAGTGACCGCTGGCTGGCATCAGAACCACAGGTTTATCCGCCGCAATCGGTTCGGTCACAGAGGACCCCCGGCCAAGGAAGTCTACCGAAAAACCCGGCTTATCCTTGATCAGCCCGCTCTCACCAATCACCTGCGCAGGCTTATTGGCCGACAACGCCATCAAATCCCAATACCGTGCAACATATTTGCCGACGACATCCTCAACAGGAACCTCAGGATAGCCCTTCAACTGCTCTTCGGTCAGCAAGGGCATAGGGTGCACATTATGAGGCAGCTCCTGCCCTTTCTTGGTGTCATACAGAACGCCATTGTCGCCCAGCATCAGACCATGCGCCTGCGCATCTTCGATGACCTGAGGGGCCCAAGTGACGCCTCCGCCCGCGTCGTCTCCGCCCAAGATTGCCATGATCATACCGTAGTCTTGGCCAACATTTTCGAAACCACGGAAGATGCCGGTCGGGATGTTGAAAATATCGCCCTCCTCGGCGATGAACTCACCGGCGGTGCCATAACGGCCCCAGAAAAAGCGCCAGCGTCCTTTGGCAACAAAGAAAACCTCGGCCGTTGTGTGGCTGTGCAATGAGTTCCGGCATTTCGGCGGCTGACCCGCGGCACCTATGTTGAAGCCGATCTTGTCGGTGATGTGCACGTGCTGATCCGGAGATTCCGAGACGCCACCGCCGATGATCGTGAAATTCTCTTTCTGATCGCTGCCCGGCGTATGGGCATCGATAAACGCGGTTTTACAGGGTTGAAGCTCGCCGTAGCGGACAATGCGGGAAGTGATGGCTGATTTGGTCATGATGTATGATCCGATATTTTGTTTTCAGGAATGCAAGCTCGTGTGCTCAGGCGGCACAGGCGCTCACTCCCCTGGCGGGCGCAGATTCAGTCGCCGCGCCCGCAGGCTTTGACGGAACATATGGAAACGTCGACGGGCTCCGGTTTCACACAGACCACCTGCAAGGATACGATATGCGACCGGGCGGGCCACTCAGACCTCTCCGCTCTGCAACAGGATCTGTTTCCAGACCGAGGTTTCATCGAACAGAGTATATTCACGGCGCAGCTGCGGCTGCCCCGCAATCAACGCGCCAAACTCGGCGTGACTGATCCCGAGGACATAAACCTGTGCCCCTGTCGGCGCCCCGAACATGCCCCAGCCGTCATGCTTGCCCCAAAGGCTCCAGCGAATTGCTGATCGCGGCGGCATATCCGGGTCGTCGCGCCCGATCTGGTGTTCAATCTTGAATTCAGCATTCGGGAAACTCGCCCGCAGCCCCATCCAGAACCGGTCGACGGCATCCCGGCCGTGCCCCGTGACGCCGCCCACATACTCAGACTGCACCGCACGGTCATATTCAGTCGCGATTGTGCCCATATCGGCACTCATGATCCGGGTCAGGATATCAGCATATCGCTGCCCCCACTCATTATCATTGCCGCGACCCTTGTAGGGGCCGGGCTGGTCGATTTCGGGGGTCAGAGGCTTGGTGCAGCTGTCCTTACCGCCCTCGCGCGCAATCAGATCAGCGGCGTATTCCTTTGGGTCCCAGCCCATCTGCCGCACAATCGCGCCCTGATCGCGGATCAACCATTCGTCGTTAATCTGGTTGTCGATGGCGTGGCAGTCGGCCAGAATCCGATAGCAAAGTTTCGTACCCGTAGGTTTGCCGTAAACCCCTTCGGCCAGATGCGTGGCAGTAGACAGGATGCGGTGAGAGCTGAGCATGCCCTCTTCCGGCGTGCCCGACCAGATCACATCTTCACCCATCAACTGCCGATCCGGAAACTCGGCCAGGGTCGCCATCGTGGCGCCGATCACATTCTGATTTCCCACAACCACCGAACCGGGTGAACGAACGACGATATCTTCGCTGTAATATTCGTGCAGGGTTGCGATGCCCCGGTCTTCCCAGATCTCTTTGGTAATTCCGATGATATAGTCGGGAAAATCCCGGAACTTGGGATCAAAGCCTTTCATGTTTTCATCCTTTGCGGGGTCCAGCCTTTGGGCAGCCGTGCCGAAGTACGCACGATCAACGGCCCATCAATCGCGACCTTGCGGGCTGCGGCAACTGCCGGGTTTTCAATATGGTCCAACAAGGCATCAACGGTTTCCGCAACCATCAGGTTGGCGCGTTGACGAATGGTGGTGAGGTTATAGGCAAGCCATCCGGCCTGCGGTACGTCATCGTATCCAACGATAGAAACGTCTTCTGGTATACGCATTCCGAGTTCAAACCGAACGACGTCCATCACGGCAAGCGCCATATGGTCATTGGCGACGAACACCGCGTCGGGTCGTTTTTGCGGTTCAACGTCAAACATGCGGCGCGCGGCCAATCGCGCATTTTCGGTCAGGAACTCTCCGATTTCGTAGGCGTACAAATCCTGACCTGCATCACCGAGTGCGGCGCGAAAACCGGCCTCGCGGTCTCGCTGGGTTGAGGCACCCTGCCAACCGGCAATGTAAGCGATGCGACTGTGGCCTGCGGCAACAAAGAATTCAGCGACCTTGCGACCGCCGGAGTAATTATCAGAGGTCACCGAGGTGATCCCGTCGATATCCTGACTACGGTTGAACAGCACGACCGGCACACCAGCTTGTTGGCACCGTGTTGCGATATCGGACGACATCGCGACCGAGGCCAGGATCACGCCATCAACCTGATAATCAAGAATTTCCTCCATAACGTCGTCAATGTTTCCGGCCGTTCTGGAGGCCATGAAGATCAGGACGTGATACCCCTGCTCCTGCAACTCGTTCGACAACTTCTCAAGCGCTTCGGGATAGAAATAGTTGTCCAGATAGGCGACGACCAAACCGATGATGCGGCTTTTGCCCGACACCATCGCGCGCGCCAACACATTGGGGCGATAGCCAAGCTCGGTCGCGGCTTTGCGCACCTTTTCTTCCGTCTTCTTGCTGACCGAAGCGCCCGGCGTGAAGACGCGGCTGACGGCGGATTGGCTGACACCGGCAAGTTGCGCGACCTGGAGTGATGTTACTTTCTCGGCCATCAATCTGCTGTCCAACCTCCGTCAATCAACATCGAGGTGCCCGTAACCAGCGCTGAGGCATCCGAGGCGAGGTAGCGTACCGCGCCCATGATATCTTCGACCTCGCCCACGCGATCCAGCTTGATCTTCTCCATGATCCACGCGGCGCGTTCGGGGTTGTCGAAAGTGGACTGGGTCAACGGCGTTCGAATGAACGTCGGGCAGACCGTGTTGATCCGAATGCCCTGCTTGCCCCATTCGATGGCCATGGATTTGACCATACCTTCGAGCCCATGCTTGGTTGCACAGTAAAGCGCCCTGTCTACGCCGCCCACATGGCCCATTTGACTGGAGATATGAATTATGGACCCTGGCTTGCCAGCATCGATCAAGGCACGCGCAGCATAGGCGGAAAGGAAGTAGGCGGAACGCAAGTTGACGCCGGTAACGACATCGAAGTCTTCGGGTGTCGTTTCAATTGCGGGGCTATGACGGGCGACCCCGGCCGAGTTCACCACGACCTCGAAGTTTCGCGTTTCGAAAAGCTGTTTCAGCTTTCCCAGATCGCCCTGGTCCAGCACAAGCGCTTCGGCTGACCAGCCCTGCCCCTGCAGAGCAGCCACCGTCTCATTCAACCGGTCCTCGCCTCTGGCCGCACAGACGACATGCGCGCCCGCCTCGGCCAGCGCCACGGCACAGCCCTGCCCGATGCCTGAAGAGGCACCTGTCACCAGGGCGGTCTTTCCTGTCAGGTAAAACGAAGGGGTGCGTGGCAGTTCAGTCATCAGCTCATTCCATCCGGTATTTCAATGCGCCCTATGTTTCGCGCTTTGTTGAATTCCCGTAGACGGGCGAAGACGTCAACGCCTAGCTGGCGATAAGCATCCAGAAGATCGACCAGCACCCAGTTTTCACGAATGCGCCCGTTTTCCAGCCGCCAGAAATCGAGGCTACGCATGGTGATTTTCTTGCCCGAGGGCGCAATGCCCATCCAACCGTCATCAGTGACGGTCTGGATCATATTGGGCCAGCCGGTCACAGCCGCGTATTCGCCATCACCGAAAAAGTGGTAGGTGATGTCGTCCACGAACTGCCCACGATCCGGCATTCCGCTCAGGAACGGAATTTGGTGCCAATTGCGAAAGCCCGCATAGCCACGCCCGGTTCCAATGCCCGACGGCCCGTACCAGTTCATGCGCGGATGCCAGAACCGTTCCATCTCCATCACCTCGGGGCCACCCTGTTTGGGGTGTTTCTTGAGGTGCTCCAACATATCGATGATGTGCTGACAGGTCTCTTTGCCCTTTGCCTCATCATACGGACCGGGAACGAACCCGTCCTGCGTGGCCGGGCCCGGCACATGCCATTCGCGTCCAAGGCTGGGTGCCATCGGCCAGGCATTTGCCTGCATCATCACCTCGGGGATATCCCAAAGGGCCTGTATTTCCGCGATTTTGCCGTTTTCGAAACGGTAAAATTCGTGGAACCGCATAGTAACCTGATTACCAGTCGGTGGGATGTCCAGCCATGGGCCGGTGAATGTGCCCGTGTAGTAGCCGCCGCACCCGACCCAGTCCGAACCATGTTCATCCGGGCCGGCCATGACAATGTAGTCGCGGCGTTCCAGATCGGGCCAGGCCGTCAACAGGTCTTTATAGGCGCGGTCATAGAAAGCGTCGCTGCCAATGCTGTCGCCAAAGGGATGGCATAGGTGGAAAACGGCGTCCGAGGCCGTTACCTCGGCCAGTGCCGCGCGAACACCGGCCTCGGAAAAATCATACATCGCGGCCCTAAGCGGAGCGATCAGGGCCTTATGCTGTGTATGCCTGTCACTCATTCAGCGGCATCCCGATACGGCGCGGGTTCGCCATAGGGCACATTGATGCCACCATAGCGACGCACGCGGACGTTGCACTGTTCTGCGTGGCCAACAAAACCTTCCAACATGCACAGACGCGAGCCGTATTCGCCGATTAGTGTCGCCGCCTCGTTGGTCAGAACTTTCTGATAACTGTGCGTTTTCAGGTACTTCCCAACCCAAAGCCCACCAGTATAACGCCCGGCCTTCTTCGTTGGCAGGGTGTGGTTCGTACCAATCACCTTGTCCCCGTTTGACACGTTGGTGCGCGGACCAAGGAACAACGCGCCGTAGCAGGTCATATTCTCAAGGAACCAGTCGTCACGATCCGTCATCACCTGCACATGTTCCGAGGCGATGTCATCTGCGACTTGCAGCATCTCGTCATACGTGTCGCAGACGATCACCTCGCCATATTCATCCCAGGACACTTTCGCGGTGTCTGCAGTCGGCAGGATGCCCAAAAGGCGGTCCACCTCGGACAGTGTCTCTTTGGCAAGCTTGTGAGAGTTGGTCAGCAGCACACAGGGGCTGTTATAGCCGTGTTCGGCCTGCCCCAGCAGGTCGGTTGCGCACAGTTCGGCATCTGCTGCGGTCTCGTCCGCGATCACCATGGTTTCGGTGGGACCTGCAAACAGATCAATGCCGACGCGCCCGAACAACTGGCGCTTGGCTTCGGCGACAAAGGCGTTACCGGGACCAACCAGCATGTGAACCGGATCAATCGTCTCGGTGCCCAAAGCCATCGCACCAATGGCCTGTATGCCACCCATAACGTAGATCTCATGCGCGCCACCCAAATGCATGGCCGCAATCACTGCTGGGTTCGGCTTGCCTTTGAACGGAGGCGTGCAGGCAATGATCCGAGGGACACCGGCAACTGAGGCCGTGGCCACGGACATATGGGCCGACGCCACCATTGGGAACTTGCCGCCGGGGACGTAACACCCGACCGATTGTACGGGGATGTTCTTATGGCCAAGGATCACGCCCGGCAGGGTTTCAACCTCGATGTCCAGCATTGAATCCCGCTGAGCCTGCGCAAAGTTGCGCACCTGTTCCTGTGCGAATTTTATGTCGGCCAGTTCCCTATCGGTCAGTTGACCGATCAAGTCATCGATTTCCTTCTGGCTCAGGCGGAACGAGGCTGGCGAGTAGTTGTCGAACTTCTCACTCAACTCACGCACCGCAGCATCACCGCGGGTTTCGATGTCTTTCAGCGTCGCCTCAACCACGGCGCGGGTCTTGGCATCATCTTCCGCCCGGTCCGCATCGGATTTGCCGCGTTTAAGATACTCGATTGCCATGTTTCCAATCCTCAGTTTTCCGGCCGGGGTGGACATTTCTCACCCCGGTCAAATGCTTCCCAGCCTTGGCCGTTGAACAGGTCGACGCCCAGTTGCGCCGCGACATGTGCGAAATCGACATTCACCCAGTTGTCGACGATCTTGCCGTCAACGACTTTCCAAAAATCCATGTAGCGGATCTCGACCCGCTTGCCGGTAGGGGCGATGCCCAGAAACTCACCCGTATGGGTTGCTTCCTGACGACCAAAGGCTGCTGCCCATTCGCCCATGTATAGACGGGCCTCATCGATGCAGGTCTTGTCCGAAAACGCCGCCTGAAACGGGCGCTGCCAGTTTTCCTGAAACTCTTTCAGCCCGGTTTTGGTGCCGCAGCCTTGATTGCCCATCCAGCGGAAGCCCTGGGTGAAGAATTCTCCGATGTCATCAATGCGGTGATCGTTCAGACCATCCACCATGGTTTCGATCACGCGGCGCGTGTCTTCGGTTTTGCTCATGTCCGTGTCGCGGGTCAGAACCGCTTGTTCGGGACGGGAACCTTTCATGTCTATGTCCTTTCAGGTTGCCAGAGAGAGAGTTTGGGGATCACAGCCCCGATACTCAGAAAGTCCCTCGGCATCCTGTTCAGCGCCGGGTGGCGCGACATGGCGTTATGGCGTGCATGGTTGCTCATCAGCCTTTGACCGCTCCGGCTGTCAGACCGCTGACGATCTGGCGCTGGAAGATCAGCACAAGGAAGATCAGCGGCGCAGTGATCGACACGGCGGCGGCAACCGCGACCACTTGGTCGGTTGTAGTCGTCTCGCGGTTGAACATGCCGACAATGGCGGGAACCATGGTCTGGTTCTGCGCGTCCAGCAGCAACGCAGTGACAAGAAAGTCGTTATACGCCAGCAGGAAACTGAACAGGCCTGTGGTGATCACCCCCGGCCACATTACCGGCATGATCACACGGCGGAAGGCCTGAAAATGGCTGCAACCATCAACGCGGGCGGCCTCATCCAGCTCTGCCGGGATATTCTGAAAGAACGAACGCAGCATCCAGATCGTGAATGGCTGATTGATCGCAACCAGAACAGCAATCACCGCAAATGGCTTGCCGTAAAGTGTTGGTGCATTTTCACCCAGGATCGGGGCCAGCCATTCAGCCGAGTTGATGAAAACCGGCAGATAACCAGCCACCAGCACCGAATGCGGCAGGGCCCGGAACACCAAGGCGACAATTAGGATCCAGAAAGCCAAAGTCGATCCAGACCGTGCCAGACCATATCCCGCCAACGTCCCAACGGTCAGCGACACGGTCACCACACCTGTTGTCACGATCAGGGAGTTCTTGAAGTTGTTTGAAAAGCCCCGGTCAATCCAGACGGTCTTGTAGTGTTCGGTGGTCAGGCCAAGCACGTCCCGGCCCAAGGGCCCGAACCACGGGTTGAGCACGTTTAGAACGGCCGGCAGGACGACAAAGAACACCACGAGAAAGCCCACCAAAACGACCAGTACGCCAATGACCCAGCCGAACCATTCCTGTCCGGGTTTCGAGTAAGATTTTACCATCGACGGCAGTGTTTTGGTGGCGATGATTATCGTTGCCCAGATCACCGCCACGCCCAGAATGATATCCAGCAGCGACAGCCCCTTGCCGACGCCCAGTGTGGCCGGGCCGAAAATCACGTTCAGCGCGTTACTGTCGAACGCATCGACCGGCGATTTGAAGCTCATCACTACGATCCAGAAGATCGGGAAGGCCGCGATCAGGCACCAAAGCGCCAGAAAGATGTTCGAGGTCAGCCGCAGGCTGAGCGGTTGGCGAAGCGCGCGCGAGGACATGTCAGTGACCTCCTTTATGATCGCGCCATGTGCGGCGCAGCGGAAGGATAAGCAGGATGACAACGCCAATCATGGTCAGCATCGAGTTGGCCGAGGCACGGCTGATCGACCGGTTGCCTGCCTGATCCGGCGTCAGGTAGTCAAACGTCAACCACTGTAGCGAGATCACATAGCCCTGGCTTGAGAAGCCAACGATTTCTTCGAACACGCGGTAGCTGTCCATTAGGTGGATCATCGATACAAATATGATTAGCGGCATCAGATGCGGAATGACGATGTATTTCAGCCGCTGCCAGCGGGTTGCCCCGTCAATAATCGCGCTTTCCAGACTGTCCTGATTGACCGTTTGCAGACCGGCGTAAAAGATGATGGCCGCAAAGGGCGCCACGTGCCAGACGCGGTAGATCATCATCAGGACTTCAATCGTCCAAGCCTGCGCGAACAGGGCTATGTCACGGTTCAGCCACCATTCCATCATCGCAGTCAGGATACCGTCGCCGCGGAACAGCCAATTGATTGACAGCACTCCGATCACCGGAGTGATGATAAAAGGCAGCAGAGAGACGAATATCACCGGACCGCGGATAGAACGCGCAGCATTGTTTATCAGGATCGCGATCCCTAACCCGCAACCGACCACCAGCGGCAGGGTGATCAAAGTAAACGTCAGCGTGAACCGCAGGGCCTTCCAGAAATTGATCGTCGACAGCACATGCCAGCTGCCGTCACTTATGGCGCGCCATGCGCGGTCAGGTTCCAGAACATTGCGATAGCTTTGCAACCCCACATACTGGGTTTGCGTGATGATCTCACCATGCTCATCCAGCTTTGGCTGCGACACCTTTTCGGTCACACAGGTCTGGGTCAGGAAACCAGGGGTACAGGTTTCTTTTTCAACCGTCTCATAGATCGGCTGGGTGATATAGAAACTCTGCTTGAACACGCTGACCAGCGGGAACGCGATGAAGAGAAGCATCATAAAGACAGAGGGACCGACAAAAGCAGCAAATGTCCGGAAATTCATGGCTCTGCCTTTCTAATGGTTCTCGGGGGAAAGGGATGGGAGGGCCATAGCCCTCCCAAGGGAGGATCAGTTGCTGATCAGACCCGCTTCTTTCGCGGCAGTGACGTAGTCTGCCTCGATATCGGCCAGAGTCGTCTGCGCGTCTTTGGCACCGGTCAGGTAGTCGGCCAGCCCGTTACCCAACGAGGTGTGCATGATGCCCATAGGACCGGAAGCCGGGTAAGCCTTGGCACCGCCTTCAGCAGACGCTGCAGCACCTGCAGCCAAAGGACCTGCCGAATAGGCCGTGCTCAGCCATACTGCGACATCGTTGTTCGCACTGACCGTATCGGTGTCCATGCCCTCAAGTGCGACGCGGAAGGCAGCATCCGCTTCTTCGTCGCTCATGTTCGAAGCCAGAACAATACCGTCCCACCAGATTGTGGTCGCCGGAACCGCCGATCCCATTGGAGCCGCGGCCATGGTCACTTTGCCAACGACCTGGCTTTCGGCCTCATCGTTCATCGCAGCGGCACGGCTGGCCCACAGGTTCGCCATCGCGATCTTGCCCTGCTGGAACTGCTGCTGCACATAGGTCGAGTCAGAGACCAGGTATTCCGGGTCCATATACTCGGTCATGGCCTTCAATGTCTCAAGCGCTGCTACGCCTTGCTCGTTATTGATTGCAGGCATGTTGCCGTCACCAAAGAACGAACCGCCCTCGCCCAAATACATGTTGACGAACTCCTGACCAAGGTTCCAACCGGTCTTGAACGTCCCACCAATGGGATAGTCCATGACGCCGGCTTCCTTGATCTTGGCAGCTGCGGAAAGAACATCGCCATAAGTCTTCGGCTCTTCGATGCCCAGTTCAGCCAGAACATCGTCGCGATACATCAGGTGCTGCGCATTCACCATCATCGCGATGGCCATGGTTTGTCCGTCCACCTTGATCAACTGGTTGGGCAGCAAATCCTGGCCATATTTTTCAACCAGATCGTCCAGAGGGCGGATCGTGCCCGCGTTCAGCAAGGGGACCAGTGTTGCGTTCGATACACCGCCGATCTGATAAAGTGCGGGATCAGCCGCAAAGGCTTCGGGTTGCTTTTCACGGAATTCCTGGTCCAGCGAAGCACTGAAGTTGCCGCATTCCGCCATCGCATCGGTGACCGCTTTCCAGGCTTCAAACCCGGCGGACAGCGACTTTAGTGGCACGTCGTTTTCGAAGGCGCATTCCGACCATGCGCCGGTGGCAGCGATGGACATGGCACCTGCCATTAGGATCGTCTTGAGTTTCATGCGTTTCTCCCTGTCAGGATCGGTCCGTCGTCGACGTCCGGACCGGTGTTAAGCCCGTTTGGGCTGTTTGTGGGGGTGTTCCCCAATCCGCGCACCGCTTTCAGCTTCAAAGAGGTGACAGATTTCTTTCGGCACCGAGAACGAGACTGTCTCGCCAATCTCGGCGCGGTAGGCTTTATCGGCTTTAACCGATACCAGAGCACCGCCGACCCGGACCGAGATCATGGTCGCGTCGCCCAGCAATTCCAGCGTGTAGATCGGCGCTGTGATCTGGCCCTGCCCTTCGGCAAGGCTGGCATCCTCGGCGCGGAAGCCCAGCGTCATAGGACCGTCTGAGGCATCCACTGGGATTTCGACGTGTTCGGCACGGAACATTCCACCTGAAACGTCGCCATCCATTAAATTCATCGCGGGTGAACCAATGAAGCTGGCCACAAACGTGTTTGCCGGCATGTCATAGATTTCCGTGGGGCTGCCAACCTGCTGCACCACGCCCTGTTTCATCACCACAACGCGGTCGGCCAGTGTCATCGCTTCGATCTGGTCATGGGTCACATAGATCGTCGTCACCGCCAGCTCGTGACTGAGGTTCTTGATCTGCGCCCGGGTGGAGACCCGCAGTTTGGCGTCAAGATTCGACAGCGGTTCGTCCATCAGGAACACATTTGGTTCGCGTACAATGGCACGGGCGAGTGCCACACGCTGTCGCTGACCACCTGAGAGCTCGGCGGGTTTGCGATGCAGAAAATCGTCCAGCTCGACCATCGCGCTGGCGCGGCGTACCTTTTCGTCGTGGGTCGACGGGTCGATGCCGCGCACCTTCAGCGGAAAGCGGATGTTCTCGTAGACGTTCATGTTGGGATAAAGCGCGTAGCTCTGGAACACCATCGCAACGTCGCGGTCCTTCGGCTCCAGATCGTTGATTACATTGCCGTCGACCAGGATTTCGCCCTCGGTCACGTCCTCAAGACCTGCGATCATGCGCATCGTCGTTGTCTTGCCGCAGCCCGAGGGGCCGAGCAATACCAGAAACTCGCGATCAGCAATGGTCAGGTCGAAATTGTGAACCCCAACGAATGAGCCCCATCGCTTGCCGACGTTCCGCAATTGAATTTCCGCCATGGTGCCCCCTGCAAGGAATCATTTTGCATACGTTTGCAAAACTGTAATTCGCATACGTCAATTCAGGCAAGACTTTTTTGCATACGTATGCAAAACTGACGCAAATACCCGACTCAACCCGGCTTCGTGCCTCTCGTAAAACTTTGATCACAATGGCAAATACCGTGACCTTTCAGACAGAAAAAAAACTCGTCTCTGCGTTTCACACCGCGTTAGATTCCGCGACAGAACAAGAAATCCCGAAGGCAATGAGCCAATACTGCGCCCCGGATCTGAAGTGGCGCGGCTTTCACCCATTCAACGAAATCAATGGCGCCGAACAGGTTGCCCGGCAGTTCTGGCAACCACTAAAGAGCAGCCTAACCCGCCAGCAGAACCGTGTAGATATCCTGTTTGCGGGGCAAAACTCGCTGCGGGACGAGGCCCACGTTTGGGTCGTATCTATGGGGCATTTGATGGGGCTGTTCGACCGTCCGTGGCTGGGCATTCGCCCAACTGGCAAGCTGGCATTCCTGCCCTATTGCGCGTTCTACAAGGTCGCCGGTGACAGGATTGTCGAAACAGCGATGTATTTCGACATACCGCACCTGATGGTGCAAGCCGGGCAGAATCCGTTCCCTCCACAAACAGCGGCGCATTTGGTGCAACCCGGCCCAAGAACCCATGACGGCCTACTGCTGAACACACAACCCGCTGAAGAAGGCGAAAAGACCCTGGCGGTCATCAACGCGATGATCTCAGATCTCGGCCAATGGGACAGTGGGTTGTCGCTTGAGGATGAATTGGCCCAAACCTGGCATCAAGACATGATCTGGTGGGGACCCGAAGGGATCGGCGCGACCTACACGATAGAACGCTATGCAAAACAACACTCTGGACCGTTCCGGGCCGCCTTCTCAGACCGATCTAAAACCAATCATGTCTGCCGCATGGCCGAGGGGCATTATGGCGGGTTCTTTGGCTGGCCCAATTTCACGGCCACTCCGTCCGGCGGGTTCATGGGTATGCCCGCAACTGGTAAACCCGGCGAATTCAGGGTGATCGATATCTATCGCCGCGCGGGTGACAAACTGGCGGAAAACTGGGTCTTCATCGACTTGCTGCACTTCTGGAATGGGCAAGGCGTCGACATTCTGGCCCGAACCACAGAGGTCGAAACGCCATGAGGATAGATGCGCATCACCACCTGTGGGACCTGTCTGCCGTGACCTATCCCTGGCTCATGGAAAAGGGCGTCGCTCGTTTCTTTGGCGATCCCTCCCCCATCCAACGAAACTATTTGCTGCCGGAATTTCGCGCAGACGCCGAAGCCGAGTGTTTCGGCGCTTCGGTACATATTCAGGTGGGCGCGGCCGACCCCTGGGCCGAAGCGCAATGGGTGCAATCAGTGGCGGACCAGTTCCCGGACTGGCCCTTGGTGCAAGTGGCCTTCTGCGATTTGACCGCTGATGATCTGGACAAGCAACTCGACCGCCTCCAAACCCTGCCGTCTGTACGCGGCGTTCGTCAGATCATCGGCCGCGCTCCGGGCGAGGATGCAATCACCGGCACAAACACGCTGCTTGAAGATCCAAAGTTCTTGGCTGGTCTGAAACAACTGGGCTCACGCGGGCTATCCTTCGATCTTCAACTGCTGCCTGAGTTAATGGAAATGACCGCAGATGTGTTGTCGCAGGCCTCAGAAACCCGGATTGCTCTTTGCCATGCAGGGTCCCCCCACGACCGAACCGCACAAGGCTTGCAGAGATGGGCGGACGGGTTAAAAACGTTATCAACCCTCCCGCAAGTCTGTTGCAAACTCTCCGGCCTCGGAATGTTTGATCATAACTGGAGTGCCGAAAGCGTCTCACGAATCGTTGCCACCTGCCTGTCACAGTTTGGTGCCGACCGTTGCATGTTCGGGTCGAATTTTCCGGTCGACAGCCTCAGTTCAACTTACAAAGAAGTTGTTTCCAGGCACCAGGAACTCGTCCCGGCATCAAACCAGGACGATGTGTTCCACGGCACGGCAAAACGCTTCTATCTCTTTGAATAGGGACAATTTTTTTAGTCCTATTTTAGCGAAGTCTTCCCGACGGAAGTTCCCGAAAGTTAGCCCAATCCGACCAACGCATTGCAAACGAACTTCAGTATTTGGAGCTTTGGTTATCTGCCGCGAGCGTGCATTTCACGCTTGCGGTTCCGAGTACGCTTTGTGGCGTCCTCGGAACCATCATGATATGTTCCGAACCACTTATCCCAGGGCATTTCGGCATTGCCATAATTGCACTCGTAATAGCGATGATGAAGCTGGTGGAAAAATGCACCTATCAGCAAAGCCTGACGATCGCGCGCCCAAATCGCTTCGTATCCAGAGTGAGACGACGCTGCGCCCAGCATCAGCCAGTAGCCGGGGAAAATCATGTGAACGGGATGGCTGGGTAAGATCAGCACGATCAGAATAGCACTGAGATACCCGAAGGATTCGACCGGATGCATCGACATGCCGGACCAGGGGCCGGTGTTGACGTTGCGGTGGTGCACGGCGTGTACGTTCCTGTATATGAACGGCTGATGCAGAAATAGATGAACGGCATAAAAGTGAAAGCTTTGCCAAAGCGCCAATATCGGGAATAGCAGAATGAACCACACAGGATGCGCAACAAAGCTAAGCGTGCCGATATAATTGTTAGCGTACATCCAGCGCAGGAAGCATTCAAATATCGACAAGATGGTCGCACCAAAGACCATCGAGTAGTAGATGTTGTCCCAGGTCTGATAGCCGAATTTATACAGCGCATTCTTGCGCTTCATGTACGGTCGGGGGTCGTATTTCAGCAACTTACCTTGCCCGTCGACACCGTAAAACCACATATGCAGCCCACCGGCGACGACCAATAGCAACACCCAGTTGCGAATGAACACCCATGACATCCAGCCAATGGCAAAAATGGCCTGATCGGATCCGACGGGCTGCAACCAGAACGCCACCAGAAAAGCCAGCGCAAGATAGATCGAACGATCCGAAAATTGCAGCCAGTTCTGCCAGGCCCATTTCCCCATGACGCCGAATTTGGGTGGCCAGTGCCAATAGGGGGCGTGCTTTACCGGAAGTTCCGGGTGCCAGTGCCATTCGCGGCTCATGGGGGCGGGATCTTCGGAGGTATGAGCTGTTTTCCGAGCGTTCGTATCTGCAGTCGTCACGGGGTGTCCTTTCCTGAGCAAATGTACCTTTTTTGATCAGGATGAGGCCGGAGGCGGCTCATACGGGTATTTCCGTGACGGACGGCAAGTCATCGTGGGGCCTACTCGTGAAACGGGCGGCGCTTGTCCAGCGCTTCACGTAGTTTTTCATGCTCACCGGGCTTCATGCCGATGCTCGTCGCAGTGTCGGGATAACTACCGTCCAGAACCGCGGTACGATAGGCGGTCAAACCCTTCATCCTTTCGGCCTCCAGTTTTGTACGGGCACCTGCCATATCGGCAAAGGCTTTGGCATGTCGCGGAGGGTTTGGAGTGTCGCCGCAAGCGTCTTCCTGGAAAAGGAAGATCACATCGGCAGCCCCGCCAGAACCGATTGAGTGGGTGATCAGTCCGGTACGCGGGCTGATCTCTGCAATCGCCTCGTCGGCGACACATTCCAACTCGACTGCATAAGCACCAGCGTCTTCCAACCGTCGCAGATCCTCGGCCAGTTGTATTGCTTCATCAGCGGTGCGCCCATAGGCACGCAATCCGCCGATCTGGGTGGACAGGCGGGGCACCAGGCCCAGATGACCCTGAACGGCCAGCAGTTCCACGGCTTTGAGACTGCGCAATGTGTAAACCGCGTCTGCCCCGGCGGTTGCCGCACGTATACCGGCACGCAGGATGTCCTGGTGGGTCTCATAATCGCCGGCCATCAACGCGGCAGTGGTGAACGTGTCAGGCGCACCGGCGCGTACTTCGGCCAGATCGTGATCGACGATTGATAGATGATCAATGCCCGCGGCCTGAGCCGCAGCAGCCTCGGTGCGGCTCACGGCGGTCGTCTGCACGAATTTACGCCTGCCCTTGCCTGCCTTGATATCCGCCACCGTCAAGTTACGCGTCGCCGGATGCCCACCAAAAGTATAGATCCGTTTCAAAACCGCTGTCCTTTTTTATTCAGCGGCTTTGCGTTCAGAGCCTTGCGGGATCACCTCGTAACCGGGTTCTTCCGGCTCATCATCCGTCATTTCCGGCGGGAAACCGGGGGCGAGAATGTCCAGACCGGTGGCCTCTTCCAGACGTTTGATGATGTTGGGCGAAAAACAACGCTCGCCATAGCGTTCGATGCCATCCTCAAAGATCTGAACCAGCATAGGCGAGATTTCCAGCGGCACATTGTGACGGTCAGCCACCTGCTGGAACAGACCGGCATCCTTTTTGACCAGATCCATGGTGAAAGAAATGTCCCGGCTACCGTTCAGGATCACCTGACTTTCGGTTTCATGTACGAATGACGTGCCGGAGCTAATCTTCATCGCCTCATAGGTCGTGTTGAGGTCCATACCGGCCGCCTTGGCGGTGACAAGCGCCTCGCAGCAAGTGACAAGATTGGCCGTGGCCAGATAGTTCGTCACCACTTTCAAAACCGAAGCCGAGCCCAGATCACCAGTGTGCAGAATGCGGCGACCCATGGTTTTCAGGAAAGGCGCGATGCGGTCAAACGTGGCACGGTCGCAGCCCGCAAAGATCGAGATATTACCCGTCGCAGCGCGATGGCATCCGCCCGAAACCGGGCAATCCACGGCTGCGCCTCCTGCCTCCATCACCATTGCGCCCAAGCGTTTGACCTCGGCTTCGTCAGTGGTGGACATCTCCATCCAGATTTTGCCCGGCTTCACCTCGGACAGCATCTGTTGCATGACGGCATCCGAGGCAGCGGGCGATGGCAGACAAGTGATAACAGCATCGCAATCACGCATCAGTTGGGCCGGGCTCTCCCCCCGGGTTGCCCCGCGCGAAACGAAATCATCCACAAGTTCGGTGTTGAGGTCATGCACCGTTAGATCAATGCCGTTCCGCAGCAAACTACCGCTGAGTTTCCCGCCGACATTTCCAAGACCAATAAATCCAACTTTCATGCGCGTGGTTCCCTGTTTCCTTTCCCGCCGGATGATCGGCAAAGATGTTACTTCGCAAAAAGTACAAACGTTGATGGCATTGTGTAAAACGAATAAAACCGGCAAGTATCAGCGAAAATTTTTGGTGCTACGAATGCCTCAATCTCCTAACCCTATCTGGCTTCGGTCCTTTGAATGCGCCGCGCGGCATCTGAGCTTTACTGCCGCGGCGGCAGAGCTGGGTATCACGCAATCGGCACTCAGTCTGCATGTCCGCTCGCTGGAAGCGCAACTTGGTTGCCCTTTGTTCTATCGTGCCGCACGCAACCTAAGCCTGACCGAAGTTGGCCAGGCATACGCTTTTTCTGTGCGGCAAGCCCTAAGAGACATCGATCTGTCAACGATCAGCCTGTTCGGATCAAACCAGACGCACGAGCTGGTCGTGCGTGCACCAATATCCACGGCGACCTTGTTTCTTGCTCACAGGCTGCCCGAGTTCTTACGTGTGCATCCCGATATTACCATAAAGCTGGTTTCGAACATTTGGGCTGAATCCGCAGGTCGCGAAAATGTCGATGTCGAGTTGCGGGTAGGCAGCGGTGAGTGGACTGATATCCCAGCTCGGAAAATATCCACTGAACGGATCGTCCGTATTTCCACCAAGATATCTGGGGGAAAAGCCCCTTCCACCGAAGATCTGCAACAACAGCCGCTCATTCACATTCTGGGATTCCAACAAATGTGGGAACGGTATTTTACCGCAACCGGGGTTCAACAAACCCAGTACGCATCGACCTTAGTGGTCGACACGACCATTGCGGCGGTGGACATCGTGGCCGCAGGTGGCGGCAATGCGATCGTTATCGAGAGGTTTGCCAAAACCGCCATTGAGACCGGAAGAAAGGTCGCCATAGTTGGTGAAGCAGTTCCAATAGAACAGAGCCACTACTTGATTGCGGGGCAAAACGCAAAAGCGGATGCAGTGGCCAAACAGCGTTTTGAAGCTTGGCTGGAAGGCATCTTTAAGTGAACCAAAACGTCTTCGTCCAAACGGGTTGTGTTCGTGCGTGATCAGCTCTGATATTTTTGGAATACAGGTAGAAGCTTCAACGGCAAAGTCCCCGCGCTAGACGGCATTCGGATGTCAGCTCGGCGAATATTGGGAATAAGCACCAGAACACTCCGCACATACCAGTTTTCTACAATTCCGGGCACAACGACGGAACATGAACCCGAGCCGACGTCGAATGAGATGCTAAGAACGTTCAATGCATCTGCCCCAAGGGTCATGCGCTAAAGCAGCTTCCAAGAAACTACTCTGATCCAACCCGAGAATTGGTGACCAACGGGGTGGGCGTGGACGTCTGATTACTCAAACCAAAGGTGGGACGAACAGAACAACAATCAGTAAAGATTGGGACCCACAGAAAGACTAAGCCCTAACGCTTTTCTATGAGGCCAGCAATCCCGATATTTTGGTCGCTCCAAACTGCAACAGCGAAAGGAACTGCATCAAACTGTCCAATTCGTGACGCTGGGTTGGCGCGTGAACAGACAACGTAGCCACAAGCCTTTCGTGCTCATCCAGAACAGGCACAGCTACGGCGGTCATCCCCGGCATGAATTCTTCGTCGTCCGTTGAATACCCTCTTTGCGCGATGTTCATGATTTCGGCGCGCAGAGCTTCTGGGTCAGTTATTGTTTTCTTAGTGTTCGCGTTCAGCTTTCGAGCGGAAAGAAACCCGTCCAACGTGTTCTCACGAAGCGTGGACAAGTACATCTTGCCGCTGGCCGTGCAATGAAACGGAACCTGGGTGCCAATCGGCAATTGAATCCTCAGGGGCCATTCCGTTTCCACCCGGTCCAGATATATCATTCCCTCCCGATCCGGGATGGCGAGGTTGCAGGTCTCGCCAATTTCATCAGCGATGCCCCGCAGGATCGCAAGGCGGGCTGTCCGAAGGTGCTCCGACGAGACCGTGTTAACCGAAAGCTGCCGCAATCGTGGCCCGGGACCATAGGATCGTCCATCCAGATCACGTTGTAGGAACCCTTCGGCCTCAGCCGTTAGAAGCAGACGATGTACTGTCGGTTTCGCCAAACCCAATGATTCAATCAGGTCTGACGGTTTGACTGCGACCCCACGCTTTGCAACCTCTTCAAGGATCAACAGCAAACGCAGGTTCGTCGGGATTTGGGATTCTTTCTCTCGCGTGTCTGCGTTTGCCATCCCGCTAAACTCTAGTTGTTTGGCAACAAGATCAAGGCCAGATCAGGCACCAGAGAGACCAAAATCCACACAGACAGCAACGCCACAAGGTAAGGCACCGTATAGCGCAGCAGCCGGAAGTACGGCACACCTGTCACACCTGACGCAACATAGAGGTTCAGACCATATGGTGGCGTGATGAACCCAATCGAGGCACCTACAAGGAAAATCACCGAAAAATGGATCGGGTCGACCCCTACGGACGCAGCAATCGGTGCTAGGATCGGTGCTAGGATAATCGTCACCGGCAAGCTTTCCAGAACCATGCCTGAGAAAAAGACGATGACCATCGATGTGAACAGAACCGCGTAATACCCACCCATTGAGGTCACGAAATCTCCGATCGTTTGTTGTGCTCCAAGCAGCGACAGAATTTGCTGCATGACCACCGAGATCGCAATCAGCGGCGCAAGGATACCCGTGATCTGAGCCGAGCGGATCACGATCGAGGGGATCTCAGGGATTGTGAAGCCTTCGACAACCAGCATTTCGGCAAAGCTTTTGTCTGTGGGCGAAATATTATCCCGCGCGCCCATGATCCGGTTGATCGGATAGCTGACCAAGCCCGCGATGACACAGAAACCAACGGTTACACCCGCCGCCTCGGTCGGTGAGAACTTGCCGGTATAGATGCCCCATAGCACGAGGCCGATGGCGAAAAAGCCGAGCCACGCACCAAATGCCGTTTTGAGAATCCGGTTCAGTTGCAGCGGAATCAGGTGCCCCCACCCATTAATCCGACAGATGATCCAGCATGCGAATTGCATACCAAAAACCATAAGCGCACCAGGTATGATACCGGCGACGAACAGCTCGGAAATGGGCAGGTTCATCAAGAACCCGTAGACGATGAAGATGATGGATGGAGGAATGATGATCCCAACCGTACCGCCCGCCGCGGCCGTGGCCGCGCTAAAGCGTTCGTCATAGCCGCCTTTGACCATCTCAGGGTGCAGCATTGAACCGATGGTTGCGGTCGTTGCAGAGTTCGACCCGGAAATCGCGGCAAACAATCCACACGCCCCAAGCGATGCCATAGCCAGCCCGCCGCGTATCCAGCCTAAACAGGAATAGGCAAAATCACTCAACCGCCGCGCGATCCCCGATTTGTTGATCAGGTCGCCGGTCAGGATGAACAGCGGCATCGCCAACAAGGCGAAGCCTTTGTTGAACACGTTCAGTAGCTCTGCACCCATATTGTCGAGTGTCAGCCCCAGAACGAATGAGCATCCGATCACCCAGTATCCGATGACCAGCAGCACCGGCACGCCCAACATGAACAGAAACGTCACGCCCAGCGAAATAAGTGTAACTAAAGTTCCGTCTGTCATCAATCTGCCCCTATCACGGCCTGCTTGATCAGCGGCTCTCCGGTTTTCCAATTGTGCAGATCGTCAGCAAGGTTTTGAAACACGCGACCGACCATCAAAAAGAAGGACACAGGCGCGGCCAACAGAAACCACCACTGCATGATGTTGTCTGTCCCAAGCACGATCTGAAAGTTCGAGGCTGACAGCGCAACGAGGCGTGTTGTGGTCACGATCACGATGACCGCAAAGATGAACCACAAAATGGCATCCAGAAACAGACAGGCCAGTTGACCGCCGCGCGGCATCGCGGTGCGAAACTCGCTGAAGCTAAGATGCGTGCGCAGGCGGACATTATAGGACGCACCAAACCAGGCCATTATCATGAACAGAAGCGGAGGAATGGTGGTGGACCAAGGTTCCTGGTCGTTAAAAACAAAGCGGTCAATAACACCCCAGAAGATGATCAGCGCAATGGCAAGGTAGGAATAAACCATGATCGACCGTTCGAAGTGGCGTTCAACAAAGGGCACTTTGCGATAGATCAGCATTACAAGAAAACCGCCGAGCGCGGCGGCAACAGTACCGACAACCCAGGCGGCGTCAGATTCCAATGCGGATTGGATTTCGAATGAATCGCGAGTGAGCAAGGCGCTGAAAATTGCCCCGATATCTGCCCATAGTGACATGAACCCCGTCCTCCCAGTCGGTGTTTAGAGAAACCGGCCCCGAGGGGCCGGTTCGAAATGTTAGATCAGGCCGCGCCTTTCCACCAACGGCGGGGCTCAACGTTTTCGGGCAGTGTGTCTGCTGGGATCTGCCGCGCGATGTCGTAGATTTCCTGATAGGTGTCGATACCACCGGCCCATTTGTTCAGCCGCTCGCGCCACTGCGCCCAGGGTTCAGGATTAAAGTTCGGCGCACACATTTCCTCGGCCAGTTTGATCTGATCGTCCGGCAGGAATGCTGCACGTACACCGTTTTCCGCAAAGATGGTGTTGGGCAGCTGTGGTTCCGAGAAACCAACCGTGTTCAGCAGTGCAGCTTCGTTTGCACCCTGAATAAGGGCCTGCGTGAAATAGGACGATTCCATTACTGCGTCCTGAAGTTCACCGCCAAGACCGTCAAACACTTTGGCCGACATTGACGTATGTTCAGTACCGCAGAAGAATTTGAGATTGACGGATTGCGAGACGACCGGAGCCATGTTTGCGTAGGCAACGGCTGATGCCCAAGTTTCCGCCCCATCAATCAGGCCCGTCTTGAGCGCGTCCAGGGTTTCTTCCCATGCCACCGGCACCGGGTTCAGGTTCAGTAGCTGCATGGCGATCCGGCCAAGCTGTGTCCCTGTCACACGGTTCTTTGTCCCGAACAGTTCTTCCAGTTTGGTGACAGTTGGCTTGTCAGAGAAGGTCGAGCCCATTTGCAGGCCGCGCAGTTCACAGTGGGTGAACAGGAATTTCAGCCCGTGGCGCTTTTCGAGGGGGTCTCGCAGAATACGCTGGCTGTCGGGGCTGTAGAAGAAATGATACTGCGCCGCCCTGCTGGGGAACATATAGGCATAGTCCAGCACGTTCAGATATGGCGCACCGCCCGCAGAGTTCTGGGTCGACGCCGCATAGATGTCGACGATTCCCTGCTGAGTCTTCTCAACACAGCTCAGTTGTCCGCAGATCTGGTTGTCGCCAATGAACTCGATCCGAATCTCACCGTCAGTGCGTTCTTCCAGATCTCGGGCGAATTCGATGGCCCCTGCCCGTTCGATCAGCAGGTTGCGCGTATTGAAACCTGATGCACCGAATTTCAGCGTGTGTTTAGGTTCTTTCGAAAACCGTTTTTCATAAGTTGATTCTGCGGCTTGCGCCAAATTGGCCAAACTCATCGCGCCGCCAAAGCCACCCGCTGCCAGCAGCGTTGAGCTCATGCCATAACGCCCGGCCACACGAAAAAAATCCCGCCGTGAGACACCGCTTAGTTTCTTACCGATCTCCATTGCTTACCTCCCTGATCGCAATTATTGAGACGTTTTGTATCAAAAAATGCTAGTATAGTTCCGGCAATTTGCATAGTGTTTTTTTCAGTTACCTTGGGAGGAGACCGTCATGGAGGTGGATTATGTAGTCGTCGGAGCAGGCTCTTCGGGCTGCGTCATTGCCAATCGGCTAAGCGCTGACCCCAGCACAACAGTGGCATTGTTGGAAGCTGGCGGACCTGACACCAACCCGTGGATTCACATACCGGTTGGATACTTCAAAACCATGCATAACCCCTCATTGGATTGGTGTTACCGCACTGAACCAGATCCAGGTTTGAATGGACGTTCGATTGATTGGCCGCGCGGAAAGGTCCTTGGCGGATCTTCCTCGTTGAACGGGCTTTTGTATGTTCGTGGTCAGAAAGAGGACTACGACCGCTGGCGTCAGATGGGTAACGTCGGCTGGGGTTGGGATGACGTCTTGCCTCTGTTCAAACGCAGCGAGGATCAAGAGCGCGGCGAAGACGCATTTCATGGTACAGGCGGCCCGCTGTCGGTGTCCAACATGCGCATTCAGCGACCGATCTGTGACGCCTGGGTAGCCGCCGCCCAAGAGGCGGGTTACCCGTTTAATCCTGACTACAACGGGGCCGATCAGGAAGGCGTTGGCTACTTTCAGCTGACCACTCGGAATGGTCGTCGTTGCAGTGCGGCCGTTGCATACCTCAAACCGATCAGGAACAGGCCGAACCTGAACATCATCACCCGTGCATTGGTAACCAAGGTCAAACTGGACGGCAAAAAAGCAACCGGGCTTCTTTATCGCGACCGATCGGGTGAAGTGAAGTCGATCAAAGTGCGCCGCGAAATCATCTTGTCCGGTGGTGCCATCAACTCACCTCAGATTTTGATGTTGTCAGGCATCGGAGACTCGGATCACTTGAAGGCTAACGGCATTGAACCCGTTCATTCGCTGCCCGGCGTCGGCAAAGGGCTGCAGGATCACTTGCAGGCACGCCTGGTCTTCAAATGCAACGAGCCAACGCTGAATGATGAAGTGCGCAGCCTGTTCAATCAGGCACGGATCGCGCTGAAATACGCGCTATTCCGGGCCGGACCTATGACAATGGCGGCCAGCCTGGCCACCGGATTTCTGAAAACCCGCCCCGAAGTTCAGACTCCTGACATTCAATTCCACGTTCAACCCTGGTCTGCCGACAGCCCCGGAGAGGGCGTGCACCCGTTTTCTGCCTTCACAATGTCCGTCTGTCAGCTGAGGCCGGAAAGCCGCGGAGAACTGCGTCTGGATGGCCCCGATCCGGCCAGTTACGTCAAGATCATTCCAAACTATTTGTCGACGGAAACTGATTGCAGAACGATCGTCGACGGCGTGAACATCGCGCGGGACATCGCCCGGCATAATCCACTGGCTTCTAAGATTTCAGAAGAGTTCCGACCAACCTCTGATCTGTCCCGCGATGACTACGAAGGCACTTTGGATTGGGCGCGCTCGAATTCCGTCTCGATCTATCACCCGACAGGAACCTGCGCGATGGGTACCTCGGAAAGCTCTGTTGTGGATCCAAACCTGAAGGTCAAAGGAATCGAAAATCTGCGCGTTGCCGACTGTTCAATCATGCCGGAAATCGTCAGCGGCAACACTAATGCTCCAGCAATCATGATCGGTGAAAAAGCCAGTGAGTTGCTATGCGCAAACAAGTGATTTTGGACTTTTTGTGACCTTCCTTACCCGTGCCTGGATCTGACCTGTACAAGATGGTCAGATTCCATAAGTTTCACGGGCATGTCGAAGGCAATAGCCTACGGCGCTTACGCACTTTGGACAGCCAGAATAGAACGCTCAAAGAGTGCCTATTTTTCAGCCATCATTAAACCTCGCGCAAACTGGCCTCTACCACAGAGATTGGCTTGAAGCATGCCTACCGCAGAATCAGTGGGACTTTGGCTCAAGAGCGGTAAAGTCAGCTATCGCCTCGCGGCAACCACGTTGCCAAATCGCAGCCAGCCAGGTGGAAAAAGCGTCTGTGAACTGCGCGTCGCGGCCTAAGTCACCAAAATACTGGCTTTGTTCGATCCACAAAATCGGATTGACCTTGGAAGCCAGTGCGGTTTTTTGCAAATGCTCCCAATGGGGATCGTTTGGGGAAATTTCTGAACCATCTTCGCGAATGCCTGCACACATCCGGCACCAGAATGCTTCGGCCAGCGCAAGCCCATTTACGGACGACCCGGACGCAAGTGCATCGCGCAGCGACGGCAGTAAGAAACCCGGGTGTCGTGAAGATCCATCGAACGCCACGCGTCGTGTTGTGTCGTGGATGGTGGTGTTGGAAAATCGCCTCTCAACCAACCCAAGATATTCGGCGGCAGTGGTTCCGGGAACGGCTTCGACCTGAGGCAGAATTTCTTCCGTCTGAACTTTCCTGAAAAACGCCACGATGTCCGGGTCCTGCATGCAGTCTGAAATCGTGGGCACATTCAGAATCTCCCCGACATTTGCGAGCAGTTGGTGGCCGCCGTTCAATATGCGCAGTTTCATCGCTTCATAGCTGTGGACGTCCTGCGTCAGTGTTACTCCAACTTGCTCAAGGGGCGGTCGTTCAGCGCAGAAATTGTCCTCAATCACCCATTGGCGAAAGTTCTCATGCGTGACCGGTGCGCGGTCGTCGACGCCCAGTGCCCGGCATTGCGCTACGACCTCCTCGGTCGTTGCGGGAACAATGCAGTCCACCATCGAGTTCGGAAACGCTCCATTCTGATCGATCCAATCGGCCAGATCCGGGTCGGAAAGACGCGCCAAACCAACAACGCAGGTTCGCAGAATTCCACCGTTGCCCTGAAGATTATCGCAGCTGAGCGCAGTAAAGGGTTTCAAGCCATTTGCACGCCGTTGTCTGAGCGCCGCGACAATAGCGCCGAAAGCCGTACGCGGCTGGTCCGGGTTCTCGGCATCGTGCCGAATGTCTGCGTGATCCGTATCGAACGCATCAGTGTTGGCGTCCGGGAAATACCCACCTTCAGTTACAGTCAGCGAAACAATTCGTATGGCAGGGTCCGCCATCGTCCGGACAAGCACGGCATTGTTGTCTTCGATCGGCAGGTAATCGATCATCGGACCAATCACTTCGGCGGATATTCCTTTTGGGTCCAGTTCGATCAGCGTTGTCAGGCAGTCCTGCGCCAACAGTCGCTCTCGCATGTTTGCGTCATAGCTTCGGACACCTGCCCCGATGATTGCCCAGTCATGGGCCTGGCCCAGCTGCATTAACTGGTGAATATACCAGGCCTGATGCGCGCGATGAAAGTTGCCAAGTCCGATATGGACAATGCCCGGTGTCAGGTCAGAGCGGGCATAGGTCGGAGTCCTGACAATCTCTGGCAGGTCTGAAAGACTTTCACGCCGTAGCCGTACCGAAGGTTTTGCATTCGCCACAGGGTCCATCAGCTCATCCAATTTCCGCCATCGACATTGTAGGTTTGTCCGACGATGTACTTTGCGTCTTCAGAAGCCAGAAATACTGCCATCCCGGTCAGATCTTCGGCCCGACCCATTCGGCCATAAGGAACGGCTGCAGCCACTTCGCGTTTCTTCTGGCCCAGTGGTTTGCCTTCGTGCTTTGCAAAAAACGCATCAACACCATCCCAGTGCTCGCCATCGACGACACCAGGTGCAATGGCGTTTACGTTGATCCCATGAGAGATCAAGTTCAGCCCGGCCGATTGGGTCAAGGATATGATCGCGGCTTTGCTGGCACAGTACACGGCGACCAACGGCTCGCCCCTACGCCCTGCCTGCGATGCCATGTTGATGATCCGACCTTTGGTCCCTTGATCAATCATGTGGCGCGCAACGGCCTGCATCGAAAACAGCGCGCCAGAAACGTTGATATCAAAAACGCGATTGTAGTCAGCACGCTCAATTTCAACGATTGGAGCGGCGGAGAAGATGGCCGCGTTGTTGATCAGAATGTCGATTGGGCCAAAATGTTCAGCCGTTCGTGCAACGGCGGCTTCTATGCTTTGTTGGCTGGTCACATCCATCTCGACGGCCAACGCGGCTGCGCCGATCTCAGTTGCTGCGTCCTGCGCGCGCTGCCCGTCTATGTCCGCGATGGCGACGCGCGCGCCCTCAGCCACATAAGCCTTGGCAAACGCCAGTCCGATGCCCCGCCCGGCCCCGGTGATCAGGGCAGTTTTTCCGGTCAGACGCGTCATTCGAACCGCAGACCTTTCGCGTCAAACCGGTGGATGGCATCCGAGCGTGGTGTCAGGTGGATACGGTCGCCGTGGCGAAAGCTGACCTCGCCATCTGCTCGGACGGTGATGGTCTCGGCCAACCCTGTTTCGTGGACGTGGAAGAAAGTGTCCGAGCCAAGATGCTCAGAGACACTTACGACGCCGGACCAGTCTCCCTCAGATTCAGACACCGCAATGTGTTCAGGGCGAATTCCGATGGTCTGGGCACCGAGCTTTTCTGCTTCGGGGCCTTCGATGAAGTTCATCTTGGGCGAACCGATGAAGCCTGCAACAAACAGGTTGCGCGGCGTACGGTACAGCTCCAACGGGCTGCCTACCTGTTCGATCACACCTGCCTGAAGCACAACGATCTTGTCGGCCATAGTCATGGCTTCGACCTGATCGTGGGTGACGTAGATCATCGTAGTCGCCAGACGTTCGTGCAGTTCACTGATTTCCAGCCGCATGCCAACGCGCAAGGCGGCGTCCAGGTTCGACAGCGGCTCATCAAACAGGAACGCAGCAGGTTCGCGTACAATGGCCCGACCGATGGCCACCCTTTGACGTTGCCCGCCAGACAGTTGGCCGGGACGACGGTCCAGGTAGTCGGTCAGGTTCAGAACGCTCGCCGCACCTTCAACTCGCTTGTCGATCTCAGCCTGATCCAGTTTCGCCATGCGCAGCGGAAATGCGATGTTCTTGCGAACGGTCATGTGCGGATACAAGGCGTAGGATTGGAACACCATCGCCAGCCCGCGTTTGGCCGGCGGCACGTCTGTTGCGTCGGCGCCGTCAATGTCGATGGAGCCAGAGGTCATGTCTTCCAGTCCCGCAATCAGGCGCAGCAAAGTGGACTTGCCGCAACCCGAGGGGCCGACAAATACGGTGAACTCGCCATCTTCGATGGTCAGATCCAGCGGGGGAATGACCTCTACGTCGCCGAAGCTTTTGGTCACGGACTTGAGTTGTATACGTCCCATACGAAGTCTTCCTTATTTCACAGCGCCGAAAGTCAGGCCGCGGACAAGTTGTTTCTGGCTGAACCAGCCAAGGATCAGGATGGGTGCAATCGCCATGGTCGAGGCCGCGCTGAGCTTGGCAAAGAACAAGCCTTCGGGGCTGGAATAGCTGGCGATAAATGCGGTGAGCGGGGCCGCATCGACGGCCGTCAGGTTTAGGGTCCAGAACGCCTCGTTCCAGGCCAGGATGAAGTTCAGTAGAACGGTCGATGCGATGCCGGGGATGGCCATGGGCGTTAGGATATAAAGGATTTCCTCTTTCAGCGTCGCACCGTCCATTCGTGCCGCTTCGAGGATTTCCCCCGGAATTTCGCGGAAATAGGTGTAGAGCATCCAGACGATGATCGGCAGATTGATCAGCATCAGCACCACGACCAGCCCGCCGCGACTGTCCAGCAATCCCAGCTGAATGAACAGCAGGTAAATCGGGTACAGAACACCAACTGCGGGCAACATCTTTGTGGACAGCATCCACAACAGAATGTCCTTGGTGCGTCTGGACGGAACAAACGCCATCGCCCAGGCTGCGGGTATCGCGACGATTACACCCAAAAGTGTTGATCCGCCTGCGATGATGACTGAATTCCACAGGAACCGCATATAGTCAGAGCGTTCCTGCACGATGGCGTAGTTTTCGAGCGTCCAGTCGAAGTTGAGGAAGATCGGTGGGCTTGCAATCGCCTGTGCCTCGGTCTTGAAGCTGGTCAGGATCGTCCAAAGGATCGGGAAAAAGATCAGCAGACCTACGGCCCAGGCAAGGGCGGTGTTTAGTGTTTTGCGTTGTGTCGTGACGGTGCGGGCCATGGTTTTGTCTCCTCACGCGTCCAGGTTTTTGCCAACGATGCGCATCAGGAAGATGGCAACGATATTGGCCAGGATGATTGCATAGACACCACCGGCTGATCCGAGGCCAACGTTCTGGCTTTCCAACACGCGCTGGAAGATCAAGTAGGTAAGTGTACGGGTGCCGAAGGCGCCGCCGGTGGTCACGAAAATCTCGGCGAAGATCGACAGTAGAAAGATCGTCTGAATCAGGATCACAATCGTAATGGCGCGACCAAGATGCGGCAGGATGATGTGATAAAAGCGTTTAAGCACCGGCGCACCGTCCATCTCGGCTGCTTCCAGCTGTTCACTGTCCAGAGACTGGATAGCGGTCAGCAGGATCAGCGTCGCAAAGGGCAGCCACTGCCAGGAAACGATCATAACGATCGAGGTCATCGAAGCCTCGGACAGCCACGAAATCGGCTCGGCCCCGAAAAAGCGCCACAGATGGGCCAGCAAACCGTTCACCGGGTCCATGAACATGTTCTTCCAAACCAGCGCTGATACGGTCGGCATGACAAAGAATGGCGCGATCACAAGGATGCGGACAACGCCCTGCCCCCACATGGGTTGATCCAGCAGCATGGCCAGCAGAATGCCCAGAATGACCGTAATCACCAGCACGCCGCCAACGATTACCAATGTTGCTTGGACCGCGGGCCAGAAGGAACTGGAGGATACGAAACGAACGTAATTGTCGAACCCGACCCAACCTAGATCACCTCCACGCAGCGGCAGATATTTTTTGAAAGAAAAATACAGCGTCATCGTCAGAGGCACGAGCATCCAGCCAAGCAGCAGGACCACTGCTGGTGCCATCATCAGGCGGGCAACTGATCGGGAATGTTGAGTAGCCATTAGGCAAACCCTCTCTGTTCAGGCATAACTCAGCCTGCGAGAAAAACGCGAATTGTGGAAGGGTTGAAACGGGGGGCAGACCTCTGCCCACCCGTTGGGAGGATGCCTCAGTAACCGGCGGCTTCCATTTCTTCGGCTGTGAAAGCCTGCGCTTTGGCAAGTGCCTCCTCAACCGTTTGCTGTCCGGCATATACCGCCGAGAACTCCTGGCTCACCTGTGTGGCGATGCCTGCGAATTCCGGGATTGCGGCGAACTGGATGCCAACGTACGGGACGGGTTTCACCGTCGGGCTGTTCGGATCAGCTGACAGGATTGAGTCCAGTGTCATCTTGGCGAACGGAACCTTTTGGTATTCCGGATTCTCGTACAGAGACGTACGCGCACCCGGGGGAACGTTTGCCCATCCTTCGCTTTCGGCCACTAGCTCAATGTAGTCCTTTGAGGTCGCCCATTCGATGAATTGCTTGGCAGCATCTTCTTGCTGTGTGCCAGCAGGAATAGCCAGTGCCCACGCCCAAAGCCAGTTGGACCGCTTGCCCAATCCTGTGTCAGGTGCCAGCGCAAATCCTACGTGATCCGCGACCGTAGAGTCGTCAGGGTTGGTCACGAAAGACGCCGCAACTGTCGCGTCGATCCACATGCCGCATTTGCCCTGCTGGAACAGCGACAGGTTTTCGTTAAACCCATTGGTGGCATAGCCGGCAGGACCGGATTCGTTCATCATTTCAACGTAGAAATTCAGTGTATCTGCCCACTCGGGCTGATCGAACTGAGGCTTCCATTCTTCGTCGAACCAGCGGGCACCGAATGAATTGGACATCGCAGTGATAAAGGCTCCGCCTTCACCCCAACCAGCCTTGCCGCGAAGGCAGATGCCGTTGATCTCGGCGTCGCGGTCGGTCATCGCGGCGGCGGCCTCTTTGATGAACTGCCAGGTCGGCGCATCAGGCATTTCCATGCCCGCCTTTTCCATAAGGTCAGTGCGGTACATGATCATCGAGCTTTCACCATAAAACGGCGCCGCGAAAAGCGTTCCGTCATGGCTCAACCCACCTGCCATCGCGGGCAGAATGTCACCAACGTCGTATTCTTCGGACAGGCCATCCAGCGGCACCAGCCAGCCATTTGCGCCCCAGATCGGCGTTTCATACATGCCGATTGTCATGATGTCGAACGTACCGCCCTTGGTCGTGATGTCGGTAGTTACGCGCTGACGCAGCACGTTTTCTTCCAACGTCACCCATTCGACGTCAATGCCGGTCGCCTCGGTGAATTTATCAGTATAGCCTTGCATCCGGATCATATCGCCGTTGTTCACGGTCGCTATTGTTAAGGTATCCGCATGAGCTGCTGCCGTCGCGACGAGTGTCATTGCAGTCGCCGCACGAAGTGCGTTTCTCAAATACATCCCTGTCCTCCCTGAGCTTGGATGTCGTACAGAGAACGTAATGTAAAAATTGTCGCGGCGTCAATGAAAACTTTACGCGCGTTAAATTTTAGGATTACGCGGAATCCCTCAAAACCAGCCTTGCAGGGAACAACGTTTCCGACCGTGTTTCAAATTTCCCTCCACTTTCAATGAGTTCGAACAGAGTTTCGACGCTGCGCCCGGCCACATTGTCATAGTCATGCGCAGCCGTGGTCAGAGAGGGGCACGTAAATTTTGCGAAGGGATGATCGTCATTTGAAGCCAGACGCAGCGCGCAATCGTCCCGTCTTCCGACCCGAATCCCTTGTTCGTAGCAAGCCGCCAGAAAACCGATTGCCAGCCGGTCATTGCTGCACAGGACCGAGTTTGTTCGCAGCTCATTTTCCGCCAGAACTTTCAGCGCACCCTTGTGACCGATTTCTTCAAACGCCCAGCCCTTACCGTCGACTCTGATGATATGCGGCTCGAACCCGAGACGCTCCATGACTTCAACATAGGCTTTTCGGCGTTTATTGGCGTTCGGGTTTGCAGGCGTTCGCATTTCGAAGAATGACGGGGGCTCGCCCGTCCGGATCATGTATTCCACGGTTTGCGACACAAAGCTGAAATTGTCCGACCCGATAAACGCGGCACCCAGACCCTCTAGGTTACTGTCGAACAAAACAGTCGGCACATTCGCGCAGAACCTCTCGATCACTGATTGGTCTGAGGTCCGTCCCAATGGCGCCAACAAAACCCCGGCAGGCTTCATGGATTGCAGCCCGTCCAGAATGTCGTTTTCCAGTTTTTGTTCACCATGAGAGCTAAAGAGGGATGGACGATACCCCGCCGCGATACAGCTTTGTTCCAAATAGCGCGCGATTTCGGCAAAGAACGGATCAGCCAGATAGGGCACGACGATGCCGATATTCTTGGTCAGTTTCCGGTTCTGGTTCACCGCATAAATATTGGGGCGATAGTCGAACCGCTCCAGCGCCTCTTCGATACGGGCCCGTGTTGTCGGGCGAACGCTGTCGGGATCGTGAAAGTACTTGGATACCGTAGGCCGCGAGATGCCACTGAGGGCTGCGAACTCTTCCATATTCTTTATTTTGGTCATGTCAGTCTGCCTGCGGATCTGAGCCGCCTTGATCTTATCATATTTTTACATATTCTTTGCGCGCGCTAAAAAATCAATAGCCATGCAAGGTCCGGGCGTTTCTGCGGGCAAGGGGATTGAATGTTTCTCGGGATTGATATCGGAACGTCAGCGGTCAAACTTGTCTGTGCGGATACCGATCGAATTCTTGCAACGTCTTCAATAGACATAAAGACTTCCTCGCCGCAGCCTGGTTGGTCAGAGCAGCACCCGGATATTTGGTGGCAGGCGACGCGCGATGCATTGAGCCAACTTGCAAAACAAGTCACGCTGTCTGAGGTGCAGGCCATCGGGTTGTCCGGTCAGATGCATGGGGCAGTTTTGCTGGATCGCGATCTGCGCCCGATCCGTCCGGCGATCCTGTGGAATGACAGCAGAGCGGTACGTGAATGCGATGAACTGCGCGAAGCCCAGCCGCAGATTGGTCATATCGCTGGCGTCCTCCCTTTGCCGGGTTTCACGGCACCCAAAATCGCCTGGTTGAAACAACATGAGCCGGCACACTATGCCCGACTTGCTCATATCCTGCTGTCCAAAGATTACATCGGGTTATGCCTGCATGGAGAGTTGGCAACCGACACGTCCGATGCAGCCGGTACAATGTGGCTCGATCAGGCATCGCGAAAATGGCATGTCGGAGTTGCCGAAGCCACAGATGTCGCGCCCGATTGGCTGCCGCAGGTTTTCGACGGTCACGTCGTCGTCGGAACCGTGACGGCGCAAGCCGCAGCTGAAACCGGGCTGAAACCCGGCGTGCCCGTCGTTGCCGGAGGCGGAGACGCGGCAACCGGGGCGGTATCTTTGGGCGCCACCGAACCGGGACGTGGGTTCATTTCACTGGGGACGTCCGGCCAGTTGTTCGTGGCGGACCGTCGGTTCAAGCCCAATCCTGAACGCTATGTGCATGCTTTTGCGCACACATTGCCCGACCGTTGGTATCAAATGGCCGCTATGCTGAACGGCGCAAGGCCGATTTCGTGGATTGGTGGTCAATTGGAGCTGTCCGCTGCCGAAGTTGTTGCGCTTGCCGAAACGGTCAGCGGTGATCGCGGGCCGATTTTCCTGCCGTATTTGACGGGTGAACGCAGCCCCCTCGGGGATCCGCATATTCGTGCCTGTTTCTTTGGTCTTGAGGATTCGACAACGCGCGCGGATCTCTGCCGTTCCGTGGTCGAGGCAATTGCTTTTTGTTTTGCCGATGCCGCGCAGAGCTTCGGAGACACTGTAGAAAATCTACCGGAATTAGCGGCCATCGGCGGCGGCAGTCAATCGGACCTCTTGTTGGGCCTGATTGCATCGGTGACAGGAAAGCCGGTGGTACGCTCAGAAGGATCGGATTCTGGCCCCGCCTATGGCGCAGCCCTTTTGGCCGCCTGTGGAGTTGGTACCATTAGTATTGCCGATCTGGCAGTTCAGCCCCAGACAAAAGACAGGTTTGAACCCGCTAGTCCCGGTGCGCTGCACGACAGACTGAGGCTGTTTCGCCGACTCTACACCGCAGTGAAGGTAGTAGACTGACCTATATACAGTCGTTTTCCGTGGCCATGATGCCAAGCAGAACGTTAACTAAGGTTACCGGTCATTCTTTACCGCGGATCATGGAAAGCTCTTGCTTGCAAACCCTAGTTTTGAACACTGCTTTCAAGGCCCAATAGGCACTCGCCACTATCGCAGCATCGGTTCACCAGACCCACCGCTTTAGTCAGGGCAATCCGCACAGCATCTGCTCGGAAAGCCTCCGCCCGTTTCAATTCCCAAGTGCGTGCGCCTTGCTGCAATGAACGCTACCAAAGGAGTGGCATCAAACCGTGAAATGTCCAACGGCAGTTGTTGCGCCCGTAGCGCGCAGGCATCAATCCTACGGCGCATTCAAGGAGAACGCAGAAAGGGCAATATCATCGACGTCTGACACTTACCTTTGTTATCGAAAGTAGGGCGCGCAGACTTTCAATACGTTTGTCAGCAGCACACGGCAAACAGACTCAGACCATCAAGAACGCGTCGTCCTCAAGCCTGGTTACGTTGAATACGACATCCTCAAAGTCGGAATCGCCCCCACCCGTCAAATCCTCGAAACCGATGGTCATTGCCTGGCCGCCCGACACGATACCGGACAGCGCGTGTTGCTGATTGTCACTGTTCAAGGCCGCCTTTTCAGCGTGAAACGTGGTGACGCCAGCAGAGTTCCCATTCACCGTTAAAACGAAATCAAATTCGTCGTCCACGTCTGCCATGCCACCATTGCTGGCAACAAAACCTAGATTGTCGCTGTCTGAAAGGGTCTGGGCCCAATCCGCACTATCCTGAACAATAAAGAACCCAAGACGGTTTCCGTCCGCCAAATTACTTAGCTCTACCGCGCCATTCGCTTCATTGGTGTTTTCAAACAGCAGGCGCACATTCGCAATTTCGCCGTTACTTAGAATATCATAAACGCCAAGGACATTGTTAAAGTCAGCGGTTCCGAGGTTGACCATCTGTATCCGAAAATCGGTCGTGCCATCGCCTTCGAGAAAGGATTTGTTCACAATGCCGTTGATCACGCTGCTATCAACGCGGACCCCAGGCGCAAGGTCAGGCAGAAATTTAGCATAGCTGACCATGGTATTTCCATCCTTGGTGACGGCAAAAAAGTCGCCGCCCGACTGCCCGCCGTCCAGCGAAATCGTCAGATCCGTCCTACCGTCACCATCAACATCGAATTCAACGTTCGAATTTTCAGTCAAGCGAATGTTGGACCGACTAAGCTCGACACCTTCGATGACGAGGGACTTGCCCACTCCAAACCCGCTGATAACACTTTGATCCAATTCTTCCGGCGTCACTCTGAGGGTGTCCGCGTCGCCAAAAGACAGATTCTCTTGCGAGGATGTCGAAACCGGATCTGCCGGTTCGCCCGGATCGGGAACGACCGGTACCGGATCGGCTGGCGTATCAGAACCACCGGCATCCGAACCGGCGCCAGTGTCCAACTGTACACTCGCCGTGGTGCGGGCAAAATTCTGGGTCACAATGACGGCAGGAATGCCACCAAATGTACCAATCTCAATTCCGATACCGATGTAAGCCAAGTTTGGATTTAGAATGTTGGCGCGGTGGTCAGGGCTGTTCATAAGTGCATTGTGCAAATCGACGACATCGTCCGAATATCCCGGCTCACCGCCCTGGCTTTGCCAGGCTATGTTCTCGGCCGTCGCCCATGATCCGGACAATACAAAACCCGCGTCGCGCATGCGCTGGGTAGCCGAGCTTCCACCCTCACCAGTATGAGAGAAATTACCGGATCCCAGCATCCACTGGCTATGCTCTTCAGCCGAAGCGTTCAGGCGGAGTTCAAGTTGAACAGGATCAAGGCCACGCGACGTACGTTCTGCATTGATCAAATTAAGCATTTCACGCTCAAGCGTGCTGGCCTGCGACATCGTCCATCCTCCGATTGTTCGCATGTGTTGCAGTCAAACTTGTTCAGATCAGTGCAAACTGCAGTCCAAAATCGCGTGAAGGCTTTAAACGGCAGAGATTCGCTCGACAAAGTAGTAGGGGCGGCAATATTTTGCGTACGACTCATCCCTAGAAGCAACATCTACCCAAATTTGCATAAACCGCGGCCCACCATAGGCGGCTAAAATAGGTAATCTACGCATTGTGGTTTGGAGTAGTTGGCGATCCCGGAAGGACTCGAACCCTCAACCTGCTGATTAGAAGTCAGCTGCTCTATCCAGTTGAGCTACGGGACCGCTGGGCCCTTCTTGCTGTTTTTACTTCCGGGGTTCAAGAGCCAAGCGCATAAAGGCGCTGTTCGGGTCGTCTTCATATCCAAAAATCGGACCGCAATAGGAATACCCAAGCCGTTCATATAGCTTACGGGCGGCCGCATATTCCGGCAGATGTTCCGCACCTGTTTCCAGAACCAAAGCCGCCACCCCTTGGATGCCAGCCTCATCTGACAGGTGGTTCATCATCTGACGCGCCAGACCGCGTCCACGCACCTTCGAGATGATGTGAACTGACTTCACCTCGGCCGTTCCGTCCGGCAACGCCTTTAACGCTCCGCAGCCGACGGGTTGTCCGTCCTCAAACATGGCCCAGAACCTGATGCCCTCGGCAGCCAAAGCCTGGGCATCCATTGTATGGTTGCTTTCCGCAGGTCCTGCAGCTTCGCCATGGGCGAAATGCGCCTCGATTAATGGACGCAACGCGTCCGAGGTCGGATCTGCCTCATGGATTTCGATCATTTAGTGGGTCCAGGGCGTGCGCCGATCGGTGGCGAAATTCTCACCATAGCCGCGCGAACGCAGGTTGGGTTTGCGTTTGTGCGGTTCGCTAACCTGGACTTCGATGCCATTGTCTTTGGCATAATCCAGGGCCTCTTCTTTGGTGTCAAACTTCAGGCGCACTTGAGTTTGCGTATCGTCGGAAGATGTCCAGCCCATCAGCGGATCAACCTCACGCGACGACGCGGGCGCGTATTCCAGAACCCACTTGCGGGTCTTGGCCATCCCCGAAGTCATTGCGTTCCTGGCAGGCTTGTAAATCCGTGCGCGCATGTCGCCCCTCCGTCCTCACTTGGCTGAGATTGTTTATGCGTCAGAGTACAGGCTGGGACAAGATGGGAATTGTCGCGGCTGGTCACGCCCTGATGTCAGAAACTGTCATCAGGGCCTTTTATAAATCGTGCAAGGCCATCAAGAGGACACCGACATGATCCACCACAGAAAAAGCCTGGAAATCGACGCCCGGCCCGAATCCCTTTGGGCCATTCTAAGCCGTTTCATGCATATCGACGAATTCGCGCCACAAGTCGCCTCGGTGGATGCGCTGACGACTGGGCAAGACGGCGTCGGGTCGAAACGGCGTTGCCACTTTGAAAACGGCACCTCGCTGGTCGAGGAAGTGACCGATTGGCAAGTCAACAAAGGCTATCGCGTACGCTTGTCAGAGATGCCGGCGATGCCTTTGACCCAAGCACATGCGGCCATCACCATCGAACCCCTCGCGAATGGCCATTCGCGAGTCGTCTGGAGCATGGATTACCAGATGAAATATGGCCCGCTGGGCTGGCTGATGGGTCAAACGCTGATGAAGGCGATGATGGGCCGGGTTCTGGAGAGCAATCTGAAAGCGCTGGCCGACAAGGTGCAATCGGTTCAAATCCCCGACGCACAGTATGCCTATTACTGAAACTGAGTTTCTGAACCGGATCAGGCCTTGCAGTTGGACAAAATAAGAACAAATGTAAGGGCCTGACCCGGAGCCTGCCTATGCCCTATGCCCATTCCGACAAGACACAGCTGACCGCTGATGACGTTCGCGCGCGCCTGAAACTCGAAGGCGGCAAGCAGTTCGTCATGCATACCGAGTTTGCGCCTGCTGGTGATCAGCCAACTGCGATCAAGGAACTGACCAGCGGTATCTTTGACGGCGAAAGAGAACAGGTTCTGCTGGGCGCGACGGGGACCGGTAAGACGTTCACTATGGCCAAAGTGATCGAAGAAACCCAACGCCCTGCGATCATCCTTGCGCCCAACAAGACGCTGGCGGCCCAGCTTTATGGCGAATTCAAAGGCTTCTTCCCGGAAAACTCGGTCGAATACTTCGTCTCCTACTACGACTATTACCAGCCCGAGGCCTATGTCGCGCGGTCGGATACCTATATCGAGAAAGAATCCCAGATCAACGAACAGATCGACCGGATGCGCCACTCGGCCACCCGCGCGCTGCTGGAACGCGATGACGTGATCATCGTGGCCTCGGTCTCGTGCATCTACGGTATCGGCTCGGTCGAAACTTACGGAGCGATGACGCAGGATCTGAAGGTCGGCAACGAATACGACCAGCGTCAGATCATGGCCGATCTGGTCGCCCAGCAATACCGCCGCAATGATCAGGCGTTTCAGCGCGGTTCGTTCCGGGTTCGGGGCGATTCACTGGAAATCTGGCCTGCTCACCTTGAGGACCGGGCGTGGAAGTTTTCGTTCTTTGGTGAGGAGTTGGAAACTATTACCGAATTCGACCCGCTGACCGGCGAACGCGCCGCGTCGATGGATCAGGTGCGGGTCTATTCGAATTCACACTACGTAACACCTAAACCAACGATGCAGCAGGCGATCATCGGCATCAAAAAGGAACTGCGCATCCGGCTGGATCAACTGGTCGGCGAGGGCAAATTGCTGGAAGCGCAGCGCTTGGAACAGCGTACCAATTTCGATCTGGAAATGCTTGAGGCGACGGGCGTGTGCAACGGGATCGAAAACTATTCCCGCTATCTGACCGGCCGCGCACCGGGGGAACCACCCCCGACCCTGTTCGAATTCATCCCCGACAACGCCATCGTCTTCGCCGATGAATCCCATGTCAGCGTGCCGCAGATCGGCGGCATGTACCGGGGCGACTATCGACGCAAATTCACGCTGGCCGAACACGGGTTCCGCCTGCCGTCCTGCATGGACAACCGCCCCCTCAAGTTCGAGGAATGGGACGCCATGCGCCCGCAATCCGTCTTCGTCTCGGCCACCCCCGCCAAGTGGGAGATCGAACAGACCGGCGGTGTCTTCACCGAACAGGTGATCCGCCCCACAGGCCTGTTGGATCCCGAAGTCGAAATCCGCCCTGTCGGCATGCAGGTCGACGATTTGCTGGACGAAGTGCGCAAGGTCGCCGCCGATGGCTATCGCACGCTGGTCACCACGTTGACCAAACGCATGGCCGAGGACCTGACCGAATACATGCACGAACAGGGCATCAGGGTCCGCTACATGCACTCGGATATCGACACGCTGGAACGCATCGAGATTCTGCGCGACCTGCGTCTGGGGGCGTTTGACGTGCTGATCGGCATTAACTTGCTGCGCGAAGGGCTCGACATCCCCGAATGCGGGCTGGTCGCCATTCTGGACGCCGATAAGGAAGGCTTCCTGCGATCCGAGACCTCACTGGTTCAGACCATCGGCCGCGCCGCACGGAACGCCGACGGGCGGGTGATCATGTATGCCGACAAGATCACCGGCAGCATGGAACGCGCGCTGGATGAAACCAACCGCCGCCGCGCCAAACAGATCGCCTACAACGACGAACACGGCATCACCCCCGCGACGGTGAAGAAGAATGTCGAGGACGTTCTGGCCGGGCTCTATCAGGGCGACGTCGACATGAACCGCGTCACCGCCACCATCGACAAACCGATGCACGGAGCGAACCTCGAGGCCCATCTGGACGGGCTGCGCGACAAGATGCGCAAAGCCGCCGAAAATCTGGAATTCGAAGAGGCCGCCAACATCCGGGATGAGATCAAACGTCTGGAAGCGGTCGATCTGGCCATCGCCGACGACCCCATGGCGCGCCAATGGGCGGTCGAGAAAGCCTCGGAAGATGCGGTGAAATCGCGTGGACGTTCAACGGCTGGGCGGCCGGGGCAGCGGGGTGGGAATGTGAAGAGGCGGAAGCGGTGAATGATGACTCAAAAAGAAATCGACAAAGTTAGAGACGGCGCTGTTAACATAAGGGTCGGTAGTGACGAAACACGCTGTCTGATGATGATTGGAATTTCTGACGCAATGTACGTCGTCAAAGAGCAATCCATTTGGAAAATCCAACTCGCCGATGCTATCGACCCAAGCCGATCCAACGTCAGCTTGCCAAATGCACAACAACAAATTCTATCAATTGGGGCGCATTCTGAAATTGTGAAAAAGACCCTTCTTCAGGCACATTACTTTCTTGAAGCAAACCTTTCTGAAAAAGAAATCGATAAGGACTATTGCCTATCTAATGCCTTGGCGCTTTCCGTTGCTTTTGCAAAACTTGATGAAACCATTTTCCGACTCGAGAAACATGCTGAAGAAACTGAAGGCGCCCTTGAACCTCCCTCAATGAAGTCACTGGTCGTGCCTGCAAATGCAGACTTAGAGCGAGAATGGTCTAACGCCCATGACGCGCTTTCAGATATTAGGTCTCTTCTTCGCGAATTGAGTTTTCATTTCTTTCCAGACATCAGCAAGAAGGAGGATTGGTTACGCGATCTAGCAGGACAGCTAGATTTTTCCGCGTTCTTGTCCGCTGATCAAAGCGACGTTGTTTCCGTCATCGAGCATGACTTAGGCTTCGTCAGATGGTTTAGGAACGCAAAAGAACATCCTAAACCCGGTCAAAAACTCACACTACAGAACTATCGATTACTGCCGAACGGGTCCGTTGCCACACCCACAGTCGTAATTGAAAAAGGTGATAACGTTCCAGTTGAAATGGACGTGGCGTCTTTGCTTCGACAACTTCGATCGGCCACGATGCTCAGCACTGAATTGATAATTCTCTGGTTATTCTGTAGCAACCTACGGACGGTTTTTGGAAAGAACGTCTCCATAGCCGCGAGAGACCCGAATTCAGCGCCGGAGAATAAACCGCCTCATGCCTACACTGTCGAGTTTGAAGGTCGGGACATGATAATTGGTTAAATTCACAGCCTTAGTTGCGCCACTCTTACCTCACACTCCACCCTTGCAGCCCAGCGCGCACTCCTCCACGTTTGAAATCACAAATTGTGATTCCAAACTGCTGCCATGACGAACCCAAACACCCTGCCCAGCACCCATGAGGTCCAAAGCGCCATTCACCGGGTGCGCGGCACCCGCGTGGTGCTGGCCGAGGATCTGGCGCAGTTCTACGGAAAATCCGTCAGCGCCTTCAATCAGGCCGTCTCGCGCAACACTGACCTGTTCGAGGGCTACCGCTTTCAGCTGACCAACGCCGAGGTCGCCGATCTGCAATCACAGAATGTGATCTCAAAACCCAAAGGCCGCGGTGGGCGGCGGGTCAACCCGTGGGTCTATACGGATTACGGCGTGGCCATCGCCTCGGCTCTGTTCAAGGACCCGCGCGCCATCAAGATCACAAGGATGATCACCGAGGCCTTTGTCGACGGCGCAAATGCGCTGGCCGAGACCCCGCGCAGCGTACCGGAAATCTTGCCGCCCGAGGACGCCCCTGCCCCGCTGCTGCCCAATGGCGATCAACTGCGTGATCTGGCCGAAAACATCCTCGATTCCGGGCAACAGAGCCTCGTCGACTATATCGCCAACCCCACCACCAAGCGGCAACAGGCGGTGGCGATGATCATGAAAACTCTGGCTGAGACCGCAGGCGAAGAGGTGCGCACCCAGCAGGAACGCCTGCGCCTGCGCATTGCCGAGCGTCTGGCCACCGGTGACTACACGGATGACGGCGACCGAAAACAACTGCTGGAATTGCTGCAGGCGATGAAGGGCTAAACACCCAATTCCGCCCGTAATTTCTTGGTCAGCTTGGCCACGACCAACTCGTAGGACGTCACGATATGCTCGCGCAGCGACGCATCGCTCATCCCGCGTTCGTCATAGACCTGTAGCCATTTCATGCCCCGCGACGCCAGATAAGGCGCTGGGCGGATGCCGGGTTCGCTGCCCAGCACCTCAAAAGCCAGATCGGTCGCTTTGAAAGTGAAAGCATCCTTGCCGTCGTTCCAGCCACAGAGCGCAAAAACCTTGCCGCCTACTTTCCATACATCCGCATTGCCCCATTGCACCACATGGCTGGTGGCTTTGAGGTTGGCACAAAAGCTGTTGAATTCATCGCGGGTCATCAGCCCAATTTTGGCGATTGGGTGTGGTTTGGCAAGCGCTGGGCGAGGTTTTATCCCTTGTCCCAGTGAACCACCACATCAAACCCCGCAGGGGATGGTGGGCCTTCCAGAAATTCGGCGAAATGGCCCCACAGCTTGGCCACTTTGGATGCGTTTGCGTTTGATGTTTCCTCGCTTTGGACAACTGCGACGACAAATCCGGTGCCGTCCTCGTTCATGACATTGGTAAAGCTGTGCATACCTTCCATGCCCATAATCTGGTCTTTCAGTTCATTCATTTTGGCCTCGGCAGCATCCCGCATGCCAGGCTTCATTTTGAACTGCGTAATACGTGCAAACATGACTTTTCTCCCTTTCAGGGCGAAATCCCCCACTGACGGCCGAATTGGCGCGTCACGTGTACTATAGCATAGATTTGAATGTTTCAGGTCGAGGTGATCAGGGCCGGACGAACTTGGCCGTACCCACCTGCCGCTGAGGCGCCGCCGCAGCTGGTTGAGGGTCCGCAGCCGGTTGGGGAGTTGCGAACTGAGGAGCCGTCGCCCCGCAGGCAACACCATCTCCATCCGTATCGTTGCGCGCGTGATATCCCGGCTCACCGTCCCAGTACGGCCCGGGTACAAGCGCTTCGGCGGCCTGACAACCAGCCAACGCTACCAAATGCAAAAGGGCATCGGGACTTTCGAATTCGGATGTTCGCAAAAAGACACCCACCGCGATCGCCGCGGTGGTGGCGGGCAACATGAGGATCATGAAAATGATGCGTACAGGCGACAACGCTCGTCTGCGCAGCGCATCCGCGCGCCGATGCCGCGCTGCGGCTCTTTGGTTTTTCTTATTCGAGCCCTGCTCGGAATCATTGAGAACCATATCGGAGACTTAAACCGGCTTTGCGGCAAAATCGAGACCTGTACGACCCCTCGCGCACAGGTCGCAATACGGATAATGTTGCACCCGAATGAACGCCCAAGGCTGAGACACCAATGACCAACACCGATCCGTACCGCCCGGTTGATGACACAGCCTGCCAAATGGCCCGCAACCTGATCGAAAACGCGCCGTTCGGCGCGCTGGCCGTGCTGCGCCCAGATAGTGCGTTTCCTTCTGTGTCGCGCGTGGCACTAGCAACGGATGGTCAGGGGCATCCGGTCACGTTGATCTCAACCCTGGCCGACCACACCCGGGCACTGACCACCAATCCGGCCTGCGCCCTGTTGATTGGTGAACCCGGTGATAAAGGCGATCCGTTGACACACCCAAGGTTGACGCTGCATGCCAACGCGCAGTTCGTCGTCAGAGAGACAGAGAAACACACCGCGCTGCGCGCGCGTTATCTGAGCCTTCGCCCCAAGGCCAAGCTCTATGCGGACTTCACCGATTTCGGGTTCGTCACGTTCACCATTTCCGATGCAGTTTTGAACGGCGGCTTTGGCAAGGCATGGCGCCTTGCCCCAACCGACATTTGGCCCGATCAGCGCACCACATGAACGGCGCAGGCCGCATGGCGCACGACGTGGTTGGTCGTAGAACCCAGCAACAGATCCTGCATCCCCGGACGGTGAGATGCCATGATGATCAGGTCAGGCTTATGTTCGACTGCCCAGTCAAGAATTGTCCGCCCCGAATGACCCTCGACCAGAACACCTTTGGCGTTGGGCAGTTTTTCCGCAAGCGCGTCCAGTTCCATCTGCAGCGCCTTGCGAGCTTCGGCCAGATACTCGGGCGGCATGTAAGAAATGGCGTAGCTTGGAATATGCTCGACCACGTGCAGCAACGTGACCTGTGCATCCGATGTCGCCAGTATTTCGGCCAGCTTCAACGGCCCAGAGATATCCCTTTCGGCATCAAAGGAAATGGGGACAAGAATATTGTGATACATGACGCGCACCTCCGTTTTCACGCCTGAACCCTGCACCATCTCAGGCTGTTAGGCATTGATTCAGATCAGGCTCCACCAAAGGTCCCGGCCACCTCATACATCACCGGCTCAAAACTTTTGCACAGCTCGTTAATCTGCCGATTGCGGTTGCGCATTTCCGTGGTGCGCAGCATAGCCAGAAAATCCTCGCGGCGTTCCCATTGCGAATAGTTGGCGATCCGCGTCTGCGCGTCATTCACGTGCAGTCCCGCGGCGACAAATCCGGGCTGTTTTGAGATGAATTCCGCATAAGCATCCGTCAGAGCTTCCAGCAGGTCCTGGCAGGTGCCGGGCGTCATTTCAAAGGTCGTGATAACTGTCTGGACGCTGGTGTCTTTGGCAATCTTCGGCATCTGGATTCTCCTCTATCTGTTTCAAACCTAACATAGGTTTTAAAAAGGTCTTGTGTTTCCTTTGCCATTCAGCGGCATGAAGTTCCTGCAGATTTGGGCCAAATCGTAACGATCCGTTAACCATGCTGACAGATGCTGCGCGCATGCGCCGGGTGTCGATCCTTCTGATTTTGCTCTTGGCAGCCTCGCCAGCCTGGTCTGGTGCTTGGTTGCGGGATAAGAGCGCATCTTTTGTATCGACTGCCGTAACGGCGTTTAAGGAACCGGATTACGGATACGACTACAAAGGGTCATTTTATGCCGAGTACGGGTTGCGAGAGAAGCTAACACTTGGCCTGGACGTTGAAGAGCACCGCGACATTTATGGGCATGCTCTGGTGTTTGCCCGCTTGCCTGTCGCCGAATTCGAACAGGCAGGGCGCTTTGCTGCCGAGATTGCAATCGGTGCCCATCATCGCCAGATGCGAGCCTGGGCCTTGTACAAAGCCACGCTCTCGTACGGCAAGGGGTTTCAAACCGGCTGGGGCAATGGCTGGATCGCCATTGACGCTGCGGTGGAATTTCGAACGCATGATGCGGTATATCGCAAGTTGGACCTTACTGCAGGCCTGTCATCCCCGCGCCTTATTAACCCCCTGCTGCAGATCGAAACCGCTTACCAAAGCGACCACCCTCTGCACTGGAGGATCAGGCCCTCGATCATGATCCGCACCAAGGGCAGCCCCACCACATGGGTTCTGGGCTTGGAGCGCAATGATGCCCGCAAGAATACGGGCATCAGGTTGGCAATCTGGAATACGTTCTAGAACGCCTGTTGCACGCGCCGCTTAGTATTCCATACGCATGATGGCCGACACCGATCCGCTGGCAGGCAAAGGCCAACGTAGTTGGATAGTGTCTTGATTTGCGCCCTGCTCTAGCTCGACATAGGGCGTGGCGTGAACGATCTGCCCGCCCGCATTTCTGAGCGGCCCCAACACCGTAACCGCATCGCACCCGCGGGCCTTGCCGCCAAAGGGCAACCGGCCGTCAGAAGGAATGGTCCAAACCGAGGATGCCGATTGTTGCGAGCGTCGGATCCGCAACGGGTTTTCCACCTTTGCGTTGATGCCATTGAACGTGTTGTCTTCGAAAATCACGTTCAGATGCGCCGAATGGTTCAGATCGGCAAAACTAGTATCTACCCGGTCGGCCCGGTCGATGCGACCACTGCTTGAACGGAATTTGTTCCCGGTCACGACCACTCCGTTCAAATAGTGCCCGGCTCCATGAGGGCGAATGACAATCTGACTGAACCACGGTGCGACTTCGCTGGCATAAAAGATGTTGTCCGAAATAGTCATCGAACTGAAGGAATACCCGCTCGTGTAGACCGGGTTTGCATCCCGTTCATTGGTCCATTCGACAAAGCAGTTATCGATATAATTCTCGGAAATGGTCGAGCTGTTATAGGTCCCGGTCATGATCAACCCGGCGCTGCGGATACCCTGCGGGATGCTGTCACCCTGGAAAAAGTGGTTGCCTAAGATCAGGTTGTTGGATCCGGCCAACACAGCAAAATGCAGGAACCGCACGGCGCGATTGTGCCGTAGTTTGATATCGTTTGCATTGGCATTCAACGCGATGGATTTGCGGTCAGACACGTTGAAGGATTCTTCGGTCGACAGGAACTGGCAATTGTCGATCAACATCCCCTGACATCCGGTTCCGTGCGAGCTGATGCCGCGATCTTTGGGCCGGCTGATAAAGCAATTCGTCACCGCAAAAGTACTGCCGGACGGCGCAAGCCGGATTGCGCTGCTGCGACCGTTGCACTGAAATTCGATCTCTTCCATGCCAAATTTGCGCAACGTACTGAAACCGCTGAAATCCAACAGGTATTTGAACGACTGAAACGTGAAGGTTTGCGTCCCCGCCGCATCATAGAGCGGGTCATTCAGCCTGATCTCTCCGGCACCGACATCCTTGGAGCGCACATAGATTTCGCGCCCAACACCATTGCCCTGCACCAGCGCGCCAACCGGAATGTTGGCGATGTTCTTCACATTAGTCAGCTTGGTCGAATCCGCCGGGTTGTAGGTTGCGACCGAGGTGAAGGTTTCGGTATCCCAGGCCGAGCTGCTTTTGACATCGAACTGCCCGTTACGGATGATGCGCCGGGTCGAAAAACCGCCCTGCCGGTTCGGAACGGCAGCGGCCATGTCAATTGGCGCTGTGACCGAGATTTTGCGCCCGCCCATGTCGAGCGATTCATGATCCGAATTGTTCAACAACGCCTGAAACGCTTTTTTGAACGCCAGCTCCTCGTCCCCGAATGCTGCGATGTAAGCCGGAAGGTCGAAATTCTTTGTCAGCAACAACATCTTGTCGTCGGGCATGATGATTGTGCCCTCGAAATCCATCTCGGACGACATCGACGTGTTCTGCGCCAGCAAATAAGTGCCTTTCGGGACATAAATCCTGCGACCGCCAGCGGCCTGGTCCGCTGCTTCGAACGCTACGGAATCGTCGACGACGCCATCGCCGATTGCACCATAGTCACGCACGTCGACAGTGCTGATCATCTCGCGCAGAAAAATGCTGGTGACATCGGTGATCTCGATATCATCAACCCGAATGACCGAACCGTTTGCTCCGTCAATGTTCAAACCAAAATGCCCATAAAGTGCCGCGACGCCCCAAGGCATATCAACACCGGAGCGTTTGCCATTGCCAACGATGGCCGTGATTTCATGCACGGTGCCGTAACCCGAAAGCTGCGCGACCGGCCCCTGATCGACCACACCGGTTACATGCTGGTCCCCGGCCCCGCCCGCCCAAGCCGCAATACGAACCTGCGGCAAGGGACCGCTGATAGCTTTGACCCGCGCCTTGATTTGCAAATAGCATCCCGGGATCAGGGGCGTCTGTCCCATATAGCGAAGCTGTTGCGTGGCCTGCACCTTCAGGATTTCCAGACAACCGCCAAAATCCGGATCCGCCGGAACAAATGCCCCGTTCGGTGCGCCGTCATAGGTTGGCGAACCTGGTGTCCCGTCGCCTCTGGACCAGACGCTCAGACCATTCGCGAAAGCAGGCGGCATGAAGACGATGCCGTCGGTGATTGCCTTGTTCATAGAGATCCCTTTCCCAATCGCGCGCAGTAGGTCACCACGCGCACAAACCCAGTGTCCGGGGCTGCCCGAACGCAAAAGCCTGAGTACCGAATAGGGATTAACCGCCGCTCATGTCACCGTAACGGTGGTGTTGCGTCATGCAGCCGGATCTGAATTTCCCAGAAGCTGCACACCATTGATCTTCCAGCCGTTTTCTTGCTGGACCATCTGATAGTCCAAAACGTGCACTTGCCCGTTGCTATCCGTGATCATGACCTTCTGCCACAATGCACCAGCAACCTCTCGCAGCTCCAGAAAGCGAACATCAGCAGGTCTCCAAACCATGGGATAGCCATTGCGGACCATGGCTCCGAAGTTCTCGGGCGTCCCAAAAAAGTTCTGGATGTTGGGACTTGCAAAGGTAAAGGCCCTGACAAAGTCATCTGCCTTAAACGCCTGTATTTGCGCCGCAATATTTGCCTCAATCTCGGCATTTTGGGCAAACGCGCCCGAGGCCAGTCCGGCACTGAGTGATACAGCAAGTAGTAAACGACGCATGGGGCCACCTCCTGTTGAAAGAGTAGCCCCATGCGGTTTCAGGTCAAATCAGGCCAGATCCCCGACCAAAGCCTTGTCGATCAGTGCGATGGTTTCGGGCACGCCGTAAAGGGCGATAAACCCGCCAAAGCGTGGACCCTGCGAGGCACCCAGCAGCACCTCATAAAGCGCAGTGAACCAACCGCGCATCGGGTCGAACCGTTCCCGCCCGACGGAATAAACCACCGACTGCAGCGCCTCGTCCTCGACCGGGCCATCATAGGCCTCAAGCGCGGCTTTCAAAGCCTCCAGCGCTTCGCGTTCCTGATCGGTCGGCGCGCGGTGCTGGCGGGTGGGTTTGACAAAATCGTTGAAGTAACGCACGGCAAAGCCCGCAGCCTGATCCAGATCAGGATGGGTGTCGGGCGTGGCTTCGGGCGCATAGCGACGGATAAAGCCCCACAGCGCCTCTTTGTCCTCGGCCCCGGACACAGACGCAAGGTTCAGCAGCATCGCGAATGGCACGATCAGGGTGGATTCCGGAACGTTCCCGCCGTGAATGTGCCAGACGGGATTGTTCAGCTGTGCCTTCAGATCCTGCCCAGGATACGCTCGCAATTGCTGATGATATTCATCATATGCCTTCGGGATCACATCAAAATGCATACGCTTGGCCGTCTTGGGCTTTTGATACATGAAGTAAGTCAGGCTTTCGGTCGGCGCATAGGTCAGCCATTCGTCGATCGACACACCATTGCCCGAAGATTTGGAAATCTTCTGACCGTTTTCGTCCAGGAACAGCTCATATGAGAAATGCTCGGGCGCGCGGCCACCCAGCGCACGACAGATCGCGTCGTATATCTTTTCGTTCGTAGCGTGTTCCTTGCCGTACATCTCAAAATCGACACCCAAAGCAGCCCAGCGCGCGCCGAAATCCGGTTTCCACTGCAGCTTGACGTGGCCGCCTGTGACCGGAACGGTCCATTCCTTGCCCGTTTCATCGTCAAAGGTCACGGTGTAGGTCTCTGCACAGACCTTTTTCATCGGCACATACATGACCCGCCCGCTTTCGGGGTGCAGTGGCAGGAAGATCGAATAGGTCTGCTTACGTTCGTCACGCAGGCTTTTGAGCATGATCGCCATGATCTCGTCATAACGCTCAACCGCACGCTTCAGGATCTCGTCAAACCGTCCGGATTCGTAGAATTCCTTGGCCGAGTAGAACTCATACTCGAACCCAAAGGTATCAAGGAACCTTCGCAGCATCGCGTTGTTATGTTCGCCAAAGCTGTCATGCGTGCCAAACGGATCCGGCACCGAGGTCAATGGACGCTGCAAGTGCTGTTCTAGAATCTCTGGGTTTGGCACATTGGTTGGCACCTTGCGCATGCCGTCCAAATCATCCGAGAAACAGATCAGTTTGGTCGGGATGTCCGACAGCGCCTCGAATGCACGTTTGACCATCGTGGTCCGCGCAACTTCGCCAAACGTGCCGATATGCGGCAGACCCGAAGGGCCATAACCTGTTTCAAACAGAACGTATCCCTTTTCCGGAGCCCCTTTCTGATAGCGTTTGAGCAACCGGCGCGCCTCTTCGAAAGGCCAGGCCTTGGACGACATTGCGGTTTCACGCAGTTCAGACATCAGATTTGCTCCATCGGGAAAAACAGTGCCAGTCGCCCCATGCAACCGACCGACCCCTCCTATTGTGCCGGTGCAGCATGAGTCAATAAAGCGCGCTGTTATTCCTGATGGAAAGGCCGATTTAAGCGGTCAACTGATCCAGTTTCGCAGCCCAGATAAAGTCGTTCTCACTCAGTCCACCGATTTCATGGGTCGTCAGTTTGACGTCCACATATCCCCAACCGAAGCTGACATCAGGATGATGCCCTTGCTGATCAGCCAACCACGCACAAAGATTTGCTAGATACGTTGCTTTGGCAAAACCCTTGAACTTGAAATGCCTGCTCAGCATCTTTGCACCTGCATCCAAATGCCAATCATCGGAAAGCTCGACCATGTGGTTGTCAGCCTCATCGCGCGTTAAAGCCGGGACGCCGCCGGAACAAGGAACGCAGGTACGGTCCGATAGGCTGCAGGTTTCTCCTGTTGAAGACATGATCCGTTCACTCCGCTGCGGTTACTTTTTCCGGAAACTTGTTCGGCAGCAACCCAAGGGTTTGTGCCCTGCGCACATCCGCCAACAGGTCACGATCGGCGGCTGCGAACAACTCCTCGGGCGAGTCTAGCACGAAATAGCCCATCTGGTGCATGTCGATCCGATAGGGGGTACGCAGAATCGTCATGACATCGAACCGGTCCCGGTCGGGGATGTCACTCTCGGCAGCATAGACAAGCTCGGTCGGCGAAGACGCAAGTCCGGATCCAAGCGCCTTGATGTTACCATCCTGAAGGCGCAACCCGAACTCGATCGAGAACCAATATAGTCGGATGAGCCATGAGTAGTCTTTCTCACCGGCCTGAACCCCGGCTTTTCCGATGGCGTGGCTAAAGGCTGCAAAGCGGGGATCGCTCAGCAGAGGTGTATGGCCGAAAATCTCATGAAAAATGTCCGGTTCTTCGATATAGTCGAAATCCTCGCGCGACCGGATAAAGGATGCCGCGGGAAACACCCGGTCCGCCAACATGCCAAAAAAAGTCTTGAACCCGATCAGCGCAGGCACCGGTTGCACCCGCCAGCCGGTCATATCCAAAAGCCGCTCAGAGATATCGGCGCAGGACGGCACGGTGGCTTTTGGCAGGTCCAGCCGCTGCAGCCCGTCCAAGTAGTCCCGCGCCATATAGCGCTGAACGTTTTCCTCTTGCGCCGCGTAGAGGTCGGCCCAAACAGCATCCTCTTCCGGCGTATACGCGATATGGCCGCGCGCATCGGCAACCTTTGCGGCGTATTTGGTCGACTTGGGCATCACTTTTTCTCCCTTATGAAAAGAATACGCCCTCTGATTGAAAAATTTGGTTTGGATTAACAGTCGAACACCAGTAATTTGGCAAACACATATCATTGAGTCATGATTTATGAGACAAATCCTTCAATCCGCCGATATCGCCATATTGCAAGAACTTCAGAAGGATGGCCGTCAATCCATGCAGGACCTTGCGGATCGCACGGGGTTATCCGCTTCGCAGTGCTGGCGGCGTGTGCGTGACCTTGAGGCCGCTGGTATCATTTCCGGCTATACCGCGCAGATACGCGCCAAGTCTGTTGGGTTGAACGCCATAGCCTACGTTCACGTGGCTTTGCGCGAGCATCAGGAGGACAGCATCAACGCGTTCCTGCGCCTGATTGAAACCGAACCTCAGATCGTCGAGTGTGCCTCAATCACAGGGGATCACGATTTCATACTGAAAGTCTATGCCAAGACGCCGGAAGAGCTTGAGCACTTCATTATGCAGCGACTATTGAAATCCGGCCTTGTGCGCGACACACGCAGCAATTTTGTACTGCGGCAAACCAAAACGCGCGGTCCTTTGCCCATTCTCTAGCCTCGCCGAAGCGAAACCCGTTGAACCTGCCCGCTTGCCCACCTATCGTGCTGACGCAGAAAGCCTAATCAGGACCACACCATGACCGAACAAGTACCCCATCCAATGTCCCCACAGGATTGCCTTGTTGCGATCATGGTTGCGATCTCTGCGTCTGATGAGACCATCCGCACCGCTGAGCTGGTCAAGATCGAAGGCGCGGTCAATATGCTGCCGGTTTTTGCCGAGTATGACATCGACCGAACCCGCCGCGTTTCGCAAACTGTGTTTGACCTGTTTGAACAAGAAGACGGGCTGGATGCGCTGTTCGGCCTGATCCGCGACAATCTGCCCGAACGGCTGAACGAAACCGCCTATGCACTGGCCTGTGATGTGGCCGCCGCCGACGGCTCGCTGGCGGAATCCGAGCTGCGCCTGCTTGAAGAAATTCGTTACGAACTGAGCATTGATCGCCTGCATGCCGCCGCGATCGAACGCGGCGCGCGGGCACGTCACACCACCTGATCTTAGCTTCCGGCCATAGACCCCCAGCGCTCGATCAGAGCGCGTTGGAGTTTGCGCGAGCGATTGTTCCAGCTTCGCGCGCCTTGCGGTCGTTCGCGCTGCGCGCGCGGGATCGTGGCCCGATGGTCGACATCGGCGGTGAAAATGGCAAAGGCCAATTCGGAGCCGTCCGGCGTTGTGATGAAGCCGCCAAGACCAGATACAAAATTCAGCGTACCGGTCTTGGCATCGACCTTGATCGGGTGATCTTTGACCGGCCGCCCCTGACTGTCCGCAAGGGTGAATTTTTTCAGCAATGGTTTCAATGCGTCCGCTTGTTTCGCCGCGACCAGTGCTGTCACCAAAGCGCCCGGTGCCATTCGGGACGCATCGCTTAGACCCGAGTGGTCCACCATCGCGATCCCCGTTACGCCATATGTCTCGGTCGCCCAACGGTTCATTTCGGCCGCAGAATCCGCCAAGGTTTGCAGATTTGCACCGCGCGCTTGCGAGGCCGCCATACCAACCATCTCAGCCGTCAGGTTGGTCGAATACTTCAGCATGCCGCGCAAGATACTGTCCAGCGGATCACTGTGATGCACCACAAGCAAGGTTCCCTTCGGCGCTTCGCGCATGACCTGTACGCGACCCAACTGGATCCCATTCGCGCGCGCCAGCGTCCTGAACACATCCCCCGCATAAAGCGCAGGCTTGCGCACCGGCAACCACCGCGCCCCACCAGTCCCAAGCGCCCCTTGCGCCACGGTCCAGCGGTCCTGCCGCGCGCTGGATTCATAGGTGTAGATAGGCGCTTTTCGTTTCTCAATCTGCATAGAGGCCACATCGACCGACGGTTTGTACCGCGCGCTGCGCGCATCCATGGACACGTCATAACGGGTACCATCACGTTTCCACTCAAAGTGCACCCGGTTGAAATTCAACGATATGCCGCTGATGGAAGGGCTATAGCCCAAATGATCCGGCTGCCCCGGATCGATGCTGAACACATAAGGCAGCGCCCCCTCGTATACTTTGAACGCACCCTGAACCTCGGAAATCCCAGCCTCGCGCAGATTGGCTGCCATATTGGCCAACGCATCGGTGTCCAGCAGCGGGTCGCCACCTCCCACAAGGATCAAGTCACCTTTCAGGATACCATTTTCGATCGGTCCATCCGCCATCAGGGCGGTCTCGAACCGGTAGTCCGATCCCAAGACATCCAACGCATAAAGAGCTGTCAGCGCCTTGGCCACGCTTGCTGGCGGCAGCCCCTGATCGCCGCTGAACTCTTCCAGCTGCGTGCCCGTTGTTGCATCCGCCACCGCGAACACCACCTCACCACGCAGCCCGGCCGCTTGGACAAGTCGCTCGACCCCGGTCGGTACGTCGCCGCGCAATTGAGGGCGCAACGAGACCAAAGGCGCCTCGGCCAGCACAGCAGAAGGGATCAAAGCTGCCCCCAGCCCCGCTAAAAATCCACGTCGAGAAAATCGGTCAGTCATAAGTCGAATAAAATCTCACAGATTAAATACGCACAACCACAGATATGGATTATGCGCGCATGTGGCTATTCCGGCAACACCTCAGCGCCCCAGCCACCGCGCTCCCGGATTTGGCTGGAACTTACATCGACCATCGGTACGTTCACGAAACACCACGCGGGCGCATCGGCGCGCCCCAACAGACGCCGCGCCTGCCCATCTATGCGGTACTTGGCATAAAGCCGCGCAGCCGGGGACATCCGCGCAGAAATCCGGTCGCCGGGGCGCGCAATCACACCCACAGGCACGCTGTCCATGATCAACCGCCAATCTTTCCACTTATGGAACTGCGCCAGATTATCCGCGCCCATGATCCAGACAAACCGCACTTTGGGATAAAGACGCCGCAGTTCGGCCAACGTATCCGCTGTTGCGCGCGTCCTGGTGAGCGCCTCGATATCCGTCACTTCGACCCCAGGGTGTTGCATCAGCCCGCGCGCCGCCGCCATTCGCTGCGCAAGCGGCGCAGGCCCCCGCGCCTTCAAAGGGTTGCCCGGAGACACCAGCCACCACACCCGATCCAGTCCAAACGCCTTCATCGCCTCAAGCGTGACATGCACATGCCCCTGGTGCGGCGGGTCAAACGACCCTCCGAACAGCCCGATGACCTGCCCGGGTCGCGCGTATGGAATACTAAAACGATCCATGCCTTGCTGATGTTCAGAACTGGACAACGTTGTCAATCAACCGGTTGAACCTCACCGCCCAACGTGACCCGCCCCGGCCGCACCACCTCGGCGCACCACCCACCATGCCCCCGCACGGCGGAATAGCCGCCTTTGCCCAGCGCCTCCTCCATCCGGCTGCACGGCGCGCAGATAACGGTAAAACGCAGAACGGCCTCGCCTACCTGCACCTCACGCCCCTTGAGCGCCGCCAGATTGATCCCTGACACCACCAGATTGCGACGCAGGATGTCCGGAGTAACCGGCCCCTGCCCAAGATATGACCCAATCGCCGCCAGATGCTCCTGCTGGATCAGCGTCACCGCCCGCTTGCCTGCGCGGCCCCGGTCGCCTTCAAGCCCATTGGTGGAGATCATGCCTTCCTTAACCGCGACCATCTCCGCACGACGCTCAGGTCGCAGACCGAACCAGTCAATACGGCCAGGTTTGCACCAGTTGGATATCAATACACTCAGGGACAAATAACCTCCGGTTTATCCGTTCATACATGTTTTGAATTCGGCGGATTCAGCAATCTCTTTCAGCGGCAAAAAATGGAACATCGCTTTCGACAATACACTTAATATGAAGCTTGGAATCCGCTGACTGCTGCTTCCATTCAATCTGAGGATAATTAGCGCTCTTTGGCAATTCCAACTTCGGTTCGATGAAAAATTCCAAGTATGCCAAATAGACTTGAGCTCTGATCTCATCACCAGTCAAGGCTACATATTTAAGCATCTGGTGCAAAAGTGACTTTTTGAGCTGTCGGTAGTCTTCGGTCAGTGCGAACTTTTCCTCGATATTTGCAAGTGATTGAATGAAATTAAAGGTAACATAGTACCTGATATCGTGATCTGACGCATTCGAAACACTAAGCATAGTCAAAATACCTGCAGAAGCAAAATCACCCCCTTCGATTTGAGACGTCGACATCTGCGCCACATTGTATGTTGAGCAATAAGTTGCGTCTTTGTACGCCTTACAGTCCGGCAAATTTTCAGCACGAGCCGCCATTGAACTGATCGCGCCGAAAGCAAAAAAAGCCATCGAAATTATCACATAACTGCTCATCTTCTTTTACCAATCTCCCGTTTGGGTTGTGTGTATACAGCAATCCTTACAGAGGAAATCCCCAGCACCCGGAACCCGCTGGTTTTAACCACTGGGCACTACGTCCCTGCAAACTGTGCAGACGGCTTCATCCGGCCTGATTGTTCATGATTGCCCCCATCCCAACCATCCGCTATCACACCGCCCAACTTGATTTCCCCGACCCAGAGGACGCGACATGGCCGCCTATCAATATGTCTACCACATGCAGGGTGTCTCCAAGACCTATCCCGGTGGCAAAAAGTGCTTTGAAAACATCCACCTGAGCTTTCTGCCCGGTGTGAAAATCGGTGTTGTCGGCGTCAACGGCGCCGGTAAATCGACGCTGATGAAGATCATGGCGGGCCTCGACAAGGACTTCACCGGCGAGGCCTGGGCCGCAGAGGGTGCCAAGGTCGGCTATCTGCCGCAGGAACCGAAACTGGATGAAACCCTCAGCGTTCGTGAAAACGTCATGCTGGGCGTGGCCGAAAAGAAGGCGATCCTTGATCGCTATAACGAACTGGCGATGAACTACAGCGACGAAACCGCTGATGAGATGGCCAAACTGCAGGACGAGATCGACAGCCGGAACCTGTGGGACCTCGACAGCCAGATCGACGTCTCGATGGAGGCGCTGCGCTGCCCGGCCGACGACGCCAACATCGCCAACCTTTCGGGCGGTGAGAAACGCCGCGTCGCGCTCTGCAAACTGCTGCTGCAGGCCCCCGACATGCTGCTGCTCGATGAACCGACCAACCACCTGGACGCCGAAACCATCGCCTGGCTGCAACAACACCTGATCGACTACAAGGGCACCATCCTAATCGTCACCCACGACCGCTATTTCCTGGACAGCATCACCGGCTGGATCCTTGAACTCGACCGTGGTCGGGGTCTGCCGTACGAGGGCAACTACTCCGCATGGCTTGAACAAAAGGCCAAACGGCTGGAGCAGGAGGCGCGCGAGGACAAGTCCAAGCAGAAGACCCTACAGCGCGAACTGGAATGGATGCGTCAGGGCCAGAAGGCCCGCCAGGCCAAATCCAAGGCCCGGATCAACGCCTATAACGAACTGGCAGACCAGTCCGAACGCGAAAAGCTGACCCGCGCCCAAATCGTCATCCCCAACGGCCAGCGCCTTGGCGGCAAGGTGATCGAGGTCGAGGGCCTATCAAAACACATGGGCGACAAGCAACTGATCGAAGGTCTGGACTTCGCCTTGCCCCCCGGCGGCATCGTCGGTGTCATCGGCCCCAACGGCGCCGGTAAATCGACCCTGTTCAAGATGCTCACCGGGCAGGAACAGCCCGACAGCGGCACCATCACCCTGGGCGACACGGTCGAGCTGTCCTATGTCGACCAGTCCCGCGACGACCTCAAGGACAACGACACTGTGTGGGAGGCGATCACCGGCGGCGCCGAGATCATCCAGCTGGGCGACGCACAGGTCAATTCCCGCGCCTACTGCTCGTCCTTCAACTTCAAGGGCGGCGATCAGCAGAAAAAGGTCTCACTGCTATCCGGTGGTGAGCGCAACCGCGTCCACATGGCCCGCCTGCTGAAAGAGGGCGGCAACGTCCTGCTGCTCGACGAACCCACCAACGATCTGGACGTCGAAACCCTGCGCGCGCTGGAAGACGCCCTGGTCGATTTCGCCGGCTGCGCCGTGGTCATTTCCCACGACCGCTTTTTCCTCGACCGGATTTGCACGCATATTTTGGCGTTTGAGGGCGATGCCCATGTGGAATGGTTCGAGGGCAACTTCGAGGACTACGAAGAGGACAAAAAGCGCCGCCTGGGCCCGGACGCGCTGGAGCCCAAGCGGTTGAAGCATAAGAAGTTTGCGCGTTAAGAACTTTGTTTGAAGCCCGGAACCAACGGATGTGATTCCGGGCCTCAAATAGCCTGTTTGGAGTGAGTAGCAGCGTAGATATCGGTAATACGGTTTGACCGGTGCGTGCTGCTATCTTTCTCAGCTTCTCCAGACCACTTGTGAGCCTCAAGCAGCCGGTCAGAGTTCAGCCTCTCACAACATAAATCAGGTTGTCCGCGCATTCTCGATCTGTGCCTTACAACAGCCGGCAGAAATCAGTTACTTTTGCGACTGGCCGACTGGCTGTTGGTTTTCACCAATCCCAACCTGTTTCTTGTTCAGAACATCTCCAAAAAGCACAGTCAGTTCTTTTTTGTTAACCGCTCCAGAATTTGCAATTTGCGCTTTCCCGGCAAGCTCTTTGGACATCGAATTTGCCTGCTCCGCTGACTTGAAAATATGGTCTAGGATCGACTTGAAAAACATATCTTTCCCCGTGCGTGTTGGGTTTCTGGAAATTGTTTGAAACTGAATATTCGTTGCAATGTTCCGCTGCGGGCCGATCCGAGCGTGCGGTGGACGTCGGCTCAAGGACCGTGTTTCCGTGAGTGGCCACCCGCAGCGGTGCGGCGTACATATGAAAGAAAGATCAAGCGCCAACGGGGAAGAAAACCGCGCTCCGCATCATTTTTGAATAGCCTGTCAAAAAGTCATTTTGTGATGCGGCTTTGCGAGCTAAAGCTCATGCCGCTGCCCCAATTGTGACGTTACGACACTATTTATTGCTGATAGTTTTGGGTGCTTCTTTTGCGGATTGTCTGGATTCTAAACTGAGGTTTTTCGGCAGCGCGGGATGGGTGCTCGCAGCCTTCATTCCTCAGTTTTAAAGAATCCAACTATAAAAAGGATGGGGGAATTCACCGACCCTACGGTCCCCCAAGCTTCCTTTTGGTGACGCAGCCTCTTCATTCCAGATCAACCCGACCCGCACGAATATCGCGGTACATCGGCGAACATGGCCAATGGGTTGGATGGTTTACGAATCCGTGTTTGATGGGATTAACCCAGCAATATGCCATGTGATTGCGATAATCTCGTCCATCACGGATCCAGTGCTCCCAAAACCTGCGTTGCCAATACCCACGTTCCTGTTTGACAACTTTCGACCCACTCCGCGGGCCAAACGCGCCGACGCCCCACACAAAGCGACTTTTTATTAACCACCACCGTGTGGAATTATCCGCATCCCCGTTGGCAAGGTCCAAACCGCGTGCAGATGATCGGGCAACACAATAAACGCATCACACCAGAATGGCCGCTCTCTCTGCGTCATCACAAAGGCCGCCCGCAAATGTGCCACCTCGTGCACTAACTGCTCCGATGATCGATCGGCCAGAGACACGGTGGGAATGTACCTGACTCCGGGCATTCGGATGCGGCAGTAACTCGTCATGCCGCAACCTGATCACAAGCTTGGTCAAAGGTTTCTAAATGCCCATCCAGCGCCCCGATCGCATAGCTTTTCTTTATGAAAGACCGCTGAACCAATAACCAAACCCGTCGGCGGATTCTTGTGCAAATCGGGAAACTGGCCCTCAAACCCTTGTACGAAACGCACAAAATCCCTTGTCACACGCCCACCCCGATGCCATATCAATGGGGCTTACGTTTTTCTATTTCGACCCACTGTCACCGTTTCCGGCGCTCAGTCTATCGATACAGACAACGACGCCGGGCTGCCGCAACTCCGTGGGCAGCACTAAACAGGAGACAACGGATATGCCCACAGGCACCGTAAAATGGTTCAACACCACCAAAGGTTTTGGCTTTATCGCACCTGAAGATGGCGGCAAAGACATCTTCGTTCACATCTCGGCTGTCGAGCGTTCGGGCCTGACCGGTCTGGCCGACAACCAGAAAGTCACGTACGAGCTGCGCGCTGGTCGTGACGGCCGCGAAAGCGCCGACGATATCGCACTGGCCTAAGGCCATGAAAGGGCAGAGGTCACCTCTGCCCTTTTCACATCACGCGGGACAAAACTGCAACACAAGTGTGTCCCTGCGATTACATCACAATACGGTTACTCTTGGCAGATGATTGACCAGATCGGTTATCATTCCGACACTGGTTTACGATTTTCCTGTTGTCCTTAAGAGAACCGATATGTTCACACGTCGCACTTTCCTTGCAGCATCTGCTGCCGCTGGCCTGACACCCGGTATTGCTTCGGCCAAGAAGAAAGCCGTTGAATACGACCCCACGCCCCAGTTCGTTCGGGTCAAGAAACAATTTCTGCCGGGGCAGCTTCTGGTCGCGCCACGGTCCTTCTACCTGTATCTCATCACAGAACCGCGCAAGGCGATCCGCTATGGGTGCGGCGTTGGCAAGGCAGGTCTGGAATTCACCGGCACAGCCACGATCGACGTCAAGAAAGAGTGGCCGACTTGGCGCCCCACGAACGAGATGATCGAACGTGAACCGCTGACTTACGCTAAATTCAAGGACAATGATTATGTTCAACCGGGCGGTGATGGTAACCCTCTGGGGGCACGCGCGCTCTACCTGTTTCAGAATGGGGTCGACACCTATTTCCGTATCCACGGCACGACGCAGCCGCAAACCATCGGGCGCGCGGCCTCAAACGGATGCATTCGGATGCTGAACGCCCATGTCATCGACTTGTATGAGCGTGTACCGGTCGGAACTGTGGTCACGGTGGTCTGAGGCAGTCACGGCCCGGACCAGTCGACGTCCGTCGCCTCTTCGATCTGCAACAACCCGTCAGGCCAAGGCTGCGCCAGCGCCTTGGCGTCGTCCTCGGTTCCTGTAACCCACGTCTGAATGTCGGCAGGGTCCAGCAGGACGCCCATTCGATGGTGTATCGGCTCCAGATCAGCATTAGGTGGGCAGGTCACAGCTGCAAACTGGTCAACCCGCAGACCGCCCGGAGCCTGCCAACTGTCGGTGATCGCAGCGAAGAACAGAGGTGAACCGTTCGCTGAGGTGATGCGCCATGCGGTTTTTCGACGTTTTTCACCCGTCCACTCGTACCACCCGTCCACCGGAACCACGGCCCGGCCAACGCCGTCGAAGGCGGTTTTGTCAAAGACGGTTTCGGACCGGGCGTTGATTATAGTTTCCATCACAGGCCGACCGCCCGCATTGACGCGCCCAACCGGGATCATGCCCCATCGCATGGGTGTCAGGCCGTGGGCAGTCAGGACGATCAATTCCTGACCCGGTTGAATGTTTTTTCGCGGCGGCTGCAGGTCCACATCACATCGGACGTTCAGTGCCTGCGCGACCTCAGACATTGGCCGTGTCAGAAAAAATCGCCCGGGCATCTTCTCAATCCTTCTTGGCCGAGGTTTCGACCAACTCCAACACGTAAGGCCCAAGCTCTGCTACGATCCGCGCCACGCCTTCTTTGTTGGGGTGAATTCCATCCGGTTGCATGAACTGCCGGACTGCGTTCGGGTCGCCGTTTGGCTGCAACCCTTCAAAAAAACTTTCTGCAAACACAAGTTGATATGCCTTGGCCAGATCCGGGTACATCGCATCAAATGCCTGCTTGTAATCGACCCCGTAATTCCCCGGTGCCTGCATTCCGATCAGCAAAACCTCTACCTCCGCCGCCCGGGCGGAGGTTACGATTGTCTCAAGGTTCGCGCGCGACACAGCCGGATCGATACCGCGCAACAAATCATTGCCGCCCAGCGCCACAATCATCGCGTCCACGTCAGGTGTCAGTGTCCAATCGACACGCGCCGCGCCGCCGGCCGTCGTATCCCCGGAAACTCCGGCATTGATCAATTGCACATCAGCGCCCTGATCCTTCAGCCACTGATCCAACTGTGGTACGAACCCGTCCTGTTCCGGCAGCCCGTATCCTTGTGTCAGCGAGTCCCCGAGGGCCGCGATGACCAACGGTTCCGCTGTGGCGGCAAAGCCGCAACACGCAAACAGTAAAGCCATCAGAGCCTTGCGCATTTTTTGAACCACTCCATATCCCAAAATGACCGCCTCCTTTTGGAAGTACCTATGACGACACCTGTTCTTTCGCTTCAAAATGCCGCTTTGTCGCTGGATGGCAATGCCGGCCGGGTCAATATCCTGCACGATATTACCCTGACCGTCGCAAAAGGCGAAACGCTCGGGCTTGTCGGGCCGTCCGGGTCCGGTAAATCCTCGCTGCTGATGCTGATGGGCGGGTTGGAACAGGCAAGCGCAGGCAAGATCACAGCCCTTGGCCAGGATCTGACTGGCATGGATGAAGATTCTCTGGCCCGTTTCAGACGCAATGCGATGGGGGTCGTCTTTCAGAACTTCCATCTGATCCCAACGATGACTGCCCTGGAAAATGTGGCCACGCCGCTGGAATTGGCGGGACACAAGGATGCGTTTCAACGCGCCGCGGCAGAACTTGACGCGGTTGGCCTGTCGCATCGCCGCGATCATTATCCGGCGCAATTGTCAGGCGGCGAACAACAACGCGTTGCACTGGCCCGCGCCGCCGCACCGCGTCCGCAGATTTTGCTGGCGGATGAGCCAACAGGAAATCTGGACGAAACGAACGGCGCGGCGATCGTCGATCTATTGTTCGGCCTGCGCGACAAACACGGTGCCACTCTGGTGCTTGTAACCCATAGTCATAGTCTGGCGCGCAGGTGCGATCGGGTGGTGCGCTTGCGCGACGGGCGGATTTCGGAAGACAGCCAGCAAAAGGCCGCGGAATGAGCCTTCGGCTGGCCGGGCGGCTGGCACGCCGTGAACTTCGGGGCGGGCTGCGTGGGTTTCGCATTTTCCTCGCGTGTCTTGCGCTGGGTGTCGCAGCAATCGCAGCAGTTGGGTCGGTGCGCCACGCGATCCAGGCTGGATTGGCCGAGGAAGGCGCGGCCCTGTTGGGTGGGGATGCGCAACTGGAATTCACCTACCGGTTTGCTACAAATGACGAACGCGCCTGGATGGACCAGACCGGAACAGCTGTCTCTGAAGTGGTCGATTTTCGCTCAATGGCCGTTGCAGATCAGGGCGCTGAAACGCAACGCGCGCTGACTCAGGTCAAATCGGTCGACGACACGTACCCGTTATTGGGATCTCCAGTTTTGCAGCCTGTACTGCCCCTGCCGGCGGCTTTAGGGACGCATCAAGGACTTCCGGGCGCAGTTATGGATCCGTCGCTAATTGACCGGTTGGGTCTTTCCGTCGGAGATCGCTTTGCACTGGGGACGCAAGAATTCATCCTGACCGCCGCATTGATCCATGAACCGGACGGGGCGGCAGATGGCTTTGGTCTGGGCCCTCGCACGCTGGTGCGGACCGAAGATTTGCAAGCATCCAGCCTGTTGGCCCCGGGAACTCTGTTTTCCACCAAGTACCGCCTGGCCCTGCCATCAGGAACCGATCTGCAAGATCTAGCGGTAGAAGCGCGTCAGAATTTTGAGGGCACCGGTATGCGATGGACTGATGCTCGCAACGGAGCGCCGGGGATTGCGGAATTCGTCGGGCGGCTCAGCGCATTTCTGGTTCTGGTCGGATTATCAGGCCTTGCAGTCGGCGGCGTCGGAGTTTCCGCAGCCGTGCGCGCCTATCTGTCCCAAAAGACAGAGACCATCGCGACGCTGCGCACACTGGGCGCTGACAAGGCGACGATATTCCAAACTTATATGATCCAGATCGGTGTCCTGTCGGGTATCGGGATCTTGCTGGGCCTTGCCTTGGGCGGGTTGCTGCCGCTGCTGCTGGCCCCATTGATTGAAGCCCGGCTGCCTGTACCGGCGGTTTTCTCATTTTATCCGGCACCGCTTGCTGAAGCCGCGTTGTACGGTTTACTGACGGCCTTTCTGTTCACGCTCTGGCCCCTTGCCCGCACCGAAGACGTCCGCGCCGCGACCCTGTTTCGGGATGCTTTGACCTCGGCGCGCGCGGTTCCGCGAGGGGTATACCTCATCGCAACTGGTTTCGGCCTCGCGCTGCTGATCGCATCAGCCGCCTGGTTCAGCGGCTCGGCGCGTCTGACGTTCTGGACTGCCGGAGGGTTGGTGGGCGCGTTGCTGCTGCTGTCCACGGCGGCCTATACGGTGCGCCGGCTGGCTCGGCTTTGCACCCCATCAGCGCGCGGGCGTCCGGCCCTTCGGTGGGCCTTGTCTGCCATTTCCGACCCACGCGAGGGCGCTGCATCCGTTGTACTATCTCTGGGTCTTGGGCTTTCGGTTCTAGCGGCCGTTGGACAGATCGACGGCACCTTGCGCAATGCAATTTCCGGCAACTTGCCGGACATTGCCCCGTCTTACTTCTTCGTCGACATCCAGAAGGACCAGATGCCGGGATTTAATGACAGGTTGACTACCGACCCCGGCGTCAGCCGGATCGAAAGCGCACCGATGCTGCGCGGGATCATCACACAGATCAACGGCAAACCCGCCCGCGAAATGGCAGGCGATCATTGGGTTCTGGATGGCGACCGGGGCGTCACCTATTCCGTCCGTCCGCCCGAAAACGCACGCATCACCTCGGGCGAATGGTGGGCCGATGACTATACCGGTACCCCACAGGTGAGTTTCGCAGCCGAGGAGGCGGAAGAAATGGGCCTGAAGCTCGGCGACCAACTGACCGTGAACATTTTAGGCCGGGACATTACCGCAGAACTCACATCAACGCGCGAGGTTGATTTCTCGAACGCCGGTATGGGCTTTATCATGTCGATGAATCCATCGGCCCTTGCAGGTGCCCCGCACAGTTTCATCGCGACGGTCTATGCCGAAGAAAAGGCCGAAACTGCAATTCTGCGCGATTTGGCCGGGAAGTTCCCCAACATAACGGCGATCCGGGTGCGCGATGCGATTGACCGCGTCTCGGGCCTGCTGGCGGGCATCGCAGCAGCCACGTCTTATGGCGCGGGTATTTCTCTGCTGACCGGCTTCTTGGTCCTCATCGGTGCTGCCGCGGCCGGGGAACCCGCGCGCCGATATGAGGCCGCCATCCTCAAAACACTGGGCGCGGACCGGCGGCGCATCCTGTTCAGCTTTGCCCTGCGCGCCGCGCTGTTGGGCGCGGCTGCTGGTGGCGTTGCGCTACTGACCGGCATCCTAGGTGGGTGGGCCGTTGCCACCTATATTTTCGACACGAAATTCTCGGTGATCTGGCCGTCCGCAATCGGAATTGTTCTGGCGGGCATCATCGTGACGCTTGGCGCGGGGCTGATCTTTGCCCTGCGTCCCCTGGCCGTCCGCCCTGCCCGCATCCTGCGTGCCAGCGATTAACCGGCGCGCGCGCAGGCAACCGGTTGCAGGATCTGCAGCAAAGGATCGTTGTCGCAGATCAGGGCGTCGAGCGTGATCTCGTCCAGTGAGGCATAGAAGACCTCAGCCGCGTCCTGAAGCGCCATCCGCAATCGACATGCATCCGTCAATGGGCAGGTGTTGTCGGCATCCGCAAAACACTCGGCCAGCGGCAGGTTGCCTTCGACATCACGAAACACCGATCCGATCCGGATCTGTTCGGCCGAACGCGCCAGAACCATACCACCGTTACGACCGCGTTGGGTGCTAAGATAGTCCAACTGGCTTAGCTGATTGATGACCTGCGCAAGATGGTTCTCGGAAATATTGCAGACTTCGGCAATCTCGGACTTGGTAACCAGCCTATCCTGATGAGCTGCACAATACATCAGCAGCCGTACCGCAATGTTCGTCCGTTTGGTTATCCGCATCGTGACCTCCCAAGTTTCAAGATGCAGACTTATTGCATGTCCGGCATAAAAGCGGTTTGACATACATCAATCGTCAGGAAAGGACGCACAGGCCCATGGCAGATCCCTATTTCTTTGGCTACGGCAGCCTTGTGAACCTTTCGACGCACGACTTTCCCGATCCGCATCCTGCCCGGCTAAAAGGCTGGCGGCGCGCGTGGCGACACACTGACCTGCGACCGGTCGCCTTTCTGACGGCAGTTTCGGACCCTGCGTCCGAAATCGAAGGCATGATTGCGCATGTGCCGAAAAATGATTGGATCGCCCTAGACAAACGGGAATGGGCCTATAAACGAATTCCCGCCACACAATCCGTCACGCACCCGGTAAAGCATGAGGTCGAGATTGCCGTCTACGCTGTGCCTCTTGACCGGCACAATGCTCCAAGCAATCACCACCCATTGCTACTGAGTTACATTGATGTGGTCGTGCAGGGATACCTGCGCGCATTTGGTGAAGACGGCGCAGATCGTTTCTTTGCCACCACAGATGGATGGGATGCGCCGATCCTGAACGACCGGGCCGAGCCCCGATACCCGCGCCATCAACAGTTGAAATCGGTTGAGACCGAATTCGTGGATGATCGTCTCAGCCTTCTCTCAACCCAGATTGTGCAGAACGCATAGAAAAAAGGCGGGATCGAATGACCCCGCCCTTCCTCATTCTATTGCCGTACACTCAGGCTTTTGCGCGGATCACCTGCAGCAGTGGCAACAGAATGGCCATCTCAGGCCCCCGCTCCATGCCGGTCAGCGCCTTGCGCAGCGGCATGAATAGCCCTTTGCCCTTGCGGCCGGTCGCTTCTTTAACCGTGCTGGTCCATTTGCCCCAGGTTTCGCCATCGAACGAACCTTCAGGCAGCAGCGCCATAGCCTCGGCGATAAACTCACGGTCCTCATCCGCGATCAGCGGCTCAGCCCCATCGCGACACAGTTCCCACCAGCCCTTGAGATCAGCCAAAGTTGTGATGTTCTCGCGTGCCATCGCCCAGAAGGGTTCGGCCAGATCGGCAGGAACACCAGCATCAGCCACGGCCTCGGCCACGTCGGCCAAAGGCAGGGACTGCAAATGCTTTGCCGTCAGCGGGAACAGGTCCTGCACATCGAACTTGGTCGGCGCGGCCCCGAAACGGTTCACATCGAAGCCTTCAATCAGTTCCGCCATTTCCGAGCGCAGCTCAACCGGGTCGGAGGAGCCCAGACGCGCCATCAGGCTCAGCAACGCCATCGGCTGCACGCCCTGTTCACGCAGATCACGCAGGGCCAGCGTGCCCAAACGTTTTGACAGGGCCTCTCCTTGAGGGCCGGTCAACAACGAGTGGTGCGCGAAACGCGGGCAGGTGCCGCCCAGCGCCTCGATGATCTGAATCTGGGTCGCGGTATTGGTCACATGGTCCGAGCCGCGTACCACGTTGGTGACGCCCATTTCGGTGTCATCCACCACAGACGCAATCGTATAGAGAACCTGACCATCGCCCCGGATCAGAACCGGATCGGACACGGATGCCGCATCGATCGAGATGTCGCCCAGAATGCCGTCATTCCACTCAATCCGCTCGTGGTCCAGCTTGAAGCGCCAGACGCCGTTGCCACGCTCGGCCCGCAGCGCCTCTTTCTCGGCATCCGAGAGGTTCAGCGCAGCGCGGTCATAAACCGGCGGCTTGCCCATGTTCAGTTGCTTCTTGCGCTTGAGGTCCAGTTCGGTGGGCGTCTCGAACGCCTCATAGAACCTGCCCATCTCGCGTAGTTTGTCTGCCGCTTCCGCATAACGGTCCAGACGATCCGACTGACGCTCAACCCGATCCCAATGCAGACCCAGCCACTCCATGTCCTGTTTGATTGCGTCGACATACTCTTCTTTCGACCGCTCTGGATCGGTGTCGTCAATCCGCAAGATGAACGTGCCGCCAGCTTTACGGGCGATCAGATAGTTCATCAAGGCGGTGCGCAGGTTGCCCACGTGGATGTAACCGGTGGGCGACGGGGCAAAACGGGTGGTTGTCATAGGTGTCTCCTGTTGGCGCGGCTCTTGTCACAGGATTGGCCAATTGTCCAGCAAAGGCGTTCAGGTCGGCTGGACCGGCCAGTGCCGATCCAAGTCCTTTAACCCGGCGCAGATCAGTTCAGACAGAACATTCGTGTCAATATCCGCCAGCTTGTTCACATAGAGACAGGACTTGCCCAGCTTGTGTTTACCCAGTCGTGACAGAATATCCCCGAAATCTGCATAGCCGGGCATGATGTAGATCGACAGAGCCGCTTTGCGCGGGGAAAACCCGGTTGCCAGAAACTCTCCTTCGCGCCCGGACTTGTAGCGATAATGGTAACGACCATAGCCCACAATCGACGCACCCCACAAAACAGGTTCAAACCCGGTCACGTGCCGAAAGAGGGCATCCAACTCCCGCGCATCATCTGCCTTCTTCACCGGTTGAACAGCCGCCAAAAAGCCCTCGACACTTTGCCCTGTGGGAACGGTTTTGTTTTTTGATCGCGCCATAAACAAAAATTAACACGTAATGTTCATCCACGCAGCCCATTTGAAAAGGGTATACACTGGCAAGAGACTCGCGCCGACCTAAACTCACTGAATGTTGTTCTGACAGGGAGAACCAAAATGACCATCAAATTGACACGCCGAGCGGCACTGGGTACCGCGGCAGCTTTGCCCTTTGCCGCAGCTGCAGCGCCGGTTCTGGCAGCCGGAGCTGAGACAAAGGCAAATTCAACCGTCGCCAAATCTTTTGCGTTGGGCGATTTTACCGTAACGACATTGCTGGACGGCAGCCTGCCGCGCGATGGCGCCCAAGAAATCTTTGGCGGCGGAGCGTCAGATGAAGACTTCGCGAAAGTCTCAGCAGACAATTTCATCTCGCCGGATGTCGCGCAGTTCTTCTTTACCCCGACTCTGGTCAACACCGGGTCTGAGCTGGTCCTGTTCGACACGGGGCTGGGGCAAGGTGGTATTCAGGCGGCATTGGCCGATGCGGGTGTGACACCGGATCAAATCAATGTCGTCGTCATCACCCATATGCATCCCGACCATATCGGCGGCATGACGACCAATGACGCGCCGACCTTCCCGAACGCGCGCTATGTCACCTCCTCTCCGGAATATGACTTCTGGGCGGCGCAGGACGCGGGCAATCGTGTCGGAGATCTGGTCGCGGCCAAGGTCACACCTTTGGCCGAGAAGATGACCTTTGTTGAAAATGGCGGCGAAGTCTCGTCGGGTATCACCGCTGTTGCAGCTTATGGCCATACACCTGGCCACACGGTGTATCATCTAGAAAGCAACGGGCAGCGTCTTGTTCTGACCGCCGATCTGGCAAACCACTATGTCTGGTCCTTTGCCCATCCGGAATGGGAGGTCCGTTTTGACATGGACAAAGCAGCCGCCACGGCATCGCGCCGCGACGTGCTGGGCATGCTGGCCGCCGACAAGGTTCCGATGATCGGCTATCACATGCCATTCCCGGCAGCTGGCTTCGTTGAACCCCGTGGCGACGGGTTCCGCTTTGTGCCGGTCAGCTACCAGATGATGGGATAGTACCCTAGTATCCCGGGTCCGGCCGCACCTTTGAACCATCCGTAAATCGGGACAGGCGAAAGGCGGCCGGATCAACGCATGGCGTGGTTTCACAAACCAGATCGGCCATTAAACGCCCCGCTCCGGGGCCGATTCCAAATCCATGACCTGAAAACCCCGTGGCGATGAACATCCCTGACATGGTATCGACTGAAGATATTACCGGAATGGCGTCCGGGGTGACGTCGATCAAACCTGCCCAGCTTTGAACGATCTCTGCCTGCTCCAGCACCGGGAACCCTTTGCGCGCGCGCGCCCATGTCCGCCTCAAGACCTTGGCCGAGGGCTCAGGATCCAGCACACGGCAATGTTCGAATGGCGTGACGTCGGTGTGCAACCATGTTCGGTCCTCACCGGCCTCTGCCGCCCAGCGTTTGGACAGCCTGAAACGCAAGGATCGCCATTCCTGTCGGAACGCCGGAACAAACTGCAGCGCAAGCCGAAAACTATCCGGGACAATATCAACCGTATTCTCGTGCCCGGATGCAATTGTATAACCGCCATCGGCCCTTTTTCGCATCGCGAAGTCATCTGACCATATTGCTGTTTCCGGCCCATTCACCAGTGAAGTGCGTAGGACCGTGTTGAGAACCTTAAGCTGTGGCAGGTCAATCCCCGCATTGCCCGCAAACAGCCGCGACCACGCGCCTCCGGCAAGAACCACCCGTGCACAAGCCACCCGACCACGTTCGGTAAACACACCTGAGACATAACCGTTCTCGACATCAACGCTGCGCACTGCGCAGTTGGTCATCAGGCACGCCCCTTTGTCTCGTGCGGCTTCAGCGATCGCAGGGGCGGCCCATTGCGGTTCAGCCCGTCCATCCCATGGCATGTGCAGGGCAACTTTCAACCCCGATTGATTGTAGGGCAGCAAGCCATCCAGTTCAGCACCCGAAACCATCTCAGCGCCAGTGTGCAGACCTTCAACATGGCGCATCCAGCGTTCAAGATTTGCATGATCCCGCTTCCCCGAGGCGCCAAAAAGGATGCCGGAACGCGCAAATCCGGTTTGGCGCCCTGTGCGTTGATCCAGATCCTGCCAGATCTGCTGCGCTTCTAGCATGAGCGGGATTTCCCGAGGGTCCCGCAGCCCCAAACGCACCCATCCCCAGTTTCGCGAACTTTGTTCGCCCGCAATATGGCCTTTTTCGCACAGCAAGACTGACGCGCCCCGCTCTGACAGCTCTAAAGCTGTTGATGCGCCGATGATTCCGCCGCCTATGACCACAACGTCAACAGACTTGGGCAGATGCAGATCAGGTTCTACAGGAGTTGGTTTTGGACCGGGCATCCGCCGCTCTTACTTCATTGCTCGGACTGCAATGAATGCGCGGTATCAGGCAATAGGCAACATACCGCCTGATGCATGGATCACAATTTTCACAAGCTGTGGTTATAGTGCCAGATTGATCTCTGGCACTGTTGGATTCAACAGGTCCAGGCCGTTAAGCCGCGCCGCAGAGTTCAGCCCACTTCTGACGCAATGTGGCTGTCAATCCGGCATCGTTGCCGGCCAAATCTTCGCCCATGCTTTCTTGTGAAGGCAGTTCAGGCAGAACCGAAGAGGCCACAGATTCCGCTGGTTCCGATTTTTGCTCTGACGACATCTCAGCCCCCAAAAGGTCGGCAATGGCAGAATCAACCTGATCTTCGTCTAGTTCATGACCCTTGGTTTCCATCGAACGCCACGGAGGTGGCGAGTGGAGTGGTCTATCGTATTGCTCACGCATTTTCACACCAAATCGTTAACACAGACACGCAATTCACGATGCGTAACAAACAAAACTCGATCATAAACATCGAGCCACTTAAGAATGCGCCGCATCTGCCCCACATGAGGCGGCAATTAAGCTAAAATGTGTCAGAAAAATGTCCTGATTTCAAGCGCGTTAAACGGCCTAAGCCGAATCTAGATATGCACTGTCCCCACCACAGGGACAATGAATAAAAGCGCGCCCTCAAGCACCCTTTTTGGAAACGATCGGAGACTTAAAAAAATACGCGTGGTTTCAGCTCAAGACCGTTCACGCCAACGATTCACAATCGGGTATCTGCGGTCCAGCCAGAAGGCTCGCTTGGTCAAGCGCGTACCTGGTGCGGACTGAAACCGCTTATATTCGCTGATATAGATCAGATGCTCTACGCGACGGGCGACATCTGCTTCGAATCCTGCTGCTTCGCAATCAGCGATCGAGCCATCGCGGTCGACCAGGATTTCTAGGATCGCGTCCAGTTCCGGGTAGTCCGGCAGGCTGTCACTGTCTTTCTGGTCTTCGCGCAGCTCAGCACTGGGGGGTTTATCAATGACCGACGGTCGGATCACCTCACCTTCGGGGCCCATCATCCAGTCACGGTGATTGGCATTGCGCCAGCGGCATGTTTCGAACACGCGCGTTTTATACAGATCCTTGATCGGGTTATAACCGCCATTCATGTCGCCATAGATGGTCGCGTAACCCACAGCCACCTCGGACTTGTTGCCCGTGGTCAGCAGCAGTTCGCCAAACTTGTTCGAGATCGCCATCAGCAGCAAACCGCGCAGGCGGGATTGGACGTTTTCCTCAGTCAAATCCGCCTCGCGGCCCGCAAACAACGGGGCCAGAGTGTCTGTCACCGCCGCCCGACTGTCCGAGATCGGAACATAGTCGTAATGCACGCCCAGCGCCTTGGCGACGGCTTCAGCGTCATCTAGCGAGGCCTGGCTGGTGTATTCCGACGGCAGCATCACGCAACGGACGTTTTCCGCGCCGATTGCATCAACAGCAATTGCCGCGACCAACGCAGAGTCCACTCCACCCGACAGCCCCAACAACGCCTTTTTGAACCCGGTCTTGCCCATGTAATCGCGCAGGGATTGGACCATGGCACGATAGTCCTGCTCCCATTCATCCGGCTGCGGCACAACTTCAGCAGGCAAAATACGCCAACCCTCATCACCGCGCTCCAAATCGACATGTGTTACGGCCTCATCGAAGACCGGCATTCGAAAAGCCAGTTCTCCGCCCGGGTTAAGGCCGAAAGTCGCGCCATCAAAGACCTGATCGTCCTGACCGCCCACCATGTTCAGATAGATCAGCGGTAAACCGGTCTCGACCACACGGGCGACCATATGGTTCAGGCGCACATCATATTTGTTGCGGAAGTAAGGTGAACCATTGGGGATCAGCAGAAACTCGGCCCCGGTCTCTTCCAGTGTTTCCGAAACATCCGGGTGCCAGCTGTCTTCGCAAATCGGGCTACCGATCCGCGAGTTGCCAACCGAGTACGGCCCCCCCAACGGGCCCGCGTCGTACAGGCGCACCTCGTCGAACACGGTTTCATTCGGCAAGTGATGTTTCAGCACCTTGGTGCCGATGCGACCGCCCTTGAGGATCAGGTAGGCGTTGAAAAGCTTACCGTCTTCCGTCCACGGACCACCAATTGCTATGGCGGGTCCATCGGCACATTGCGCAGCCAGCGACTGAACCGCCGCCATGGCCGCTTGATGGAACACTGGCTTCATCACCAGATCCTGAGTGTTGTAACCGGTAATGAACATTTCGGGGAAAGCCACAAGGTCGGCACCAGCTTCGCGCCCCTGCTCCCACGCCGCAAGCGCCTTGTCCAAATTGCCTTGGATGTCCCCAACAACGGGATTGAGTTGTGCCAGAGTAATGCGGAAACGGTTGGCCATGCTGCCCTCTTGCCCTCGTCAGTCCTAATGCCATTTAGCAGATCGCACCGCGAGTGAAAGTCAAATGCGGCAAAACACGTTGCTCTGTCCGCACGGGTATCTTAGTTTTGCTTTAAAACGTGACAACCGGGCAAGGCAGGAAAAACCATGAACGCTATCCGCATTTCTTTGGCCGCCACGGCGATGGCTTTGCTGGCTACATCCGCCTTCGCGCAGGACGGACAGGTTATCGTTGCGGATGATGATGTTGGCGGCGTGTACGAGGGCACTTTCCTGAACGGCCTGCGACACGGCGAGGGCACTTACCGCCTGCCGAACGGGTTCGAATATGTCGGCGAATGGGTCGAAGGCGAAATTCAGGGCAATGGCATAGCGCGCTATGTCAACGGCTCGGTCTATGAGGGGATGTTCGCGAAGGGGCAACCCGAGGGGCAGGGCAAGATCATCTACCCCGACGGCGGCAGCTATGAGGGGGACTGGGCCGAAGGGTCAATCAACGGAACCGGAATTGCAAAATACACCAACGGCGTCCGTTACGAGGGCAGCTTCAAAGACGCCCGCTATCACGGCAAAGGCGTCCTGACCGACCCCAGCGGTTACGTCTACGATGGCGACTGGAAGGATGGCGTCAAGCACGGCGAGGGCAAAATCACCTCGACGCAAGGCAGCATCTACGAAGGGCAAATCAACAACGGCTTGCGCGATGGCCAGGGTACTCTGACCGTTCCGGATGGCATGACATATACCGGTGATTGGTCTCAGGACAGCATGACCGGCAAGGGCCGCTTGTTGCAGGCCAATGGCGACCTTTACGAGGGCGATCTGGTTGATGGCCGCCGTCAGGGCAATGGCAAGGCCACATATGCCAACGGTGCGACTTATGAGGGCGAATATGCCGATGACCGCCGCCACGGAAAAGGTCGCTTTCTTGGGACCGACGGGTTTGATTACACCGGCGAATGGGTGGACGGCCAGATCGAAGGGCTGGGTGAGGTCACCTATCCTGATGGCGCGACCTATACCGGTGATTTCAGCGCAGATCTGCCGCATGGCAAAGGCGTTCAGACCTATCCGGATGGCACCGTCTATGACGGCGAATGGACGGCTGGCATCTTTGAGGGCAACGGCAAGGCCACGTATCCCAATGGTGTTGTTTACCAAGGACAGTTCAAGAACGGTCTGAGCCATGGCACGGGCGTTCTGACATTCGCGAACGGGTATCGGTACGAAGGCGACTGGGTAGATGGCGCCCGTCAGGGTAAAGGCAAGGCAACATTTCCCGACGGAACATCCTATGAAGGTGATTTCCAAGACGGTCAGCGTCACGGCGAGGGAACTATCAAAACCCCACGTGGATTCAGCTATACCGGCGGCTGGGCCGAAGGCAAAATCAGTGGTCAGGGTGTGGCAACCTATGCCACCGGTGACGTGTACGAAGGCACCTTTTTGGATAACAAACGCCACGGCAATGGCACGATGCGTTATGCCAATGGCCTGGAAGAAACCGGCGTTTGGGAAAACGGCGTCCTACCCAGTGAGAACGTAAGTGCGCCCGACGCGACAGATACCGAAACCGAGCCTGATACATCCGCCTCTGACGGGTAATCAAGCTACCAGGGCACTGGCTTTCCCGCCCAGTCAAAAAACCCACCCGTATCAGCCGCATTTAACGCGGCTGATACGGATAGCAGGTTCCGGGCGGCCTCATCAGGTGCAACCGCAGGGTGCCGCCCGACATATTTCCGGGTGAATGCTGTCGTGACCGTACCGGGGTGCAAGGCGACGCAGATCGCCTGTTTATGGCTCCGGGCAAGCTCGATCGCGGATGTGCGCACAATCTGGTTCAGCGCCGCCTTGGACGCCCGATAACTGATCCATCCACCAAGCCGGTTGTCACCGATCGACCCCACTCGCGCAGACAACACGGCAAAGACGGCACGCCGGTCGCGCGGCAGCAAGCGCGCGGCATGCGCAAGAACTAACGCAGGTCCGACCGCATTCAGCGCGAACTGATCCATCATCGCCGGCGCGGTTAGCAGTCTGATGGTTTTCTCGGGGGTGGCACCATTAACCTCAAGAGCGCCAGCCGCGACCAGGATCAGGTCGAACGGGCCGGAAACGCCCGCCAACGTCCGATCTACGATCTCGGGGTCGGTCAAATCAAATCCGTCCTGTGACCGGGACAATGTGGTGACGTCGACCGACTGTTGCCGAAGCCTGTCGGCGATTGCACCTCCGATCCCACCCGAGGCGCCGATGATAAGTGCTGTTTCCATGCGGGTTGAACTAGCCGTCGGCAATGCGTGATCAACACATGTGGGAAAAAAGAAATCTCTTCATATGCCGGAGGAAAATTCGTTCTTTTCATTCCCGCCGCGCGATGTATAACCTCAACCCCATGATCAACCGCGCAGATATCCTGATTGCCGACACCGCCCTTCGCGGTGCGTCGCTGCGTGGCCTACTGATCCTAATCCGCCTCTGAGCGTGCCATCCGGCGCGCCCGCTCAGAGGAGGACGCCCGCGCGCCATAGGCTTTAGGACAGAAGAAGAAAGAGAATCCCATGACCATCGTGACCGACCAAGACCGCGTCTTGATCTTTGACACAACCCTGCGCGACGGCGAGCAAAGCCCCGGCGCAACCATGACCCATTCGGAAAAGCTGGAGATTGCCGAGCTGTTGGACGATATGGGCGTTGATATTATCGAGGCGGGGTTCCCAATTGCCTCCGAAGGTGACTTCAAGGCCGTATCCGAAATTGCCGAACGGTCAAGGAACAGCCGAATCTGCGGCTTGGCCCGCGCCAATTTCGCCGATATCGACCGCTGTTGGGAAGCTGTGAAACACGCAGGTAAAAGCCGAATTCACACCTTCATCGGCACCTCACCGCTGCATCGTGCCATCCCGAACCTGACGCAGGACGAGATGGCCGACAAAATCCACGAAACCGTGAGCCATGCGCGCAATCTGTGCGAGAACGTGCAGTGGTCACCGATGGATGCCACGCGGACCGAATGGGATTACCTCTGCCGTGTGATCGAGATTGCGATCAAGGCTGGCGCGACGACAATAAACATCCCCGACACGGTCGGCTATACGGCACCGATGGAGTCCGCCGATCTGATCAAACGTCTGATCGAAACGGTTCCGGGCGCGGATGAGGTGGTCTTCGCGACCCACTGCCACAACGACCTTGGCCTGGCGACCGCAAACTCGCTGGCTGCTGTTGCAGGTGGTGCACGTCAGATTGAATGTACCATCAACGGCCTTGGCGAACGTGCCGGTAACACCGCGCTGGAAGAGGTGGTGATGGCACTGCGCACACGCAATGACATCATGCCCTGGAACACCGGCATCGACACGACTAAGATCATGCATATCTCGCGCCGGGTCGCGACGGTGTCGGGCTTCAACGTGCAGTTCAACAAAGCCATCGTCGGCAAGAACGCCTTCGCGCATGAAAGCGGTATCCACCAGGACGGCATGCTGAAGAACCGCGAAAACTTTGAAATCATGCGCCCCGAGGATATCGGTCTGTCCGGGACATCCTTGCCGCTGGGCAAACACTCGGGCCGCGCGGCGCTGCGTGATAAGCTGAACACGCTGGGTTATGAGGTTGGCGACAACCAGCTCAAGGACATATTCGTTCGGTTCAAGGAACTGGCCGATCGTAAGAAAGAAGTGTTCGACGACGATCTGATCGCGTTGATGACGCTGGATGATGACGACGGCAACGATCACCTGCAACTGGTTTCGATGAAGGTTACCTGCGGAACCGTCGGCAAGGCCGAAGCCACCATCGAGATGGAAGTAGGCGGCAAGGAAATCATCGCCACCGAACAAGGCGACGGCCCGGTCGACGCTGCCTTCCGCGCCATTCGAGTTGTGCATCCGAATACGGCGCATCTGCAGCTTTATCAGGTGCACGCCGTGACCGAAGGTACGGACGCGCAGGCCACGGTATCGGTGCGTCTGGAAGAGGACGGCATGATCGCAACCGGCCAATCCGCCAACACCGATACAGTCGTGGCCTCGGCCAAGGCGTATATCCACGCGCTGAACCGCCTGATCGTGCGCCGACAAAAGGCCGGTCCGGGCGCAGATACCCGGGAAATCAGCTACAAAGATCTCACTTGAACAAAAAAGGGGCGGACGATTGTCGACCGCCCCTTCTCTATTATCTCCAGCCGCATTACGGCCAATAGAATAAGGTCAGATCTGCTGGCTTTTCTGTCCCGATCAACGAGTAGTCATACACCGGCGTATCGTTGAGATCGTTCAGCCCCGATACTGCATACCCTTCGGTTGGTATGTAGTTCGCGTCATAGTTCAGATCATAATCCCCGTTTTCGTCGTGAAACGCGATAACAGAAAAATACCCGCTGTGGAGGTCGGGAAAATCGAAGCGGAGCGGGTCCTCGGACGCTGGTGCCTCAAGATAACTAGCAGCTTTGGTGTAATCCATTTTGTCGAAGGCTGTCGCCTGGTCAAAGGCCATGACAATCACGTTGCCCTTGGTGCTGCGCGCACCATGCAGATTGACGGTCAGACCCTTGTCTTGCGAGGTCCCTGTGGTGGAAGCCGCTGCTTGGTCAATATCTGTGGTGAACCCCGAGGCGACCCAGGCGCCTCCGACAAACAGACCTGCCGTAACGATGGCCGCCACGATGCGTTGTGTGTTGCTTGGCATCTTTTGCGCTCCTACGCCTTACTTAGCGAGTTTACTCTGTTTACGGCCGTTCTTTGGCTGCCAGCCCGGCGGTCCGAAGAAAACACCCAGCTTGTTGCCGAACCCCGGCATGTTCCGGACATCCTTGAACAAGCGGGCAAAGCCGTGAAGGAAGGCGACGAAGGGATTGATCGAGTCGATCGGTTTGACGAGGCCATAGACCACCTCTTCCTTTTCGTCCTCGAACGTTCCGAACATGCGGTCCCAGATGATCAGAATCCCAGCATAGTTCTTGTCCAGGTATTTCGGGTTTGATCCATGGTGAACGCGGTGATGCGACGGCGTGTTGAAGATGTATTCAATCGGGCGCCACAGCTTTTTGATAACTTCGGTATGCAGGGCCGTCTGATACAGCTGCACCAGCAGTTCCGCGACCAGCACCATGAACGGGTTGAACCCCAAAAGCACAAGCGGCAGGTGGAAAAACAGCGGCCAAAAACCATCCAGCGGACCATGGCGATAGGCGACCGAGATATTGAAAAAGGGCGAGCTATGGTGAACAGAATGCGTGGCCCAAAGGAAGTTGATCCGATGCAGGATTCGATGCTCCCAGTAATAGGCCAGGTCTGCAAGGATCAGCACGATGATGAACGAAGCCCATGTTGTCGGAATATCGAACACGGCAAATTGCGAAGCCCAGACATAGGCACCGATATAGAAACCAGCCAACAGAACAAAGCTGATACCGATGAAGAAAACGAGCGTGATGAAATTGGTGACGGTGTCACCCATCATCTGCCAATTCAGCTTTTTGACGACTGCGTATCGGATCAATTCGAAGGCCAGAAAGGCCATGGCGAAGACGAAGAACCAATCGTCAATCAAGGTTTCCCAGTAATTCAGATGAAAGTCACTGATATGGCGGCTTAGGAAGTCCATCGAAGCAATCCGATTCCCGTTTGCTGTCACCTGTGATAGTTTATTTACGAGATCATCGCCGGAAATCAAGGTCCCGGTGTTTAAAAAAACGGTTTTTCCTGAAAGCTCATTGCTGTCACAGCAGATTTCATACCTGCGAGGCTTACTTTAGGAAAATCACATGTGATCACTGATTGCTCATCCGCGCAGATTGCCAAACAGGCCGTCCAGCGTTTCGGCGCACTCGTTCAGACCATAGGGCGCGTTCACAACAAACATTCCCGATCCAATCATACCGTGCCCTTCGCGTGCGGCCGGAAAGTGGACCTCGTGGTGTAGAACCTTGGCGAAATCCCGTTTCGCCAAAGCGTCGCGCATGGCCTGATGTCGCCCATTGGCCAGTATCGGATACCACAGCGCGATCACACCCACATTCCATTTCCGATTCAGCGATGCGATGATGCCGGGCAGTCTGTCATAATCGGATTTGATCTCATAACTTGGATCAATCAGCAAAACGCCACGGCGCGGCGTTGGCGGCAGCAGGGACTGGGCCAGTTCAAAGCCATCCTGCTGATAGGTCCGGGCACCGGTCGTGATCATGGCGTCAGACAGCGCGCGGTATTCCTGCGGATGCAATTCAGCAAGATGCATCTTATCCTGCGGCCGCAGCAGGTTCGCCGCGATCAGCGGCGACCCCGGATACGCCGTTTTGCCATGCCGATCGTGAACAGCGGCAATGGCCCTGCTCAGGGGATGATCGGCGTCAAACCAGCCTTCGGTCAACGCACGTTCAATTCCCGCAGCTGCTTCACCAGTCTGAACGGCTTGATCCGAGTCCAACTGGTACAGCCCCCGCCCCGAATGGGTTTCGATGTAGCTTAGCGGTTTGTCCTTTTGGGTCAGATAGGCCAACGTTTCTGCTAAAATTGCGTGCTTATGGACGTCCGCAAGGTTACCTGCGTGGTAAATATGTTGATATGAGAGCATGATGCCTTCTAAAGTCCCTGCAATTAAGGCGGAAAGGTGCTGATTGTCGCGGAATCAGCCCTTTTACCGGGCGAGTTGGCACCCTATAAGTCATCCGTCCCGGAACCGTCGAGTCGCGGGCAGTAGAAAACTGACATACAGGATCAGGGAAAAATATGGGGATCTTTGGCAATCTGGGCGGCCTGTTCACAGCGGACATGGCTATCGACCTTGGTACAGCGAACACGCTGGTTTACGTCAAGGGTCGCGGTGTTATCCTGTCTGAACCCTCTGTGGTGGCGTATCACGTCAAGGACGGCGTGAAAAAGGTTCTGGCTGTTGGCGAAGACGCCAAGCTGATGCTGGGCCGGACCCCCGGATCGATCGAAGCCATCCGCCCGATGCGCGAAGGCGTGATTGCCGACTTTGATACTGCCGAGGAAATGATCAAGCACTTCATCCGCAAAGTGCACAAGCGGTCAACTTTCTCGAAACCCAAAATCATCGTCTGCGTCCCCCATGGCGCGACCCCTGTTGAAAAACGCGCGATCCGCCAGTCGGTTCTGTCCGCAGGCGCCCGCCGCGCCGGTCTGATTGCCGAACCTATTGCTGCCGCGATTGGAGCGGGCATGCCCATCACCGACCCGACCGGCAACATGGTTGTCGATATCGGCGGGGGTACCACCGAGGTTGCTGTTCTGTCGCTGGGTGACATCGTATATGCCCGCTCGGTCCGCGTCGGCGGTGACCGTATGGATGAGGCGATCATCTCGTACTTGCGCCGCCAGCAGAACCTGCTGGTCGGTGAATCCACGGCCGAGCGGATCAAGACCACCATCGGCACTGCGCGCATGCCCGACGACGGCCGCGGCCAGTCGATGCACATTCGCGGACGCGACCTGCTGAATGGTGTGCCCAAGGAAATTGAAATCAGCCAGGCCCAAGTGGCCGAGGCGCTGTCCGAACCCGTCCAGCAGATTTGCGAGGCGGTAATGACCGCACTGGAAACCACTCCGCCTGATCTGGCGGCGGACATTGTGGACCGGGGCGTGATGCTGACCGGCGGCGGTGCACTGTTGGGCGATCTGGACCTTGCCCTGCGCGAACAGACCGGCTTGGCCGTGTCGATAGCCGACGAAAGCCTTAATTGTGTGGCTTTGGGCACCGGCAAGGCGCTGGAATACGAAAAACAACTGCGCCACGCGATTGACTACGAAAGCTAAGGCGCGCACCCTTTACTACATTGGGTAAATTCGGCACGAGCAGCACGGGAAGGAGTCCTGTGGCAAAAGACCGATCACAGCGCGATGAATACACAACCCCCTTGCGCCGCCTGTTGCTGGGGATTGTTGTGTTGTGTCTGCTAGGCATCTTTCTGATCTGGCGGATCGACAGCCCGCGCGTGGAACGGTTTCGCGCACAGGTCGTGGACAGTGTTGTGCCGTCGATGGAATGGGCCATGGTTCCTGTCACCGCCGCCGTCAATCTGGTGCGCGATTTCCAAAGTTACCAACGGCTGAGTGATCAGAACCAGGAATTGCGCAGCGAATTGCGCATCATGCGCGCCTGGAAAGAGGCCGCGTTGCAGCTGGAGCAGGAAAATGCCCGGCTTCTGGACCTGAACAACGTGCGTCTTGATCCGCGCCTGACCTATATCACCGGGGTGGTCATGGCCGATAGCGGCTCGCCCTTCCGCCAGTCGGTCCTGCTGAACGTGGGTGAAAGGGATGGGATCAGGGACGGCTGGGCCACCATGGACGGGATTGGCGTCGTCGGGCGTATCTCGGGCGTTGGCCCCGACACCGCGCGTGTCATCCTTATGACAGATGCATCCAGTGCAATTCCTGCCACGATTCAACCGTCTGGCCAAACCGCTCTGATCACCGGCGACAACACGCAATCCCCGTCGGTGGAGTTTCTGGAAAACCGCGAACTGGTACGTCCCGGCGACCGCGTTGTAACCTCGGGTGATGGCGGCGTGTTCCCCGGAGGGTTGCTGATCGGGCAGATCACCGAAGACCCAGGCGGGCGTTTGCGGGTGCGCCTCTCCGCAGATTTTGAACGACTGGAATTCCTTCGCGTTCTGCGCTTCCACTTGGCCCCGGTGATCTCGGATCCTGGCGGCATCGTGGGCCCACGGCAACCCGAGGCTGCCCTGACCCCACCGGAGGTCGGCGATGGATAGGCAAACCTCTCATCTTTGGCTCAAACGCTGTTTGTACGTGTTCCTGGCGTTACTGATTATGTTCCTGCATCTTCTGCCTCTGGATACACAGCCGGACCGGTGGCCGTTTCCGGACATGCTTATTGCGTTAACGTTCGCCTGGGTTCTTCGCCGACCGGAATACGTTCCCATTTTTCTGGTTGCTGCGGTGATGCTGATGGCCGATTTGCTGCTGCAACGACCTCCGGGCCTGCTGGCAGCACTTGTGGTTTTGGGATCGTCGTATCTGCGCTCGGCCGCGCCCGGAATGCGCGACGCCGGGTTTATGGCTGAATGGACAACGGCCGCTGTGGTGATCGCGGGAATTTTCATATTGAACCGTGTCATTCTTGCTATTCTATCGGTACAGCAAGCAGCTTTGGGTCCTGTGGTGATACAAGTGGTTCTGACAATTGCGGTTTATCCTCTCGTCGTACTTCTCAGCCAGAATGTGCTTGGCGTTCGGCGCGTGTCAGTGTCGGACCCCGGCACAAGAGGGGCCAGGGCATGAAACAACGCAATCCCAAAGCGCAAGGATTGGCCTATAAACGCCTGCCGCGCCGCGCGTTGATCCTGGGTGGGTTGCAGACTGCGTTTATCGGCGGCCTGGCAGCGCGAATGCGCTTTATGCAAGTGGATCAGGCTGACGAGTACCGTCTGCTGGCCGAAGAAAACCGGATCAACATTCGCCTGATCCCGCCAACGCGCGGGCGCATCTATGACCGCAACGGCCAGATCATCGGACAAAACACGCAGTCCTATCGTATTGTTATGGTCCGCGAAGATGCGGGCGACGTCGACAAAGTCATCGCCAAACTTTCAGAGCTTATCCCGCTGACTCAGGAAGAGATTAATCGCGCCAAGACCGAGATGCGCCGTTCTGCCCCGTTCCTGCCAGTCACACTGGCCGATCAGGTCACGTGGGAGGATATCTCCAAGGTCGCTGTCAATGCGCCCGCCCTGCCCGGCGTTACGCCTGAGGTGGGCATGGCCCGTCAGTATCCCCGCTACGAGGATTTCGCTCATGTCGTTGGTTACGTCGGGCCGGTCAGTGACTATGATCTCAGCCTGATCGAAGATCCCGAACCGGTGCTGCGTATCCCCCGGTTCCAGATCGGCAAGGTCGGTCTGGAGTCCAAACAGGAAATCAGCCTGCGCGGAAAAGCTGGCGCAAAACGTGTCGAGGTCAACGCCACAGGCCGCATCATGCGCGAGCTTGACCGGCAAGAAGGCGAGGCAGGGGCCGATCTGCAATTGTCCGTTGATGCGGACCTGCAGCAATACGCCCAGGCGCGCCTGGCCGGTGAAAGCGCGGCTGCAGTCGTCATCGACTGCGAAACCGGGGATATCCGGGCCATCAGTTCTGCACCCAGTTTCGACCCGAACCTATTCGTGCGCGGGATATCGGTCGCGGACTACCGGGCATTGACTGAAGATAACTACCGCCCGCTGGCCAACAAGACGGTTCAGGGCACCTACCCGCCGGGTTCGACCTTCAAGATGATCACTGCGCTTGCCGCACTTGAGGCCGGAGTTGTTGGCCCCGGCAACACCGTCTATTGCCCCGGCCACCTGAAGGTCGGTAGCCGCCGCTTCCACTGCTGGAAGCGCGGCGGGCATGGGACAGTGGATCTCAATTTGTCGCTAAAGCGCAGCTGCGACGTCTACTATTACGATGTCGCGGTGCGTACCGGCATCGACAAAATCTCTGAAATGGCGCGCAAGTTCGGACTGGGCGTCAAGCACGACATCCCGATGTCAGCTGTCGCCGCGGGTTTGGCCCCCAATCAGGCATGGAAAGAGCGGGTCCACGGTGAAGGTTGGCTGGTGGGCGACACCGCGAATGCCTCGATCGGGCAAGGGTTCATGCTGGCCTCGCCCCTACAGCTTGCGGTCATGACGGCAAGGATCGCCACGGGCCGGGCCGTGACACCCCGTCTGGTGCGGTCCGTCAATGGCGTCGAGGAACCGTCAGGAGCAGGTGAGCCGCTGGACGTCAATCCGTACAACCTGAATCAGGTGCGCAAAGCGATGTTCTCGGTCTCGAACGATAGGGCAGGCACCGCCTATCGCAGCCGTATCATCAATGATGAATTCCGCATGGCCGGTAAAACCGGCACCAGCCAGGTACGCAACATCACCAAGGCCGAACGCGCGGCTGGCGTAATCCGCAACGAAGACCTGCCGTGGGAACGGCGCGACCACGCGCTGTTCGTCAGCTATGCGCCTTACGACAACCCGAAATACGCCGTGGCGGTGGTGGTGGAACACGGCGGTGGCGGATCCAAGGCAGCGGCCCCGGTCGCGCGGGACATCATGCTGCAGGCTCTGTACAACGGCACCCCACCGCTTGAGGCTTATCCGGTTGCAGATCGTGACCGCATCAAGGAACAACAAAAACGGCTTGAGGGCGACCGTCGCCCCAAAGCGCGACCTGATGAAAAGGACCGCGCATGAGCTATCTTGAGTACGCCGTCAAATCCACGCCAACGGGGTTTCGCAAGTTCCTCTACATGAATTGGCCGCTGACTTTGTTGCTGATCAGCGTCGCCAGCGCCGGATTCCTGATGCTGTACTCGGTCGCGGGCGGGTCCTGGATGCCTTGGGCCGAACCCCAGATTGAGCGGTTCGGACTGGGACTGACCGTTATGTTCATCATCGCGTTGGTGCCGATCTGGTTCTGGCGCAACATGTCCGTCCTGGCCTATCTCGGCTCGATCGTTTTGCTTATATTTGTGGAACTCTTCGGCACCATCGGCATGGGTGCGCAGCGTTGGATCGACCTTGGCTTCATGAGGCTCCAGCCTTCCGAAGTCATGAAGATTGCACTGGTCATGGTTCTGGCGGCCTACTACGATTGGTTGCCTTCTCATAAGACATCGCGACCGCTCTGGGTGTTTATTCCGGTCATCCTGATCCTGATCCCTACGGCTATGGTTCTGAAGCAGCCCGATCTGGGCACCTCGATCCTGTTGTTAGCGGCGGGAGGGGGACTGATGTTCCTGGCTGGTGTGCACTGGGCTTATTTCGCCGCCGTTATCGCGGCAGTGGTCGGCTTGATTGCGACCGTGTTCAACAGTCGGGGCACCGAGTGGCAGTTGCTCAAGGATTATCAGTTCCGCCGAATAGACACTTTCCTTGATCCCTCCACCGATCCGCTGGGTGCAGGCTATCACATTACCCAGTCGAAAATTGCGCTGGGGTCAGGCGGCTGGAACGGGCGCGGGTTCATGCAAGGGACGCAGTCGCGCCTGAACTTTCTGCCCGAAAAGCACACGGACTTCATCTTTACCACGTTGGCCGAGGAATTCGGGTTTGTCGGAGGCATCACTTTGCTGACCCTATACGCCCTGATTATTATCTTCTGCATGGTTACGGCTTTGGCGACAAAGGACCGGTTCTCATCCCTGGTCACCTTGGGCGTTGCGCTCAACTTCTTCCTGTTCTTTGCGGTCAATATGTCCATGGTCATGGGCCTTGCGCCGGTTGTGGGCGTGCCCCTGCCGATGGTCAGCTACGGCGGGTCCGCCATGCTGGTTCTAATGGCCGCCTTCGGCATTGTTCAAAGCGCGCATATTCACCGCCCCCGCTGAATTGAAAGGCCCCTCATGCCCGTCAACGTCCTGTTTTCCGCGCGCCCAGAACAATGGCCCGTGTATGAACCTCTACTTACAAAAGGGCTGTCGCAGGCCGATCTGGACTTCCGTCTGGCAACCGAGTTTGCGCCTGATCAGGTCGACTATGTTGTCTATGCACCAACAAGCGGGCTGCTGGATTTTTCACCCTATACACAACTGAAGGCGGTTCTGAGTCTTTGGGCAGGTGTTGAAAAAATCGCGGGCAACGAAACGCTGACCGTGCCATTGGCCCGGATGGTGGACCACGGGCTGATGCATGGCATGACTGAGTGGGTCGTCGGCCACGTGCTGCGCTATCACCTGGGCATGGACCGCTATATCACCGTGCAGGACGGCGTGTGGACGCCCGATGCCCCACCGCTTGCCAGTGAACGGAATGTGTGTGTGCTGGGCCTTGGTGCGTTGGGAGAAGCCGCCGCAACCGCGCTTGCCGCGTTGAATTTCAAAGTGACCGGTTGGAGCAGAACCGCAAAGGACATCCCGGGGGTAACGTGCCTGCATGGCACCGACGGCTTGCGCGCCGCGTTGTCCAGTGCCGAGATCGTTGTCCTGTTGCTGCCCGACACCCCCGCAACGGAAAACGCACTGAATGCGGACACTTTGGCCTTGCTGCCCAAAGGCGCTCGGATCATCAATCCCGGTCGCGGTCCATTGATCGACGACGACGCGTTGCTGGCCGCACTGGATTCCGGACACATTGCCCACGCCACGTTAGACGTATTCCGCGTGGAACCCCTGCCGCCGGAACACCCGTATTGGGCGCACGCCAATGTGACCGTCACGCCGCATATCGCGTCGGAAACCCGTCCGACAACTGCGGCCCAGGTGATCTGCCAGAACATTATACGAGGGGAGGAAGGCAAACCCTTCCTCCACCTCGTCGACCGCAATCTGGGCTACTGATCCGGTCAGGTCGCGATAAGCCCGCGACCTTTCAACAGCGCCTCGACCCCCGGCAAACGCCCGCGGAACGCCAGATACAGCTCCTCAGCTTCGCGCGAGCCGCCGGTGGACAGGATATTGTCCTCCAGTGCTTTGGCGCGCTCTGTGTCAAAGGCTCCCCCGGCTTCTTCGAAGGCCGCGAATGCGTCGGCATCCATGACCTCGGACCACATGTAGCTGTAATAGCCCGAGCTATAGCCATCGCCAGCGAAGACATGAGCAAAATGCGGTGTCGCGTGGCGCATACCGATGGCATGCGGCATATCGATACCATCAAGAACCTCGGCCTGTTTCGCCATCGGATCAGCTGGCGCTTCGCCTTGGTGGAACGCCAGATCGACCAAGGCTGAGGCTACGTATTCCACGGTCTGGAACCCCTGATCAAAATTCGCGGCCTTCAGAACTTTCTCAAGCATATCTTGCGGCATCGGTTCACCAGTTTCGGCATGGGTTGCAAATTCGGCCAGTACTTCGGGCACCTCCAGCCAGTGTTCATAAAGCTGGCTGGGAAGCTCTACGAAGTCACGCGCGACGCTGGTGCCAGAGATGCTTTCATAGGTCACGTTGGACAACATCTGGTGCAATGCGTGACCGAACTCGTGGAAAAGCGTGCGCGCATCGTCATAAGACAGCAGCGCCGGGTCGCCCTTGGCGAAGTTGCAAACGTTGATCACGACGGGGGCCTGTACCTCGGGGAACTTTGCCTGGCTCCGCATGGCGCTGCACCATGCGCCCGATCGTTTGGAACCCCGCGCGAAGTAGTCACCGATGAAAACAGCGATATGCTGCCCGTCGCGTGTTACGTCCCAAGCCCGGCAATCGGAGTGATAAAGCGGTACATCCAGCGGGGCAAACTCCAGCCCGAACAGCCGGTTGGAGCAGGAAAAGGCGGCCTCGATCATACGATCCAGCTGCAAGTACGGCTTCAGCGCAGCCTCGTCCAAATCATGTTCAGCCTTGCGGCGCTTTTCGGCGTAGTAGCGCCAGTCCCACGCCTCGAGCGGACCGTTGATGCCGTCTTCCTGCATCATCGCGGTCAAGGTTTCGGCGTCGGCGTCAGCCCTTGCCTTTGCCGGCCCCCAAACCTGCATCAGCAGATCGCGAACGCGGTCCGGCGTTCGGGCCATTTCAGTTTCCAGCTTGTAGTCCGCGAAACTGGAATATCCCAATAGCTTGGCCCGTTCTTCGCGCAAGTTCAGGATCTCGGCCGCAATCTCGCGGTTGTCCGTTTCACCACCATTGGCACCACGCGCGGTCCAGGCCCGATACGCGTTCTCACGCAAATCGCGGCGCGGTGAGAATTGTAGAAACGGAACAATCAACGACCGCGACAGAGTGACGACAGGACCATCAGCCCCCTTCTCTTCCCCGGCAGCGCGGGCTGCATCCACGACGAAACCCGGCAATCCTTCCAGATCATTCTCGGTCAAGTTCATGAACCATTCGCGCTCGTCCGCCAAAAGGTTCTGGGTGAAGGACGTCCCCAGCGTGGCAAGGCGCGACTTGATCTCTTGCATGCGGGTATCATCGTTGCCTTCCAAAGCCGAACCAGCGCGCACAAAACCGCGATGGGTCAGCATCAGAACGCGGGCCTGTTCATCGGTCAGGTCAAGCAGATCCTTGCGCACCCACAGGTCCGCAACTCGCCGAAACAGCGCCTTGTTTGACGAAATTCCCGAAAAATGCGCCGAGAGTTTGGGCGAAAACGCGCGTTGCAGCTCTTCCCGTGCCGGGTTGCTGTCGGCACCCGAAACGGTGAAAAAGACAGACAGCACCTTGTCCATCTGCTCTCCGGCCGCCTCAAGCGCCTCGATTGTATTGGCAAAACTGGCTGGGTCGGAGTTGTTGGCAATCGCGTCGATCTGCGCGTTATGGGCAGCCAACGCCTCGTCCAATGCAGGCGCAAAATCATCATCCGAAATCTCGGCAAATGGCGCGATTTCAAATGGAGTGGTCCAGGCGGACAGGATCGGGTTGGTCATGCGGATCTCCTTTGCTGGTCAAGCTAGGGAGGCGGGCCGAAATGGTCCAGAGGGGGTGCCCGCGATACAGCCGAAATCTCTAGCCAATCTAGCGCGACAGTAGGCTTACGCGTCGACTTCTCCGCAAATGGGGCAATCAGAGCGTCGGGTCAGGGTGATCTTGCGGCTTTCGCCATAGAGCGCGTCATAGATCAGCATTTCGGCGCGCAGAGCCTGCCCGGCCCCAGTGATCACCTTAATCGTCTCAACCGCCATCATGGACCCCACAACGCCGGGCAACGGGCCAACAACCCCTGCTTCGGCACAGGACGGGGCCAGACCGGGGGCCGGTGCCTCAGGGAAGATACACTGATAACAAGGCGCGTCATTGGCGGGGTCAAAGACGCTTAGCTGACCTTCCCATTGTGACAGAGCACCTGAAATAAGCGGTTTTCCCAGTGCGACCGCAGTACGGTTGGCCAAGTAGCGCGTGTCAAAATTGTCGGTACCGTCGAGGATCAAGTCGAAATCGGCGAACAGGTCTGCTGCAATCTCATCAGTCAGACGACGATGGTAGGGCAGAACAATCACGTTCGGGTTTTGCGCCTGCATGGCTTGCTGGGCCGAGAAAACCTTGGGCATGCCAATGTCGGCATCGCGGTGAATCACCTGCCTCTGCAGATTGGCGTTTTCAACAATATCGTCGTCGATCACGCCGATGGTGCCCACACCGGCCGCCGCAAGATACTGCAACGCAGGCGCACCAAGACCGCCCGCGCCGATCACCAGCACACGAGCCTGTTTCATCTTTTTCTGCCCCGGCCCGCCCAGTTCGCGCAGGACGATGTGGCGGGCATACCGCTCCAACTCGGTCTCAGAGAACTTGTCAGACTGCATCGCGGTTTCCTCGGCTGGCTGTGGCGCGGCACGGTTGCGCAGCGTTTTGAGCACCTTGCCATAGCTCAATACCAAAACCGCGGCACCACCTAGGATCAACCACAATGCCGCAGACCCGCCGGTTGCCTCGCGCAGCGGGTGCCCACCCGGCAACGTCAGTTGGATAACAAGTACTCCGATCAGCAAAACGCTGACCGACACGGAGCGAGCAGTTCGGGACACCCCCGCTACGTACCCAATGCCCCACAGAGCACCGGCAAGGATCAGAACCAGAAGCATCAACCGCGTCCAGTCGAGCCAAAACCGCCTGCGCCGCGATCCGTGTCGCTGAGCACCTCAACGGGTTCAAACGCAGCCTGCACGACTGGGGCGACGACCAGTTGCGCGATTCGTTCGCCATGCGCAATCTCAAAACTTTCCTGACCGGCGTTCAGCAGGATCACCCCCAGCGGGCCGCGATAGTCACTGTCGATCGTGCCGGGCGTATTAGGCAGAGTAATCCCGTGTTTCAGCGCAAGGCCGGATCGGGGTCGAACCTGTACCTCGTACCCATTTGGAATCTCGATCCGAAGCCCCGTGGGAATCAAAGCGCGCTGCCCCGGTTCCAACATGATCGAATTTCCATTCGGCAGATTCGCCCTGACATCCGCTCCCGCCGCGCCAGTCGTTTCATAAGACGGCAAAGCGATGGCCGGATCGGCCCCGTCTTCGCGGATCACACGAATTGCTACCATCACTGCACCTCTTGTTCAGCTTGTCAGAGCGTCGGCGATCTTTTGCGCCAGACGTTGCGCCACTGCATCCTTGTCCATGCGCGGCCATTCTTCGGCCCCTTCGTCCGAGATCAGGGTGACCGCGTTTTCCGATCCCCCCATGATGCCCGTCGCAGGGCTGACATCATTGGCGACGATCCAGTCACAGCCCTTGCGCGCGCGTTTCGCAGTGGCGTGTTCAAGCACGTTGTCAGTTTCTGCGGCAAAGCCAACCACCAAGGTCGGCCGCCCCGCATCCAGCCTGGACACGCGTTTGAGGATGTCCGGGTTCTCAGCAAACTCCAGCACCGGAAGACCATCGCGGCTTTTCTTCAGCTTCTTGTCTGAAGGCGCCGCCATGCGCCAATCCGCAACCGCAGCAGCAAAAACACCCGCATCTATCGGCAGTGTAGCGTCGACCGCGTCAGACATCTGCTGCGCGGTTTCCACGCGGATAACCTGCACCCCTTCGGGCGGCGAAACATCGGCAGGGCCGGTAACAAAAACCACATCAGCGCCCAGCGCAGACAACGCCCGTGCCACCGCGGTGCCCTGCGCGCCCGAGGACCGGTTGGCGATGTAGCGCACAGGGTCGATCGGTTCATGTGTCGGGCCGGAGGTGACCAGAATGCGCTTGCCCTTCAGCGGACCGTTGCCAAGTTGCGCCTCGACCGCGGCCACAATCTCAAGAGGCTCCGACATTCGACCTGGGCCGTACTCTCCACAAGCCATGTCGCCTTCATTTGGGCCAACGAACCGAATACCATCTGCCTGTAGTTGCTTGAAGTTGCGCTGTGTTGACGGATGGTCCCACATGCGGACATTCATCGCCGGTGCGCACAAAACCGGGGTATCTGTCGCCATCAGCAGGGTCGAGGCCAGATCGTTGGCTAGCCCAGCCGCCATCTTTCCCATCATGTCCGCCGTTGCCGGTGCGACCACGATCAGATCGGCGGACCTAGACAGCTGAATATGGCCCATCTCGGCCTCATCCGTCAGGTCGAACAGATCGCGATAAACCTTCTCTCCGGCCAGCGCCGACACCGACAACGGGGTCACGAACTCTTCGGCCGCGCCTGTCAGAACCGGTGTTACAGAGGCACCACGCTCTTTCAGCCGCCGGATCAGATCCAGCGACTTATAGGCCGCGATTCCAGCGCCGATGATTAGAAGAATGCGTTTCGATGCCAGCATATTTTGCCCTTCCCGTCCCGGTCGGCCCGACATTAGGCAAGGCCAACGGACAGTTCCAGCGGTTAATTCTGTGTCTCAAACGCCAGACAAGGGTCTTCACGTTCGATGCTGGGGCTGTCGATCACAGCGTCGAACTCACCGTCAATGACGCCATCCTCGGACTGACCCAGCACGAAAACTTTCAAACCGGGGCGTAGCCGGGACAGAAAGGTTGGAATCCCTCTGTCCATACGGGCATGACCATTGCCAGTGATCACCGCAACCGGTCCACCGGTATCATCCACAGCGCGCAATATGGCCCTTGTCAGAACCGCGTCCCGCAACCTCTGGATTGCGACCAGTTGCGGCAGCGCAGTCTCTGGTATTGCGTTGCAATGGGCAGCGAGTTGATCAGCCTCACGCTCGACCTGCTCATCCTTCGGCAGTGGCACCGTCAATCCATAACGGGCGGCATCAGCACCCAGAGCCGTCGCAGCGCCACGTTCCATTGCCGCGCGCGCCGCCGCGCGCGGAACCATGGCACCGTAAACCGGCGCGTCTGAGGCCTGAAAGACCGGGTAGTACATGCTAAGCGGCGGCCAGCCGGATTCGAGCCACTTCAGTATTCTGGCAAGCTCTTCCGGATCGGAAATGGCCTTGTCCGCCAATCTCTGAGCACCTTCTTCAGTCACCATTTCCCAGACAACCGCCGAGGGATTGATGGCCTTCAACGCCTCGGCCTGAATGATGTGGTGCTGCGGGTTGTCGTGAATTTCGCCTAATATGACGACGTCCGCAGACGTCATCGCAGACACAACGTCGTCGGGTATCAGCTCATCGGCATGGCCAGGGTTGGCCATAACCACCAGTGCACAAAGCAGAATCGCAAGATGTTTCATGCGATGAAGTGTTGCACCTCACGCGATTGGGCTTCAAGGTTCTTGCGCATTTTCACAAAAGCCGCAGCCTCAAGCTGACGCACGCGTTCTTTGGACAGGCTAAGTTCCTGCCCAAGGCTTTCCAGCGTTCGGGCGGGTTCGCGCAACTTGCGTTCGCGGACAATAAACCTCTCGCGATCATTCAAAGCCTGCATTGCCGTCACCAGCCATTCACGCAATTGCTGGGTATCGTGACTGTTTTCGACAGCTTCAGCGGCTTGTTCGCGCTCATCTTCCAGCGCGTCGATCCATTCCCGGCCGTCTTCATCTGCCGATTGAACGGCATTTAACGAGAAATCGGAGCCGGACAAACGACCTTCCATCATTTCCACGTCCCGCAACGGAACGCCGATCTCTGCGGCAATCATCTGATGCAATTGATGACGGTCAAGATCCATGCCATCGGACGCGGCCTCACGCTCTAGCCGGGCCTGCACACGTCGCATGTTGAAGAACAGGGATTTTTGCGAAGACGTGGACCCGGTGCGCACCATTGACCAGTTGCGCATCACATAGTCCTGAATGCTCGCCTTGATCCACCAGACCGCATAAGTCGAAAACCGCACGCCCCGGTCGGGGTCGAACTTGTCGGCGGCTTTCATCAAGCCTAACCCGGCTTCCTGGATCAGATCATTCATCGGCGCCCCATAGCGTTTGAACTTGGCCGCCATCGAAATGGCCAGCCGCATATAGGCCGTGATCAATCGGTGAAGGGCCTGTTCATCGCGGTCGTCCCGCCACGCATATGCCAACTTTAATTCGGTTTCCGCGTCCAGAAGCTCGGCTTTCATTGCCCTCCGGGACATCGAGAAGTCGTTCGCATTGTCCAGTGCCATTGAAATCTCCCCTTTTCACAGGCGCGGGCCGGGGTTGCTTTGCCGACCTATGAACGATACGCAAAACAAAACCGGGTGGATCACATGGAAGGTAATTATCGTGAGTCCGGATTTAACCTTTGTGTTGGGCGGCGCGGCCTCGGGCAAGTCGGCTTTTGCCGAACATCTTGTTGTTTCATCAGGAAAAAAGAGGGTTTATCTTGCAACATCACAAGTGTTTGATGACGAGATGCAAGATAAGGTCCAGCGCCATGTTTCCCAACGGGGCGAAGGCTGGAAGACGATCGAGGCACCGTTTGACCTTGGCCCGACATTGGCGGATTTGCCCCCGAACTCTGTCTGTCTGATCGACTGTGCCACCATGTGGCTGACCAATCACCTGCTTGCAGAAAACGATCTGGAACAGACGCAAAGCGCGCTTTTACAATCGCTACGCCTGTGTTCCGCACAGGTCGTCATCGTCTCGAACGAGGTTGGACAAGGGATCGTCCCTGACAACGCGCTGTCCCGCCGGTTTCGCGAAGCGCAGGGACGGCTGAACATCGCATTGGCCGCCGAAGCCGATCTGGTGGTGCAAGTCACGGCTGGCCTGCCGTTGGTATTGAAGGGGCGACTGGATTGACACGTCTGCATCTCGTGCGTCACGGCCCGACCCACGCCAAAACGATGGTTGGCTGGTCCGACCTGCCTGCTGACCTCAGCGATCGTGCCGCCGTTGCCCGGTTGCATGACCACCTGCCTGCGGACGCTATCTTTGTTTCCTCTGACCTGAGCCGCGCCGCCGATACTGCATCGGCCATTCAAGGCACACGGCGGCGGCTGCAACATCAGTCTGCGCTGCGCGAAATCAATTTCGGCACTTGGGAGCTGCGCGCCTTCAAAGAGATTGAGGCTGAAGACCCCGAACTTGCCTTTGCATATTGGGACAACCCCGGCGATGTGCGCCCTCCAAACGGGGAAAGCTGGAACGAGGTCCGCGAACGCGTCGACGCAGCCGTTGACCAATTGATCCAACAACACACAGGATGCGATCTGGTGGTCGTGGCGCATTTTGGCGTGATCCTAACCCAGGTCCAAAGGGCGCTCGACGTTGACGCGCAAGAGGCTTTTGGCCATCGCATCGACAACCTTTCGGTTACCGAAATCACGCATCACGGCGATCGCTGGTCTGTCGGACCGATCAATCATCTTCCGTGATGCAACCGCGCACAAATCACTGATTTACGGAATGGATCGGCCACGCCATCCTAGCCGCATGACTTATGATTTGTTTATCGGAGACCGCCTGTTTTCCAGCTGGTCCATGCGCGGGTGGCTGATGCTGGAAAAGTTCGGCTTGCCCTATCGTTCCCACATGATCGGCCTCTATTCCGGTACCATGGCCGAGGATATGAAACCCCTCGCGCCGGCCCGCCTTGTCCCGGCCCTGCGATTGCCCGACGGCACCGTGGTTGGGGAAAGCCTGGCGATGGCGGAAACCCTTGCCGAGTTACATCCCGAAACGGGGCTTTGGCCCAAAGACCCCGCCGCGCGCGCCACCGCGCGGTGGCTATGTGCTGAAATGGTGGCCGGGTTTGGCGCGTTGCGCGGGCAGTGTCCAATGCAGCTCAAACAGTGCTGGCAGGGGTTCGCTCCGTCGACCGAAACACGCACCGATCTTGCAAGGATCGAGACCTTGTGGGCCCATGCCCGTAATGTGTCAGGCGCGGACTCCGGTCCTTTGTTCGGCCACTATTCCCTTGCGGACGTGTTCTATACGCCGGTCGCGGCACGGATTATTGGCTATGGCTTACCAGTCGCTGAGGCCAATCGTGAATACTGCCTTGATTTGCTGTCGGATGTTTCTGTCCGCCAGTGGCGTGCGATGGGGCTGACGGTCAACTACGACCCTTTTCCATACCCCGTGGATCTGCCATCCGAACCTTGGCCAATTGCCGGTTCTTCTCAGGCAAAAGCCGTGAACGGAAATATGTCAATCAACGACGCCTGCCCCTATTCCGGCAAAGCCATCACCGCAGTTCTTGAACTGAACGGCCAGCGTTGGGGGTTCTGCAACCAGTTTTGCCGTGACAAAACAGTCGCTGATCCCGGTGCCTGGCCAAAATTCACCGAGATGACCCGCGCCGTTAACGATTCTTAAACCGCAGCCGTGGCAGCAACGACCTGTTAACCAAAAAAGGTCATTCATGGTTGCCCGCGCCCACACTGTTGCTTTTCAAGGGGTCGATGCCCGCCCGGTCGAGGTGCAGTGCGCCGTCTCACCGGGCCTGCCCGCATTTTCCATCGTCGGGCTGCCCGACAAAGCCGTGTCGGAGGCGAGGGACCGCGTCCGCAGCGCGCTGAGCTCGATGGCGATCGCGTTGCCGTCAAAACGGATCACCATCAACCTGTCGCCTGCCGACCTACCCAAAGAGGGCAGCCATTTCGACCTGCCCATCGCAGTTGCCTTGCTGTCTGCTTTAGAGATCATTCCGCGGGACGCCGCCGAAGGTTCGGTTTCGCTAGGCGAGCTATCTTTGGACGGCTCACTGGTGCCTGTGGTCGGTGCCCTGCCCGCTGCAATGACTGCGGCGGCTGAGGATCGGGCCTTGCTCTGCCCCCGCGCCTCCAGTGCCGAAGCTGCTTGGGTTGATGCAACACAGGTGATCGGCGCTGGGTCGCTTGGGGACGTGGTGCGGCATTTCTCTGGCCAGTCTCCGCTATCCGCCGCACAGCCCGGCGAAGTCACACTTGAGCCCAGCGCGCGTGACCTGCGCGACGTCAAAGGGCAAGAACGTGCAAAGCGCGCCCTGGAAATCGCCGCAGCAGGTCGGCACCATCTGATCATGACCGGCACACCCGGTTCCGGCAAATCCATGCTGGCTGCACGCCTGCCCGGGATTTTACCGCCGCTGACACCGACCGAGGCGTTAGAAACTTCGATGATTCAGTCGTTGTGCGGGCTATTGGACGAAGGTGGGATCAGCCGCAGCCGGCCGTTTCGCGAACCTCATCACACGGCGTCCATGGCTGCGATCGTTGGTGGCGGCAGGGGGGCAAAGCCGGGTGAGATTTCACTGGCCCACAACGGCGTTCTGTTCATGGACGAGTTCCCGGAGTTTCCGCGCACGGTTCTTGAGACCCTGCGCCAGCCTATTGAAACTGGAGAGGTCATGGTCGCGCGTGCAAATGCCCATGTGAAATACCCCTGCCGGTTCATGCTAGTCGCGGCGGCCAACCCTTGCAAATGCGGCTACCTCACCGATCCCGGGCGCGCTTGTTCCCGCGCTCCTGTTTGCGGAGAGGATTATCTGAGCCGAATCTCCGGACCGCTGATGGATCGGTTCGATTTGCGGATTGAGGTGCCTCCGGTCGGTTTCACCGATCTGGACCTGCCACCCTCTGGCGACAGTTCCGCCACCGTTGCCGCGCGTGTCGAACAAGCCCGTTCAATTCAGGCAGAGCGGTTTCGCGATACACCGTCCACCCGTCAGAACGCCGACGTAGAGGGGAAGCAGCTGGACGAAATTGCCGCCCCGGATGCTGAAGGCAAAGACCTGTTGCTGAAGGCAGCCGAGCGATTTGGCCTGTCCGCCCGCGCTTTTCACCGCATCCTGCGCGTAGCGCGCACTATCGCTGATCTGGACGGGGCACCGGATGTCCGGCGCCCTCATATAGCCGAGGCGCTGAGCTTTCGTATCAGCGCCAAGGCGGCATCTTAAAGCTTGGCTTCAATCGCCTGCCAAATCTTTTCGGCGACGTTCACGCCGTTGAACCGCTCTAGCTCTTGAATGCCTGTTGGCGAGGTCACATTGATTTCCGTTAGGTAATCGCCGATCACATCGATGCCGACAAATATCTGGCCTTTTTCCTTCAGCAGCGGTCCGATCGCGGCACAAATTTCCAGGTCGCGCTCGGACAGGCCAATCTTTTCGGGACGACCGCCTACATGCATGTTCGAACGTGTTTCACCCGCGGCCGGTACGCGGTTGATCGCACCTACGGCTTCACCATCAATCAGAATCACACGTTTGTCGCCATTGCTGACATCCGGCAGGAATTTCTGAACAATCAAAGGCTCGCGCGAGAACCCGGTGAACAGCTCATGCAAAGACGTCAGGTTGCGATCATTCGCATCCAACCGGAAAACTCCGGCACCGCCATTGCCATAAAGCGGTTTGAGGATGACGTCGCCGTGCTTTTCCTTGAACGCCTTGATGGTCTGCAGATCCCGCGCAATCGTTGTGGGCGGCGTCAGGTCCGGGAAATCCAGAACCAGTAGTTTTTCGGGGTAGTTCCGCACCCAGAACGGATCATTCACAACCAATACTTGCCCCTTTAGACGGTCCAGCAAGTGGGTCGATGTGATGTAATGCATGTCAAACGGCGGGTCCTGACGCAGCCAGATCACGTCGAACTCTGCCAGGTCCACTTCACGTTCGGGGCCAAGTTCCGCCGGATTGCCCGCCACCCGTTGAACTTTCATGTCCTGACCGCGCGCGGTGATCCGCCCCTCTTGATAGGCCAGCTGATCCGGGCTGTAGAAAAACAGCGTATGTCCGCGCGCCTGCGCCTCTTCGGCCAGACGGAATGAGCTGTCGGCATTGATATCCACGGCCCCGATTGGGTCCATCTGAAAGGCGATTTTCATGGCGTGTCCCTCAGTTTCACGCCAGATACATGGCCCAGCCACGTCGGGGGTTCAATGGGGATCAGGCTAAACCGAAGGCGTTTTCGATAATTTGAACGGCGCCCGAGGCATCCACCAAAGCCGCGTCAAACCGCACATTGGTCAATTGCCCGTTTGGTTCGGTTTCCAGGAATTGGGCCGCCGATGCGCAGATCCTATCCATTTGGCGCCGATTGATCCGGGCGGCAGCGGCATCGAAACTGACACTTTTTTTCACTTCGACAAAGACAATCCCGTGAGCGTCGCGCGCAATAAGATCGATCTCCCCACCGGCGCCGCGCCAGCGGCGATTCATGATGGAATAGCCGCGTTGTTCATAATTTGACGCAACCTGCTGCTCCGCCGCCTGCCCGGCATGATAGGACACCGAACTACGAACGGATCGTGCAGCCATGTCATCCCTTTCCCAATTTCAGAGCCTTCTGATAGATCGGGCGGCGCGGCAGCTTGTACATCTCTGATACCAGATCGGCCGCATCGCGAACTGAATGGGTTTCCAAGGCTCGTTTCAACGCCTCTTCTACGTCGGATTCGTTAACAGTTTCTGAATGTCCGCGGTCCACGAGCAGCACAATTTCACCTTTGACTGTCTGCCCATGCAGGTTGGCCGCCAGTTCTTCCAACGTCCCGCGACGAACCTCTTCGAATTTCTTTGTCAGTTCGCGGCACATTGCGGCCTGACGGTCATTGCCTAGCACGGTTGAAAGATCCGACAAACACGCCGCTACGCGTTTCGGAGATTCGTAAAACACCAGTGTGCCCGGCACGTCCCGCAATGCCTCGATCCGCGACCGGCGCGCGCCCGTCGCGTTCGGCAAGAAGCCCGCAAAAAAGAACGCATCTGTCGGCAGCCCGGCCAGTGTCAGCGCCATTAGCGCCGCTGACGGTCCCGGTGCGCAGGTCACCGTATGACCCGCTTCGGCGGCCTGCTTCCCCAAATCGTATCCCGGATCGGCAATCAGCGGCATTCCGGCCTCAGATGCATAAGCGACAGACTTCCCGTCCAGCAACGCATCAAGGATTTTGCCGCGCGCGCCCGCGCCGCTGTGATCGTGATAGGCTAGGATTCGCCGCCCATCCAGCGGTACGCCGTGAATCTCCATCAACCGGCGCAGGCTGCGCGTGTCTTCGGCGGCAATGACGTCAGCCGAGGCCAGCACATCCAGCGCTCTGAGCGTGATGTCGCGCGCCGCTCCGATCGGAGTGGCAACAAAATACAGGCCCGCGCCCAATCTTACTTTTTGAAAATTCAAAGCTGGACCCTCACAGCGTGACGTTTATTATCGCGGCATAACAGATTGGTGGTACCCCAAGCCGCCGGGACAGGGAGTTTTCATTTAGATGTTTACCGTTTGCAAGCCCGTTCGCAAGCTGGCGAAATCCGCCGCGATCCTGGCAACCGCCGCATTCCTCGCGGCATGTGAGCCCGGCGGCCTTGGCGGAGGCCCGTCAATCAACACGTCCAAACCCGTTCCGGTCGCACTTTTGGTTCCGGCGGGATCGGGAAATTCCGGCGACGCCGAACTGGCGCGGAGCCTTGAGAACGCGGCGCGTCTGGCCATGGCTGATCTGCAGAATGTTAAGATTGATCTGCGCGTTTATGACACGCGGGGCAGCTCGAACACGGCTGCGACAGTGGCGCAACAAGCCGTCGCGGATGGGGCGAAGATCATCATTGGCCCGGTTTACGCGCAGGCGGCAAACTCGGCAGGTCTCTCCGTACTGAATAACAAGGTCAACGTGCTGTCCTTCTCGAACAATACCAGCATTGCAGGCGGCAACGTCTTTGTTCTGGGCCCGACCTTTCAGAACACGGCCAACCGTTTGGTCAACTTTGCCGGTTCACAAGGCAAAACCAGCATGGTCATCGTCCACAGCAACGATGCAGCCGGGCAGCTTGGTCAATCAGCGATTGCAACTGCGCTTGCCAGCAGCCGTGTAGCGAACGCGGGTACGGTTGGCTATGACCGGTCCCAGCAAGGCGTCATCAATTCGGTTCCAACGATCAAGGCAACCGTGGATGCTGCTGGTGCGGATTCGGTGTTTCTGACGGCAACGACAGCTGGCGCACTGCCGCTGTATTCGCAGCTGTTGCCAGAAGCTGGTGTGTCGTCGGCCACCACCCAGTTCCTCGGCCTGACGCGCTGGGACATACCGGCACAGACGCTGGAACTGCCGGGTGTTCAAGGGGGCTGGTTCGCCCTGCCCGACCCGGCAAAGGCGCAGGCGTACCGTCAGCGGTATAACAGCACCTATGGTGAGGCTCCGCACCCGATCAGCGGTCTGGCCTATGATGGCATTGCAGCGATTGCGGCTTTGGTGAGCCAGGGAAAATCCGACGCGCTGACCGCATCTGCCCTGACACAAAATGCCGGTTTCCAGGGCGTTGGCGGCATCTTCCGCCTGCGATCAGACGGCACGAATGAACGCGGTCTGGCCGTTGCCACGATCCAGAACAAACAGGTAGTAGTGATTGACTCCGCCCCTCAAAGCTTCTCTGGCGCCGGTTTCTGATCAGCCGATGCTGACGCTCACCCCCAAGGGTGAGCTGATCTGCCCGGCCGATGAAATTTTCGACAGTACCGCCATCCTGGTGCAACTGTCGGAAGCCTTTGAAAATATTCAAGACAATGCCGCGCGGCGGAATGAAACCGTGCGCATCCTGCGCGATGCCCAAAAGGCTGGGCGCAAGACCATTGCGGATGCCTTCGCTAAACGCCCCTTTGACGCCAGACCTTTGACCCGGTCCTACACCTATTTGACCGACGGGTTGGTCTGCACAGCGATGCAAGTGGCCAGCACCTATCTACATCCGCTGGCAACCCCGACGCAGGGCGAAAAGATTGCGGTTCTTGCTGTTGGTGGATATGGCCGCGGCGAAATGGCCCCGGCTTCGGACGTCGATCTGCTTTTTTTGACGCCCTACAAGATCACCGCCTGGGCCGAGAGCGTCATCGAGTCCATGCTCTACATGCTTTGGGATCTACGCCTGAAGGTTGGCCATTCATCCCGAACGATCAAGGATTGCCTGCGACTGGGCACCGAGGATTTCACCATCCGTACCGCGATGCTCGAGCAACGCTATCTGGCTGGGGACGCAGCCCTTGCCGAAGAACTTGATAACCGCCTGAAAACCGAGCTGTTCAAGGGCAGCGAGCGTCAATTCATCGAGGCTAAGCTGCAGGAACGTGACGAGCGCCACCACAAGCAGGGCGAGCGTTACATGGTCGAGCCCAACGTAAAAGAGGGCAAGGGTGGGCTGCGCGATCTTCAATCACTCTACTGGATTGCAAAGTACATCTATGGCGTTCAGGACGTGGCTGAACTGGTCCCTCTGGGCCTGTTTGAACCCGAGGAATTCAGCACCTTTGTAGAGGCCGAAGAGTTTCTGTGGGCTGTACGCTCTCATCTGCATCTGCTGACCGGTCGTGCGACGGAACAGCTGACCTTCGACCTGCAGGTCGAGGTGGCAGACCGGATGGGCTATGAAGATCGCGCCGGGCGACGGGCTGTTGAAGTGTTCATGCAACGCTATTTCCGCGAGGCAACGCGCGTCGGAGAACTGACCCGGATCTTCCTGACCAAACTCGAAGCGTCACACGTGAAAGGCGCCGCCCTACTGGAACGCATCTTTAGGCGTCGACCGCGTGTCAAAGCAGGGTACAAGGTCGTTCACGGTCGCTTGGATGTAGCGGACGCCAAGAAGTTTCTTTCCGACAAGCTGAACCTTCTGCGTCTGTTCGAGGAAGGTCTTCGCACTGGCATGCTGATCCACCCGGATGCGATGCGGCTGGTGACAGCCAACCTAAACCTCATCGACGACGACATGCGCCAAAACAAAGAGGCGCAGCGCATTTTTCTGGACCTGATGCTGAAGCACGGCAACCCGGAACGCGCCCTGCGCCGTATGAACGAATTGGGAGTATTGTCGGCGTTTTTGCCAGAGTTCGAACACATCGTGGCGATGATGCAGTTCAACATGTATCACAGCTATACAGTGGACGAGCACACGATCCAGACCATCGTCAACCTGGCCCAGATTGAACGCGGTGAATTGGTCGAGTCACTACCGCTGGCCTCATCGATCCTGAAACGCGGGGTTAATCGCAAGGTCCTCTATGTGGCCTTGCTGCTGCACGATATCGCCAAAGGGCGACCCGAGGACCATTCCATTCTGGGCGCTCAGATCGCGCGCAAGGTTGCTCCACGGTTGGGTCTGAACAAATCAGACTCTGAAACCGTGGAATGGTTGGTACGATATCACCTTTTGATGTCGGACATGGCGCAGAAACGCGACATCTCGGACCCGCGCACAGTGCGCGATTTTGCCAAGGCGGTTAAGACGGTCAAACGGTTGGATCTGCTCACGGTTCTGACCGTGTGTGACATTCGCGGCGTTGGGCCCAACACCTGGAACAACTGGAAGGCCACCCTGCTGCGCGCCTTGCACGCTGAAACCAAACGGGCGCTTGAAACCGGTATGGAAGACCTGAACCGGGCCAACCGTGGCGCAGAAGCCAAAAAGGCGCTGCGTTCGGCGCTTGACGATTGGTCGAAGGCTGACCTGAAGGCCGAAACAGGACGACACTATGCGCCCTATTGGCAGGGCCTGAACCTGTCTACACATATTGAGTTCGCGAAAATGCTACGCGCTCTGGAACACAGCGGCGACCCCGGCGCAATGGAAATTCACCTGCACCCGGATGACGATCGCGACGCTACCCGCGCGTGTTTTGCCATGGCAGACCATCCAGGGATTTTCGCCCGCATCGCCGGCGCGCTTGCGTTGGTTGGGGCCAACGTGGTCGACGCCCGTAGCTATACCACCAAGGACGGGTACGTCACCGATGCGTTCTGGATTCAGGATGCCGAGGGCCACCCTTTTGAGGCCAGCCGATTACCGCGACTGACACAGATGATCCAAAAGACGCTCAAGGGCGAAGTCGTGGCGCGTGACGCTCTGAAATCGCGCGACAAGATCAAGAAACGCGAACGCGCCTTCAATGTGCCGACCCATATCATCTTCGATAATGACGGGTCCGAGATCTACACCATCATCGAGGTTGATACCCGCGACCGCCCGGGCCTGTTGTATGACCTGACCAGAACGCTGGCGGCGGCCAATGTCTATATCGCCAACGCCGTGATCGCGACCTATGGCGAACAGGTTGTCGATACGTTTTACGTCAAGGACATGTTCGGCCTGAAATACCATTCCGAAAGCAAACAACGCGGTCTTGAGACCAAGCTGCGCAAAGCCATCACTGAAGGTGCGGAGCGCGCGATCTCATGAAACAAATCCGGTTGTTTTCAGGCCTATTCACGGTCGGATTCTGGACTCTTGCCAGTCGAATTTTGGGATTTCTCCGAGAGATTCTGCTAACCGCCTATATCGGGCCCGGTCCGGTGATGGACGCCTTTGTTGCCGCTTTCCGCCTGCCCAACATGTTTCGCCGTTTCTTTGCCGAAGGTGCCTTCAACGCCGCCTTTGTACCGATGTTCTCGAAACGGTTGGAGGGCGAAGAAGACGCCGAAGGGTTTGCTCAGGATGCCTTCAACCTGCTAGCGGCGGCTGTTTTGGCACTGGTTGGATTGGCGATGGTATTCATGCCTGGACTTGTTTGGCTGACCGCCGAAGGGTTCTATGGCGATGAACGCTTCGACATGGCTGTCGACTACGGTTACGTCGTTTTTCCCTATATCCTGTTCATGTCGCTGGCCGCGCTGTTTTCCGGCGTTCTGAATGCCACTGGTCGGTTCGCCGCTGCCGCTGCCGCGCCTGTCTTACTCAATATCTTTGCCTGTACTGCTTTGATCGCAGGCGCGCTGTCTGGCGGCGACGTAATCTGGTGGCTGATCACGGTCATTCCGCTGGCAGGGGTTGCGCAACTGGCGCTGGTTTGGGTGGCGACAGAACGAGCAGGTATTCGCATCCGTCCCGGCCTGCCCAAGCTCAGCCCGGAAATGCGACGCATGGTTCGCATTGCAGTGCCCGCCGCTTTGGCGATGGGCGTCACGCAGGTCAATCTCGTGGTTGGCCAGTTGGTCGCGTCCAAAACCGAAAAGGCTGTCAGTTGGCTGTTCGCAGCGGATCGGCTGTATCAATTGCCATTGGGCGTGGTCGGTATTGCGGTGGGGATCGTCCTGCTCCCAGATCTGTCGCGCCGCTTACGGGCCGGGGACAAGGACGGGGCGCGCAATGCCTATTCCCGCGCCGGAGAGTTCACACTGCTGCTGACCCTGCCGTCCACAGTTGCCTTTCTGATCATTCCAATACCTCTGGTGTCGGTCCTGTTCGAACGCGGCCAATTCAGCCCCGAGGACTCGGCTGCCACTGCCTTGGCCGTAGCTATCTATGGCGTCGGCCTGCCCGCTTTCATGCTGCAAAAGCTGCTGCAGCCCTTGTTCTTCGCGCGCGAAGACACCCGCTCTCCGTTTCGCTATGCCGTAGTTGCGATGGTGATCAATGCCGGGCTGGCCTTTGGTCTTTACCCATTGGTGGGGTGGATCGCACCGGCGATCGCGGCTTCGGCTGCCGGTTGGGCGATGGTTGCCTTGTTGGCGATTGGAGCGCGCCGTTTCGGCGATGAAGCACGGTTTGACGACCGGTTCAAACGACGTGCCTGGCGCGTCGTCGCGGCATCGCTGGGTATGGGCGTTGTGCTTTTCGCCGCCCTTCATATTTTTGGTTGGACCTTCCAAGTACCCGGATGGCGTTATCTGGCGCTGCTTGTCCTAATCATAGTTGCAGCTGCCGCCTATTTCTTACTCGGTCACCTCTTCAAAGCGTTCGAGCTGTCCGAATTCAGAAAAGCGCTGCGTCGGTCCTGATCAGTCGCGGCGAATACGTCCCACGATCCGCGCCCATCCGCCCGGTGCCAGGAAAAACGATAGACCAAATCCGGTGGCAAATCCGCCCAGATCGGCAACCCAATCGGACGTGCCGCCAAACAAAAGTCCGAACACCAGCTGGATGCCCATCAAAACCGCGATCAGGCTGAAGGCCCGGGATTGGTTTTCACCGACCAGTGACAACTTGCGCCACAGCAGCCAAGTGAACGCGCCGATCAGACCGTAAACCGGTGGGAACCCTCCGACCAGCGGATAGGCGGGATTCAGCAACAAACCATAGGCCAACGCGCCACCGATACCGGATAAAACGAAAATGATCAGCATCTGAAAACCGCCGAAAACTTCGGCCACCATTTTGCCCATGGCCAGAACGAAGACGCTGACAAAAACCGCCTGGGTAAAACTGCCCGATACGAACGGATAGGTCACGAAACGGATCACATGTTCAAACGGCCAACGGCCATTCTCGATCATCCAGTGAAAGATATCCGGGGAAAAGGTGTAACTCTGCAGGGCATCCAACCGCCAACCTACCGCTGATGGCCCACCCACAAGACCGCGTGCACCCAGTGTAAACGCCAATTCGATCCCCATGATGAACAGGACCAACGCCACCACAACGGGCGGCAGAGGGTTTACGGCGGGTGTATAATGCTCACTGCTCATTGGGCTGGCCTTTCGCGGCTGTTGACGTCCCTTGACCTCATGGGTAAGCGACGGGGGCTGATTTTTCCAGACGGGAGTTCCCTTCGATGACCGAAACCAAGTTCACGCCGCGCGTGTTTTCCGGCATCCAGCCTTCGGGAAACCTGCACCTTGGCAACTACCTGGGTGCGCTCAAGCGTTTTGTGGATATGCAGGGCGAAGATTTCGAGACCATTTATTGCATGGTCGACCTGCACGCGATCACCGTCTGGCAAGACCCTGCCCGTCTGCGCGAAAAGACCCGCGAGGTTTGCGCCGGTTTCATCGCCGCCGGTCTGGACCCTGAAAAGTCCATCCTGTTCAACCAAAGCCAGGTGGCCGAGCACACGCAGCTGGCGTGGATCTTCAATTGTATCGCCCGGATGGGCTGGATGCAGCGGATGACGCAGTTCAAGGACAAGGCGGGCAAGAATGCTCAGAACGCCTCGCTGGGTTTGTTTGCTTACCCGGCACTGATGGCAGCGGACATCCTGACCTACCATGCGACACATGTGCCGGTGGGCGAGGACCAGAAACAGCATCTGGAGCTGACTCGCGACATCGCGATCAAGTTCAACCATGATTATGGCGTGGATTTCTTTCCGGTGACCGAGCCTGTAATCGGTGGACCCGCGCCGCGCGTGATGAACCTGCGTGATGGCTCGCGGAAGATGTCGTCTTCGGACCCGTCCGATATGACCCGGATCAACATGACGGACGATGCCGACGAGATCGCCAAGAAGATCCGCAAGGCCAAGACCGACCCGGATGCCCTGCCTTCAGAAGCCGACGGTCTGTCCGAACGCCCCGAGGCCCGCAATCTGGTCAACATCTACGCCGCGCTCAGCGATCAAACGGCGGAACAGGTTCTGGCCGAAGTCGGCGGCAAGCAATTTGGTGAATTCAAGCCGATGCTGGCCGAGCTGGCGGTCGCCAAACTGTCGCCGATCTCAACCGAGATGGCCCGTCTTATGGGTGAAGAGGCCGAGATTGACCGGATTCTCGCACGCGGCGCGGAAAAGGCGCGGGCGATAGCGGCCCCGATCCTGCAACAGACCTACGACATCGTGGGTATGGTTGGCGCAAAACAAGGCTGATTGCGCTGGACCTTCCTGTGACGCCTTCCTAGGTTGCCCCAAGGGCAAAGGAGGGCGTCATGGCAGTCGGCAAAAATATCCGCACCTATTTTGATGGTCAGTGGCACAACGGGGACGCCCCGATCATGCGTGCGGCAGACCATGGCGCTTGGCTGGGGTCTTCGGTCTTTGACGGCGCGCGTTTCTTCGACGGGCTGACCCCGGATCTGGTGGCCCATTGCGAACGGGTCAACCGCTCAGCCGAGGCGCTTTTGCTGACCCCAACAGTGACGACCGAACAGATGGTCGAAATCGTCCGCGAAGGGCTGGATGGCTATGCCAAAGGTTCCGCCGTCTATATTCGGCCGATGTATTGGGGCATCGACGGGGACGCCACGGCCATTGTGCCTCAGCAGGACAGCACCGGATTTGCCATCTGTCTGGAAGAAATACCAATGGCACCGGAAACAGCTTCGGTCACGCTGACCACCACGCGGTTCCGCCGACCGGTTCTGGAATCAGCCGTTGTGAATGCCAAAGCCGGATGCCTGTATCCCAACAACGCCCGAATGCTGAAAGAGGCCAAGTCCAAGGGGTTCTCGAACGCGCTGGTAGCGGATGCCTTGGGTCATGTGGCGGAAACCGCCACCGCAAACATCTTCATGGTCCGGGACGGCGAGGTATTCACACCTACGCCCAATGGAACTTTTCTGGCCGGAATCACCCGAGCGCGACATATCAAAAACCTGCGCGCTGACGGCGTGACGGTCCACGAATCTGTTCTCAGCTTTGAAGATTTTCACAAGGCGGATGAGGTGTTTATGACCGGTAACATGAACAAGATAACGCCGGTCACCGCATTAGAAGACACCCAATATCAGGTCGGACCGATTGCACGTCGCGCGCGCGAGCTTTATTGGGACTGGGCGGCAAGCACTCGGTAGTCATACGCCGTGTTGCCAGCCCGCATTTGGTCGGGCATGATCCCCCTAAATACACGAGGACACCCATGCGTAAATTTCTAGTCATTCTGGATGACAGCCGTGAATGCCTTAACGCGATGCGTTTCGCTGCAATGCGTGCAGCCCATACCGGTGGAGGGGTAACGATCCTGTCCGTCATCCCACCCGATGAGTTCAATCACTGGATCGGTGTTGCCGAAACCATGCGCGAAGAGGCACGCGAACGCATTCATGCGCATTACGAAGTTTTCGCCAAATGGATGCGCGACAAACAAGGGATCGATCCCGAGCTGTCCATTCGCGAAGGCGACCCTGTCCCTCAGATCATCGAACATGTCCAGTCAGACCCGAACATCGGCGTTCTGGTCCTGGGGGCTGGCATCGAAAAGAAAGGGCCTGGCCCTTTGGTAACGCAGCTGACTAAAAACTCGGGCAGCTTGCCGATTCCGATCACAATTGTGCCCGGCGACCTTAGCAAGGAAAAGCTGGAAGCCATCACCTGAGGCTACCCTATGCAACGCCGCATCCAGTTCTGGTTCGAATTCGCATCGACCTATTCCTACCTCAGCGCCATGCGAATCGAGCAGGCTGCGGCACAGCACGACGTCGTCGTAGAATGGCATCCCTTTCTTCTGGGGCCCATTTTCGCGACGCAGGGCTGGAACAATTCCCCGTTCAACATCTACCCGGCCAAAGGGCGCTATATGTGGCGCGATATGGAGCGTTTGACGTCGCAGCGCGGCCTGCCCTTCCGGCAGCCGGACCCGTTTCCGCAAAACGGCCTGAAGGCTGCGCGCCTCACGCTGTCTATTGAAGATCAGTCCCACAGGGCGCGTTTCGTTCGGGCGGTCTATACAGCGGAATTTGCACGGGGTCAGAACGTGTCGGACGATGCGGTTCTGGTTGATTGCCTGAAATCCACCGGTTTGCCTGACGACCTTTTGGACAGAACCCAAGACCCCGAGATCAAGTCAGATCTGATCGAGCAGACCAAAACCGCTCAGGCCAAGGGGCTGTTTGGCGCGCCGAGTTTTCTGGTCGGTGACGAACTATACTGGGGTGACGATCGGTTGGATGATGCAATCCGGTTGGCGGCCAACATTTAGAATCGTTCCAAATCTTGACTTATCCGGCTCGGACCCGCATATCAGAGGCAACTGAAACGGAGCCGTGACATGTTCATCCAGACCGAATCCACGCCGAACCCTGCAACCTTGAAGTTTCTGCCCGGCCAGACCGTGCTAGAAGCGGGCACTGCGGATTTCCCATCGGCTGAAGCCGGTGAAAAATCACCTTTGGCAAAACGGATTTTTGCGGTTAGCGGAGTAACGGGTGTATTCCTCGGCAATGACTTCGTGACCGTCACCAAGTCTGATGACGTCCAATGGGATCACATCAAACCCGCGATTCTGGGTGCGGTGATGGAGCATTATCAATCCGGCCAACCGGTCATCGGAGCTGGTGAAACAGCCGCATCGGGCCATGCAGAGCACACCGGCGAAGATGCCGAAGTTGTTAATCAAATCAAAGACTTACTTGATAGCCGTGTCCGTCCGGCGGTTGCGCAGGATGGTGGCGACATCACGTTCCACGGGTTTGACCGGGGCGTTGTCTACCTGCACATGCAGGGTGCTTGCGCGGGTTGCCCGTCTTCGACCCTGACGTTGAAGATGGGTATCGAAAACCTGCTGCGCCACTACATCCCCGAAGTGACTGAGGTTCGCCCTGTTGCCGTCTGACCCCATTATTTTGGCGTTTGATACATCGGCCGCGCATTGCGCGGCCGCTTTGTTGTGCGGCAACCGGATCGTGACTTCGCGCATCGAAGCCATGTCACGCGGTCAAGCCGAACGTCTGATGCCGTTGCTGGAAGAAGTTCTGGCAGATGCCGGATATGGGTGGAAAGACCTGTCCGCGATCGGTGTCGGCGTTGGACCCGGAAACTTTACCGGCATCCGAATCTCGGTTTCTGCGGCGCGGGGCCTAGCCTTAGGGCTTGGCGTTCCAGCGGTAGGCGTGTCAGGGTTCGACGCATTGGCCGAAATGTCTATGGACGCCCTGCCCGCGATCCGCGCCCCACGTGATCAGGTTTACGTGGCGTTGCCGGACCAAAGTCCGATGCTTATGCCTCAAATTGAGGCAGAATCACTTGGCCCCCTGATCCTGAATGACGACCCGGATGCGCAAATCCGTGCAATTGCCCGGATCGCCGGGCAAAAGTCGCAGACCAACACCGCGCAGCCAGCTCCACTCTATGTTCGGCCTGCGGATGCGGCCCCTTCCAAAGACACCCCCCCGGTTTTGCTGGACTGATGACTCCCGAGGATCTTGCCAGAACACACGCGGCGGCATTTACCCGGTCACGGTCGTGGGCTGCGGTCGAATTCTCGGATCTTCTGAACAGTCGATTCATCCATACCGTTGGAAATAATCAATCTTTCGCGCTGTTCCAGGTGATCGGCGATGAGGCGGAATTGCTGACGATCGCCACGCATCCGGACGTTCAGCGACAGGGCTTAGCCCGAAATTGCATGCATGAATGGCACACGAAAGCAAAGGCTTTGGGGGCAACGCGCGCTGTTCTGGACGTCGCTGCAGATAACTTGCCGGCCATCGCGCTGTATGAACACAGCGGTTATCGCGCCTGTGGAGTGCGCAAGGGGTACTACCTGCGCGAAAACAATCAGAAAATCGACGCTATCGTGATGGAATCCGCGCTGGATTGACCGTCACAGATAAAATTTTTCGACCAAATGGTCAAAAATCTGTTGACCACGGTGGTTGCAAACGTCCTTAATTCCCGCCATCACAACAGTTATGCTCGCTCACAGTGGGTGAACGGGGCTATCTTCGCCCCGACCGATAATAACAAACGGGAGTATAAAATGACCCTGATGAAATCCTTGATGGGTGCCACCGCCGCAGTCGCACTTACGGCTGGCGCTGCGCTGGCAGATCCTGCCCTGATCTTTGATCTTGGTGGCAAGTTTGACAAATCCTTCAACGAAGCCGCCCACAATGGCGCATCGCGTTGGGCCGAAGAAACAGGCGGCTCGTATAACGAGATCGAGATCCAGTCCGAAGCACAGCGCGAGCAAGCTCTGCGCCGTTTCGCTGAATCCGGCTCGAACCCGATCATCACGATGGGTTTTGGCATGGCTGATCCGCTGTCCGCCGTGGCCGCCGATTACCCAGACACCAAATTCGTTGCGGTTGACGTCAACTGGCTGGACATCCCCAACATCCGCCAAATCGGTTTTGCCGAACATGAAGGGTCATATCTGGTTGGCATGATGGCCGCGATGGCATCGGAATCCGGCACCGTCGGCTTTATCGGTGGCATGGATATCCCGCTGATCCGCCACTTTGGCTGCGGTTATGCGCAGGGTGCCAAGGCTGTAAACCCTGACATCACTGTTGTTGCCAACATGACCGGTACCACCCCGGCAGCATGGAACGACCCGGTGAAGGGTTCGGAACTGACCAAAGCACAAATCAGCCAGGGCGCTGATGTGATCTATGCGGCCGCTGGCGGCACCGGTGTTGGCGTATTGCAGACCGCGGCAGACGAAGGCATCCTGTCGATCGGCGTGGACAGCAACCAGAACCACCTGCACCCGGGTAAGGTTCTGACCTCGATGCTGAAACGCGTTGATGTTGCTGTTTATGACGCGATGTCTGCGGGCGAAGACCTGGAAACCGGCGTATTCCAGATGGGTCTGGCCGAAGAAGGTGTTGGCGTCGCCATGGATGACAACAACGCACCTCTGGTCTCGGACGAGATGAAAGGCGCAGTCGACAAAGCGCGTCAGGACATCATCGACGGTAACGTTTCTGTTGTCAGTTATTATGAGAACGACAGCTGCCCGGCACTGCAGTTCTGATATCGCGCAAGGCGGGGGTACAACCTCCGCCTTGCCCTCGACTCTGCCGCGTATGACACCGCGGCCCTTTCGGCAATTGAGGACAAGACATGACCGTCCCCGCCATTGAGCTCAAAGGGATATCCAAAGCCTTTGGGCCGGTTCAGGCCAATAAAGACATTTCCATCAGCGTCGCCCCCGGTACGATCCATGGGATCATCGGTGAAAACGGTGCGGGCAAATCCACGCTGATGAGCATCCTCTACGGCTTTTACAAAGCCGACAAAGGTGAAATCTGGATTAACGGCAACAAGACCGACATCCCTGACAGCCAGGCGGCCATTGCTGCCGGGATCGGGATGGTGTTCCAGCATTTCAAACTGGTTGAGAATTTCACCGTTCTGGAAAACATCGTTCTCGGTGCCGAGGACGGCGGGCTGCTGGCCCCGTCCCTGTCCAAAGCGCGCAAAGAACTGAAAGCGCTGGAAGAGGAATACGAGCTGTTCGTCGATCCCGACAAGCGCATCGACGAGATTGGCGTCGGAATGCAGCAAAGGGTCGAGATCCTGAAAGCCCTGTATCGCAAGGCCGAAATTCTAATTCTGGACGAACCCACCGGGGTTCTGACCCCGTCGGAGGCTGACCAGCTTTTCCGCATCCTTGACCGCCTGCGGGCCGAAGGGAAGACGATCATCGTGATCACGCACAAGCTGCGCGAAATCATGGAAAACACCGATACGGTTTCGGTCATGCGGCGCGGTCAGATGACGGCGACGGTGAAAACAGCCGACACCAGCCCCGAGGAACTGGCCGAGCTGATGGTGGGCCGCAAGGTGCTGCTGCAGGTCGACAAAGTACCTGCGCAACCCGGCAAGCCCGTTTTGGAAATTGAAAAGCTCAGCGTTTTCGATTCGGCCGGGGTCGAACGGGTCAAGGGTATCGACCTGACCGTTCGGGCCGGTGAAATCGTCGGTATCGCTGGCGTGGCCGGAAATGGCCAATCGGAGCTTCTGGAAGTTCTGGGCGGCATGCGTCCGGGTCAGGGTTCGATCAAACTGAACGGTGCCCCGCTGGCGCTTAGCGGTCCGGGATCGGACGGTCAGGCCCGTCGCGCCCAGCATATTGCGCATGTTCCGGAAGACCGTCAGCGCGAAGGTCTTGTGATGGACTTCCACGCTTGGGAAAACGTGGCCTTTGGCTATCACCGTGATCCTGCCTATCAGAGCGGGATTTTCATGAACAACGCCGCCCTGCGCGCCGATACCGAGCGCAAGATCGAGAAATTCGACGTCCGGCCACCTGATGCGTGGCTTACAGCCAAGAGCTTCTCGGGCGGGAACCAACAAAAGATTGTTGTCGCGCGCGAAATTGAACGGAACCCGGATCTTCTATTGGTGGGGCAACCAACCCGCGGCGTCGACATCGGCGCGATCGAGTTCATTCACAAGCAGATCGTCGCGCTGCGTGATCAAGGTAAAGCAATCCTGCTCGTCTCGGTCGAGTTGGAAGAAATCTTCTCGCTATCGGATCGCATCGCTGTGATGTTTGACGGACATGTCATGGGCGAAAGACTGCCCCATGAAACAGATGAAAAAGAACTTGGCCTGTTGATGGCCGGTGTTGCGGGAGAGGCCGCGTAACATGGAAAAGATGCCCAAATGGGCCGATGTGGTGCTGATCCCGCTGATCAGTCTGATATTGGCCGCAATCTTGTCCGCCTTGGTCATTCTGGCCATCGGTGAAAACCCGATCGAAGCGGTGAAACTGATGGTGACCGGTGCGCTCGGGTCGACCTACGGTTGGGGGTATACGCTGTATTATGCCACCAACTTTATGTTCACCGGGTTGGCTGTGGCTGTCGCCTTCCACGCCAGACTGTTCAACATCGGGGGCGAAGGCCAGGCCATGCTAGGCGGGCTTGGCGTTGCCATGGTATGCCTTTACATCCCATGGCCGCATTGGAGCATCGCGCTGTTGGCGGCCTGCGCAGGTTCGATGCTGTTTGGCGCCGCATGGGCCGCCATTCCGGCCTATCTACAGGCCAAGCGCGGCAGCCACATCGTGATCACTACGATCATGTTCAACTTTATTGCGGCGGCATTCTTGAACTACGTGTTGGTCAATCTTATGCGACCACCGGGCGCGCAAGACCCCTCGTCTGCGCGTTTCCCCGAGGCCGTTCACCTACCCACTTTTCAGTCGATGTTCTCAACCGCCGAAAACGTGGTGTTCAAAGGGACCCCTGTTAATATCACCTTCTTCATCGCGGTATTGGCCTGTTTTGTCGTCTGGGCACTGATCTGGCGGACAAGGTTGGGCTATGAAATCCGGTCCTACGGCAAGACCGAAACCGGCGCTGTCTATGCAGGCATTTCGCCGGTGCGGATCACGATCATTGCGATGCTGATTTCGGGCGCGTTGGCGGGGCTGATGGCCATCAACAACGTGATGGGCGAGGCCGAACGCCTGGTTTTGAACGCAACTGAAGGCGCAGGTTTCATCGGCATCGCTGTGGCCCTGATGGGCCGGTCGCACCCGTTTGGTGTATTCCTAGCGGCGATCCTGTTCGGGTTTCTCTATCAGGGCGGTGCAGAATTGGCTTTCTGGACGTCGATCCCGCGCGAACTGATCGTTGTCATTCAGGCCCTGGTGATCCTGTTCACCGGAGCATTGGACAACATGGTCCGGATGCCGCTTGAAAAGCTGTTCCTGAGCCTGCGGAAGGGAGCGCAGTGATGGAGTTCTTCATTACCTTCATCCAGGTCCTGGATTCGACCATCCGTCTGGCCACACCGCTATTGCTGGCTTGTCTGGCTGGGCTCTATTCCGAACGTGCAGGCATTTTCGACATCGGTCTGGAAGGCAAGATGCTGATGGCCGCCTTCTTCTCGGCAGCCGTCGCGGCTGTGACCGGGTCGGTCTGGTTGGGCCTGCTGGCGGGGATCGCCTCTTCTCTTGTTCTTTCCGGACTTCACGGTTTGGCCTCGATCACCTTCCGGGGCAACCAGTTGATATCCGGGGTCGCAATCAACTTTCTTGCGGCAGGTATGACGGTCCTTGTCGCGCAAAGCTGGTTCGAACAGGGCGGGCGCACGCCATCGTTGTTTGGCGGCGGCCGTTTCACACCTATCAATTTTCCCTTTGCCGAGTCGCTGAGCGGGGTGCCGATCATCGGGCCGATCTACTCCGAGCTGCTCTCGGGTCATTCAATCCTGGTCTATGTCGCGTTCCTGATGGTTCCGGCAACATGGTGGATTCTGTATCGCACACGGTTCGGCCTGCGCCTCCGCGCTGTGGGTGAAAACCCCGCTGCCGTGGACACTGCCGGTGTCTCGGTCGTTGGCTTACGCTACGCCGCTGTTGCCATCTGTGGCGTGCTGTGTGGCATCGCCGGGGCGTATCTGGCTACTGCGTTGCAGGCCGGGTTCGTCAAGGACATGACCGCGGGCCGTGGGTTCATCGCACTGGCAGCCCTGATCTTTGCAAAATGGCGGCCTTGGCATGCCATGGGAGCATGCCTTTTGTTCGGATTGCTGCAAGCCATCGCACTGCGTTTCCAGAACATCGATCTGGGCGGCGTGGTTATCCCTGTGCAGGCAATGGATGCCCTGCCCTACGTCCTCACCGTGGTCATTCTGGCTGGCTTTGTCGGCAAGGCTGTCCCGCCCCGCGCCGGTGGTGAGCCTTACGTGAAAGAGCGCTGATAAGTCCAGTTTCGGACTCAGTTCAGTCCTGTTCGCTGCAGAGCGGCATGCAGAGTTGATTTTGCATGCCGCAACCGTTCTAAAGGGGTATGCAAGTGTCTCCAAACATACCCCGCGACTCGGAAGCGGTCCGGATCGTGAATTTGGGAACGCTTGCAAACCTCAACACTGGGGAAAATCAGATCACCAGCCTTATCAGGCAGCTGGCATGACGCCCAGCGAACCGACATTCGCCATGTGGTCACGGGGCATTGCCGCCGCGCGCTGCATTAAACCTATACCACTTTGCCTTGAGGCGACCGCGGTCACCCTCTGTGACCTGCCCACCCTCATCCAGTAGCTCGATATGCAAATTTACCTTCCTATCGCCGAAGTTTCTGTAAACGCCTTCCTTCTATTGGGGCTTGGGGGGATGGTCGGCATTCTTTCGGGCATGTTCGGTGTCGGCGGCGGCTTCCTGATGACGCCCCTGCTGTTCTTTATCGGCATTCCGCCGGCCGTTGCGGTTGCAACTGAAGCCAATCAGATTGTTGCCTCTTCCTTCTCTGGGGTTCTGGCGCATTTCCGACGAAAAACCGTCGACCTGAGAATGGGGACCGTCCTATTGATGGGCGGCTTAACGGGTGCCGCGCTTGGGGTGGTGATTTTCAACTACCTCAAAAGCCTCGGGCAGGTCGATCTGCTTGTGACGTTGTGCTACGTCGTGTTCCTTGGCGTCGTGGGCGGATTGATGTTCATCGAAAGCCTGAATGCGCTCCGTAAATCCAAGAAAGGCGTGTCCGCACCCCCCAAGCGTCGCCAACGCGGCTGGGTGCATGCGATGCCGTTCAAAATGCGGTTCCGGACTTCGGGCCTATATATCTCGGTCATTCCGCCCGCGCTGGTTGGCCTGTTCGTTGGCGTTCTGTCGGCCATTATGGGCGTTGGCGGCGGGTTCATCATGGTGCCTGCGATGATCTATCTGTTGGGAATGCCAACCAAGGTTGTTGTCGGAACATCCCTGTTCCAGATCATCTTTGTCACCGCCTTTACGACCATGCTGCATGCTACCACCAACTTTACAGTTGATGTCGTTCTTGCCGTTTTGCTTCTGGTTGGCGGCGTCATCGGCGCACAGATCGGCACGGTGATCGGCGCCCGCATGCCTGCCGAGCAGTTGCGCGTTTTGCTTGCAGCCCTTGTTCTTGTGGTTTGCGGAAAACTGGCGCTAGATCTGCTGCTTGAACCATCCGAGCTCTATTCGCTTGGCACCGGCGGAGGGCACTGATCATGCTGATACGCTTGCTTGTTGCGCTGGCTCTTTGCGCCAGCCCCGCCCTGGCTGTTGATGAAGAGGTCGTTCTGGGCCTCAGCCAGGATCGCGTGGCCATCACCGCCAATTTCGACGGCTCTGAGATCCTGGTCTTTGGCGCGGTCAAACGCGAAGCTCCCATTCCGTCAGGACCACCGCTGGAAGTGATTGTCGCCGTGTCTGGTCCATCCAGTCCTGTCACCGTTCGGCGTAAAGAGCGCAAGCTTGGAATCTGGGTCAATACTGACAGTGTCCTCGTAGACGAAGCCCCCAGTTTTTATGCGGTTGCGACCAGCGCGCCTTTGAATGAGATACTGTCGGATACCGAAGACCTGCGATACAGCGTATCAATCGAACGTGCCATCCGGTCTGTTGGTGCTGCGATGAACATCCGCGGCGCGCAGGAATTCGCGGACGCTGTTATTCGTATTCGCGAGCACGAAAGTCTGTATTCCATTCGCGAAGACACCGTGGCCGTTGATGAACAAACCCTGTTCCGTACCTCGATCGAAATGCCTGCGGATCTGACCGAAGGCGATTATATGGCACGCATCTTCTTAACCCGTGGCGGTTCGGTCGTTTCGCAATTTGAGACCACTATCGACGTGCGCAAAGTGGGTTTGGAGCGGTTCTTGTACAACATGTCCCGCCAGCAACCGGTCTGGTACGGCTTGATGTCTTTGGTGATCGCGATTGCGGCGGGTTGGGGTGCGTCAACCGCGTTCCGCCTATTGCGTGAGTAACTGACCGTTACCCACGTCCGATGTAGGGCATCGTCGTGGCCATCACGGTCATGAACTGAACGTTTGCTTCAAGCGGCAGGTTCGCCATGTGCAGGACGGACTGTGCTGCATCTTCGACGGCCATTGTTGGGTCGGGCTGCTGCCCGTCTGCAATGGCCGCATCGACCAGACCCTGCACCATCTGTGTTCGCGCATTGCCGATATCGATCTGCCCGCAAGCGATATTGAAGCCCCGCCCATCCAAAGACAGGCTGCGGGTCAGGCCCGTAATGGCGTGTTTCGTCGCCGAGTAATGCACCGAGTTGGGGCGCGGCACATGGGCGGCAATTGAGCCGTTATTGATGATGCGCCCGCCTTGCGGCGATTGGTGGCGCATGATCCGAAACGCCTCGCGGGCGCACAGAAACATGCCGTTCAGGTTGACGGCGACGCTTTGGTACCAATCGTCCAACGCGATCTCGTCAATCGTTCCCCCCGGCGCGAATATTCCCGCGTTGTTGAACAGAACATCCAAATGGCCCGCCTTACCCTGAAACTCTTCAAAGGCGGCCTCGACCGCTTGTGCATCGGTGACATCCGCGACCAATGGAATTGCGTTTGCGTGCTCCGCAGCCATTTGGTTCAGCCTGTCAGCACTGCGCGCGAAAAGGCCAACCGTCCATCCTTGGGTCAGAAATAATTCAGCCGTAGCGCGCCCTATGCCCGAACTTGCGCCGGTCACAATAATGGAAGTCATGTCTCTTCTGCCTCCAATGTCAGCGAGGCCGCCGGGACAGCGCGCAGGTCGTCCACACGCAGCGGATAGGTCGGCTTGGCAAGCCGGTTGCGCACGACCCAGATCAGCCTTTCCTGCGCGCGTGTGATAGCCACATAGGCCAGTCGTTTCCACAACGGCTGTCCAGCTTCAGTACGGCCCATACGGGCAGCGGCATAGATATCCGGAGCAAACACTTGAACAGTGTTCCACTGCGACCCTTGCGCCTTGTGAATGGTGACCGCTGCGCCATGAAGAAAGGTGGCGCCCATGCGGGCGGCAAAAGGAATAAACGGCTCTTCCTCGTCCGGTTTTTCAATCTTGACGATGGATGCGGCGCTGACCTGAGGGTCTTCGGCACCCATCACGTGCAACCTGGAAAAGCCCGGTTTGCGGCCGGGGCCCAGATAGATGACCTGAGCGCCCTTGATCAGGCCACGCGCCTCAAGATCCAGACGTTTCTTGCGATGTTTAAGGGGCAGTTCAATACCGTCGCAGATTAGCGGTTCACCTTCCAACAATTCGGTATCCGGCGCGCCGTGAACATTCCGAAAAGCCTGAATTAGCCGAATGCGGGTTGCATTGCGCCAGACCAGAACGGGACTGCGGGCCATCAGATCGACCTCGACCCGCTGCCCCCAAACCACACGGTCGTCCTGACGGGCGGTCTGCTCGACCATGCGCTCAAAATCTTCGAACCCCATCTGAGGGTCCGACAGCGCATGGGCAAGGTCCAATATCGGGTTATCCGCATCCTGCCTATGAACTCGGTGAAGGATTTGCTTGCGCGGTTCCGGCAATGCCTCGAACACCATGCTGCCCGACTGATTGACGGGCGCCAACTGTGCCGGGTCACCAAACAGCAGAAGTGTTGGGAAGATTTCTTGCAAGTCTTCGAATTGCCGGTCATCCAGCATCGAGGCTTCGTCCACAAACCCGATGTCCAACGGCTCGTCCCGGCGTTTCCAGCCGGTTATAAAATCGGAGCCCCGTAACCCTGCCGCGGCCAACGCTCCGGGAATGGATTTGTTGTTCTGGTAAAACGCCGCTGCGCGATCCAGCGCCTCGTCGGTCAGGCCTTCGATTTCGGGGCGTTCGTCATTGCCTGCCAGCCATTCGGCGATGCGCTCGTATTCCGGGTCGTAGACAGGCGTATAAAGGATACGGTGGATCGTGGTGGCTGGCACCCCGCGCAGACGCAATACGCTGGCCGCTTTGTTCGTCGGGGCCAAGATCGCCAGACTGCGTTTTTCACGGGCTTTGCGGCTCTCGAAATCGCCGGACACGATCTGAACGCCTGTGTCCGCAATGGCTTTGTAAAGCTCGGCCAGCAGCAGGGTTTTTCCGGACCCCGCCTTGCCAATCACGGCCATCACACCGGACTTACCCGATCCTGGAAGCTTCAGCAGCGCGTCATCGTCAAGGTCAACACCTGCCGACTTCAGCATCTCAGAGATGCTGTCATACGCGGCGGCCTGGTCGTCAGAGTAGGTCACAGAGGGCAAAGACATGGCGCGACCCTACAAGCCCGCGCCAGCTATCACCAGATGTGGAATTCGGTTTTCATCCTGTCACGCTGACAATGCAAACGGGTGTTGCCTGCCAACGCCGAAAGCCGTCTTGAACCACAGCCGCGACAATTCACGCGGGATGCCTGCGCGCTTGGCCACGCGGTTGCAGTCGTCCGCCGAATACGGCCACATCCCGACCGAGATTTGATCACGTCCCTTACCTTCCGTGCCCAGCACGATCGGGGATGATCCGATCAGGCGATAGATGCGAATCATACGCGCATCAAAAACACCCGCAATGTGGGTTAGACCAAACCCCTCCATCATCTCGCCACCGCTAAGCATGATGGCCCCGGCCGTGTGCGGGCTTGCCGTGCGCGACAGGCAAAAGCGCGTCACTTCCCAGATCAAGGGGCTGTTGATTGGTTTGCCGCCCGTCAGGTGTCCGAACACCTCGTTCACCATGACCGAACCGGTCGTCGGCAAAACACGCATGGACCCACCATGGCTGCCATCCGGTTCTTCCCAAATAACATAGATCGGGTTCAGATCATCGTACTGATCCCGCTCTTCCCCCTTTTCGTTGACATGAACATCCCAGCCCAACCGGGTTTTGAATTGATCGGCGCGGTCCCGAAACATCCCCTCGGCCAGTTTTGGATATTTGTGCAATTCGTCAGCATAGACATAACGCAACATGACTCTTTTCCCCTTGTCGTCCTGTGCAAGAACGAAGGGGGTACAAAGTCGTGGTTAATTTCCGGTTTTTAGTGCGCGCGCGCCTTAAACCACTATTAACCCTCGGCTCAAGGCCGTTGCGATAGCATGAGTTGTGTTTTGCGCACCCAACTTGGCGCGTGCGCTTTCGATATAGACCCTCAGCGTGTGTTCCGAGATCGACAAGGAATGAGCGACCTGTGCCCTGCTATAACCCAGGGCGAGCAAGGTCATGGCGTCCACTTCACGCGGCGACAATCCGCGTGAAGATTCGGGCTGACGGTCACTTTCAAACTCCAGCGCCTTCCGGTTGAAGTAATGCGCGATCAGGATCAACTCACGCCCATGCGTTTCGATGAATCTCTGCCAGGTTTCATCATCACAGGTGTGGTTGACAGTAAACAAGGCGAATTGACCATTCGGCCCACGGATCGGAATGGAATAACCTTGATTGCCAACGCCGTGCTCTAATGCATCCTTCAAAAATGTCTTGGCAACCTTGCCCGACCAATCCAGCGTCTTCCAGTCCACCGGATGAAACCGTTGGAAACTGCCCAGTATGACCGGATCGATTCTATGATAGTTACGCTCGCGGTACCGTTCGGCCCAGACGTCGGGATAGGTGGTATAGCCGTATTGATCACCGGCCCCGTCGACCCAATGGTAAATCAGGTTTTCAATCTGCAGCCTGTCCCGCAGGCGAATGGCGACTTCGCTTAGTTCGTCAAGCGAGCTGGTGTTTTCCAAGTCCTCCAGAACCTGGCTCATATCGAGTTTTGTTGCCATCCGCTGGTGCTCGAACCTCATTCTTTCTGGACGAGATTTCGGCTGCGGCGATCAGCTTGGTGTCATCCAACTGCTCGGCAAGCGCGGTCAAACCGTTTTCAACAGCAAAGGCGCTGAGGTCCGACAGTACGTCCAGTATCCACTCATTTTGCGCCATCAGCGTCTCTCCGAAACGGTTAACGAAGGGTTAACACAACCATAGCATGAGGAAGTTTTTTTAGCCTATTCACTGATTTCTACTCCCCAAAAACAGCGGGGCATTTTCGATTAAGCCTTTGAAAAGGCTGATACCACCGCCCAAAAGAGAAACACCCGCGAGCCGGAAAACCGATTCGCGGGTGTTTTGGATTTTGTCTGAGACGAACTTAGTCGCGTGCGGCCAGAACCTCTTCCAAGGTGCGCATCCCGGTCTGTGGAGCCTGAACCAGCACCGACATGTTGCCCGGCTTATGCTCGTTCCGCAGCATCTTCATGTGCGCCTCGGGCAGATCATTCCAGGTGAACACTTCGGACATGCAGGGATCCAATCGACGCTCGACCATCAGCTGGTTTGCTGCGGCCGCCTGTTTCAGGTGAGCAAAGTGCGAACCCTGCAGACGCTTCTGGTGCATCCACATGTAGCGCACGTCAAAGGTCAGGTTATAGCCGGTTGTACCGGCACAGATTACAACCATACCGCCTTTTTTAACGACGAAGGTCGAAACCGGGAAGGTGCTTTCGCCGGGGTGCTCGAACACCATGTCGACGTTGTTGCCTTTACCGGTGATGTCCCAAATGGCTTTGCCGAACTTGCGGGCCTCTTTGAACCACTCGGCATATTCGGGTGTGTTGACCGTCGGCAGCTGACCCCAGCAGTTGAAGTCCTTGCGGTTTAGAACGCCCTTGGCACCCAGACCCATCACAAAGTCGCGCTTGCTTTCGTCCGAGATCACACCGATGGCGTTTGCACCTGCGGTATTGATCAGCTGGATCGCATAAGACCCCAGGCCACCCGACGCACCCCAAACCAGAACGTTCTGACCCGGCTTCAAGTCATGCGGCTCGTGACCGAACAGCATCCGGTAGGCGGTTGCCAGTGTCAGCGTATAGCAGGCGCTTTCTTCCCAAGTCAGGTGCTTGGGACGCGGCATCAACTGTTGAGCCTGAACATTTGTGAACTGCGCGAACGAACCGTCCGGAGTTTCATAGCCCCAAATCCGCTGGCTATCCGAATACATCGGGTCGCCACCATTACAATGCTCGTCGTCGCCGTCATCCTGATTGCAGTGGATGACAACTTCATCACCGACTTTCCAGCGGGTGACTTTTGAACCAACTGCCCAAACGATGCCAGACGCATCCGAACCAGCAATGTGATAAGGTGCCTTATGGCCGTCAAAAGGCGAGATCGGCTTGCCCAGCGAGGCCCAGACGCCGTTGTAGTTGACGCCTGCAGCCATGACCAGAACCAGCACTTCGTGACTGTCCAGCACGGGGACGTCTACGACTTCCTGAATCATCGCGGTGTCCGGGTCGCCGTGGCGCTCCTTGCGGATCGCCCATGCATACATTTTCTTGGGCACAAAACCCATCGGAGGGATTTCACCCATCTCATAGAGGTCTTTTTCCGGTGCCTCGTACGACGCGATGCCGCTGTCGGTGTCCAGAGCCATGTTGGCCTCCTTCAGTTCTAAACCTTTGCCGCGATGCAGAATCGCGTGCATTAACCGATGGAATATTGGCCTTTAGGAAATAATGCAACCGAAATCGGTGCCATTTTGTAACTTTATGACCCAGCGGATGCAGAAATTTCTTTCGCATCTGCAGCATTTCCCTCGTCTGGTCCCATCGGAACCGAGGCTGCATAATACTCCAGAAGATCAACCCTTTGACCGGACAGGCATATTTTTCCGTCACTGCGCCTGAGAATTCGCCGTTCGACCAACTGATCAATCGCGGCTTCAACCGATGTCTGGTTCTCTTGGTCCGTCATTCCATTGCGACGCATGAGCTCGACAATCACCTGAACGGCATCGGCCTCCGACATCTCTTTATGCTTTTGCATTAGCCAACACGCGGCGGGTACCGGGACCAGCGGGATGGCAGCGCGGAGTCGCGTCATCAGGTCACGCGCCAAATCGGTCATCAGATCGCGCTGATGATCTGCCCGAAACGCCCGCAAGGAAACGGGCTGACCATATCGGACCGAGGCTAGGCCAAATCGTTTGTAGCGCCCGATCACGCGCCGCCAGAGTTGTTTGAGGATCCATCTGGTGATTACACCGATCCGCGCGCGAAACCGTCGTTCATTGCCTAATGCGGCACGCGTCAGAACAGTATCTTCGAGCACACGATCATAGTTCAGCGCCACGGGGACGAATACAACATCGCGGCCCTCTTCCGAGGTCCCGTCAATAATATATTTGAGCAAACCCAGCTTTGGACGACCCAGGGCACCAGTCAGACTTAACCCACCTTCGGGGAACATGGCCTGCGTCACTCCTGCCGCGGTCGCGTGGCGCACATAACAGGACAGCACCTGACGATAGAGATCATTGCCGGACTTTCGCCGGATAAAATAAGCCCCCATCGCACGGATCAGACGGCTAAGGGGCCAGACACGGGCCCATTCACCCACCGCATAAGAAAGGGCCGAATGTTGCGCTGCGAGGTAGGTAACGAGCACATAGTCCATATTGCTGCGATGATTCATGACGAAAACCACCGTGGCGTCGGGGTCGATGTTTTCGACAGCGTCTTCGTCCTGATAGCTAAGCTGCACATGATAAAACGCATTGCTCAGCAAACGAGCCAGACGAATCGCAATGCTGAAATAGGCAACGGCTGAAAACGAGGGAACGATCTCACGCGCGTATCGCTGCGCTTGCTCGAACGCCACAGCATCGGGGACACCCGTTTCGCGTGCGTGATCCTGAACGGCCTGACCAACCTGCGGGTCATAGATCAGGCGCTGAATCATATCGTGACGGTGTGCCAACTTGAACGGCTGGATCGGCCGCTTCAGGCGCGTGTTCAATCGTTTCACCGCTCGTTCGAGTCGACGCCTGAAAAACCACCGCACCGACGGGAACAGAAAATGTGATGCCAAAGTGACCACGGCAAACACCAGGATCAGCAAAAAAAGCCAAAGCGGAAGTTCCACGGTCTGAGTCATGCGTGCACCCTGCCACCAAACGCTGCGTCCTACAATCTGAAGAACCTATTATGCCGCGACGCAGCGAATTGACATGTCCCGAAAATTGCGCTTTAGAGGCCAGGAACGTAATTTTCTTGCCCAACCGATACGCGAGGTCCAGCTATGACGCAGACGCAGAAAGATCGCCCCTGGCTCATCCGAACCTATGCCGGTCATTCCACCGCCAAAGCGTCGAATGCGTTGTATCGCGGGAACCTGGCAAAAGGCCAGACGGGCCTGTCGGTGGCCTTCGATCTGCCCACGCAGACCGGATATGACAGCGATCATACGCTCGCGCGCGGCGAAGTGGGCAAGGTTGGCGTACCCGTCGGCCACTTGGGAGATATGCGGGTTCTGTTCGACCAGATTCCGCTGGAACAGATGAACACTTCGATGACGATCAACGCGACAGCGCCTTGGCTGCTTGCGCTTTACATCGCTGTGGCCGAGGAACAAGGCGCAGATATCTCCAAACTTCAGGGCACGGTACAAAACGACCTGATCAAGGAATACCTGAGCCGCGGCACCTATGTCTGCCCGCCCAAACCGTCGCTCAAGATGATCGCTGACGTGGCCGAGTATTGTTATACCAACGTGCCGAAATGGAACCCGATGAACGTGTGTTCCTATCACCTGCAAGAAGCCGGCGCGACACCGGAGCAAGAGCTGTCTTATGCGCTGGCCACCGCCATCGCCGTTCTGGACGAACTGCGCCCTCGTGTTCCCGCCGAGGATTTCCCGGCACTTTGCGGACGGATTTCGTTCTTTGTTAACGCAGGTATCCGCTTTGTCACTGAAATGTGCAAAATGCGCGCTTTCGTCGATCTTTGGGACGAAATCCTGCGCGACCGCTACGGCGTAGAGAACCCGAAATTCCGCCGATTCCGGTATGGCGTTCAGGTCAACTCGCTCGGTTTGACCGAGCAGCAGCCTGAAAACAACGTCTACCGCATCCTGATCGAGATGCTGGCCGTGACTCTTTCGAAAAAAGCCCGCGCCCGCGCAGTTCAGCTGCCTGCTTGGAACGAGGCACTGGGCCTGCCCCGCCCCTGGGATCAGCAGTGGTCCATGCGGATGCAACAGATTCTGGCCTATGAGACCGACCTTCTGGAATATGGTGACCTGTTCGATGGCAACCCCGCCGTGGACGCGAAGGTTGAAGAATTGAAACAGGGCGCACGCGCCGAACTGGCCAATCTGGATTCGATGGGCGGTGCGGTTGCGTCGATCGAATACATGAAGTCACGGCTTGTTGATTCAAACGCTGAACGCCTGAACCGCATTGAACGGAACGAAACTGTCGTTGTCGGTGTGAACAAGTGGATCGAAGGCGAACCCTCGCCCCTGCAGACCAAAGATGGCGGCATCATGGTCGTTGATCCCGCAGTCGAACAAGAACAAATCGCGCGCCTGAATGAATGGCGGCAAGATCGCGATGACACAGCTGTCGCGGCGGCTCTGGCCGCGCTACGCGAAGCGGCGCAAAACGGCACCAACGTCATGGAGCCCTCAATCGCAGCTGCCAAGGCTGGTGTAACCACCGGTGAGTGGGCCGAAGAAATGCGCAAAGTCTACGGTACCTATCGTGGGCCCACGGGCGTTTCGGGCTCGGTCTCGAACAAAACAGAGGGCTTGGAAGATCTGCGGGCCGCAGTGGATGCGGTCAGCGACAAGCTTGGCCGTCGCCTGAAATTCCTGGTCGGAAAACCCGGCCTGGACGGTCATTCGAACGGTGCGGAACAGATCGCATTCCGCGCACGTGATTGCGGTATGGAAATCAGTTACGAAGGTATCCGCCTGACGCCAGAGGAAATCGTAACTGCCGCAGTGGATGACGACGCACATGTCATCGGTCTGTCAATTCTTTCCGGCAGCCACATTCCGCTTGTGCAGGACGTCATGAACCGACTGCGCGAGGCCGGGCTGGATCATATTCCGGTGATTGTTGGTGGCATCATCCCCGATGACGATGCCGCAAAGCTCACTGCGATGGGCGTCGCAAAGATCTATACGCCCAAGAATTTTGAGCTGAATGCAATCATGGGCGATATCGTCACCCTGGTAGATCCGCAAACCCTCGCTGCTGAGTAATATCTGCCAATTTCGCCAATTCCTCTTCTATCCCCTGAACAAAAGGGGATAGATAATTTATTTCTTTGGAATTACGGTGTGCCATCGGGGACAGCGGTAATGACTAACTCCTGGGAGAGGGTGAATGTCGGGGACAAATCTGGAAAAAATGTCGCGTAAAGAACTACTCGAATTGCGCGAAAAGGTCGAAAAAGCACTAATCGACGCGGAAAAGCGCGAACGGAAAGAGGCGTTAAAAGCCGCTGAAAAAGCCGCTGCAGAATTTGGATTTTCATTGTCAGAATTGGCAAAAGACAACCCGACTTCCGGAAAAATTGCAAAAGCAAAATACAGAAATCCTGCAGATCCAAAACAAACATGGTCGGGTCGCGGCCGAAAACCGCAATGGCTTCATGACGCATTGAAATCCGGGGCGGATATCTCGGATCTGGAAATCTAATATCTAATTGGAACTGATCCCAAAATGACCATTCATATTGGAGCCCAAAAAGGCGACATCGCAGAAACGGTTCTTCTTCCTGGCGATCCTTATCGCGCAAAATGGGCGGCCGCAACGTTTTTGGACGATGTGAAGCAAGTCAATGACGTTCGCGGTATGCTGGGCTTTACCGGAAGCTGGAAAGGCAACCCTGTCACCATTCAGGGCAGCGGTATGGGCATGCCGTCCTTGTCGATTTACGTCAACGAATTGATCCGGGACTACGGGGCCAAAACGCTGATCCGCATCGGCTCCTGCGGGGGAATGCAGGACAGCGTGAATGTCCGTGATGTGATCCTTGCGATGACCTCGACCACGCTTAGCTCACCGTCACGCGGCATCATGAAAGAGCTGAACTTTGCACCCTGCGCTGATTGGGGGCTGCTTCAGGCGGCGGCTCAGGCGGCAGCGGCCAAAGGCACGCCAACCCATGTTGGTGGCATCTACTCGTCGGACGTTTTCTATGACGAACGCCCAGATCTGAACGAACAGATGGTGCGGCACGGTATTCTCGGGGTCGAGATGGAAGCTGCTGAGCTGTACATTCTGGCCGCGCGCCACAAATGCCGGGCATTGGCTGTTCTAACCGTTTCCGACCACTTGCTGACCGGCGAAGCTTTGCCCTCAGCTGATCGCGAAAGCAGTTTTGGCGATATGGTTGAAATCGCACTACAGGCGGCATTTCCGGCGGCGTAAATGCAAACATGCAGGGTGGGAAACCGCCCTGCTTATGCCGCTATTGCCCCTTCAGGCATTGAGTTGGAGCGTCGCCTCCCTGCTGCTGAGCGCCACAAAATGCACACACCCAAACGCCTTCTTTGCGGTGCTGCCGCCAGCGGCAGTCCCGGCTCAAGGATGAGGTGCGCGATCGCCACAGGAAATAGGCAAATACTCCGCCTGCCAGAATAAGAAGCAAAATGGGCATGCCAATGCATGGCCCATTTTTCCCACTGGTGGCAAGCCCACAGTTGTCGGTTCAGGCGGCGTTAGCGTATTCGAACAAATCTGGGATGCGGTCATTTACGGGATTCACAGGTTCCGTAGTGTAATAGGACCACGCTTGTTCCAACGTTTTTAGAGCCTCTGATTTTGTGTTCTGTTTTTCTTCCATCGGAGAGATCCTGTTCTAATTCAGCACTCCTCCCTGATTGAAAAATAGACAGACGCGCCGACAGATTCACCGCATTTTTTTGCAGTTTCGGTATGCCCTGAACGCAACTAAGGCTGGCATTTGCATCTGCCAACCCTGGGCTTGATGCCGGTTACGCCGCCATGCAGGCATTCGCTTTGGCGGCCTGAGCCTCGCTTACGCCATCACCTGGAACAAATACTTCAGCCTGCTTGCCACCCTGCAGTTCGTATTGCGTCGTAAACGAACCACTAATCCCCGCCTGCCCGGCGCATTCCACTTGCTTGAATACAAAATCCGCCCGATTGCTGCTCGATCCACCACAGGCCGAAAGAGCCGTGATCGCGGCGACAGACAAAACCTTAGTAAGTGTTTGAGTCATTGATGTTCTCCGAATTTTCAATACTCGCAGAACACGAAAAAACCCGGAAAGTTACCATCCCGGGTGTCATAATTTCTTTCGGCTGTGTTCAAACTGCGCGGTCAACCATCATCTTTTTGATTTCGGCAATCGCCTTGGCCGGGTTCAGACCCTTCGGACAGGTCTTGGCGCAATTCATGATCGTGTGGCAGCGATACAGTTTGAACGGGTCTTCCAACTCATCCAAACGTTCACCAGTGGCTTCGTCACGGCTGTCGATGATCCAGCGATACGCATGCAAAAGCGCAGCGGGCCCAAGGTAGCGATCCCCGTTCCACCAATAGCTGGGGCACGAGGTCGAGCAGCTGGCGCACATCACGCATTCATACAACCCATCAAGTTTTTTGCGGTCTTCGATGGATTGCTTCCACTCTTTCGCAGGACGGTTGGTCTTGGTTTCCAGCCACGGCATGATGCTTGCATGCTGCGCGTAGAAATGCGTTAGGTCAGGGATCAGGTCCTTGACGACCGGCATATGCGGCAGCGGATAAATCTTAACGTCACCCTTGATTTCATCCATGCCGTAAATACAGGCCAGCGTGTTGATCCCGTCGATATTCATCGCGCAGGAACCGCAGATACCTTCGCGGCAGGACCGGCGGAAGGTCAGCGTCGGGTCGATTTCATTCTTGATCTTGATCAGCGCGTCCAGAACCATCGGGCCGCAGTTGTCCATATCGACAAAATAGGTGTCTACACGTGGATTTTGACCGTCATCCGGGTTCCAGCGATAGATCTGGAATTTACGAACATTGGCCGCGCCTTCAGGCTTTGGCCAAGTTTTACCTGTAGTAATCCGAGAGTTCTTTGGCAGGGTGAGTTGTACCATTTCCGACCTCGCTAAAATCCTGCGTATAGATATACTCGGCGGGCCGGAAAGCCAACCTTTTAACCTTGAAAACACCCAAGAAAATTGGGCAAGTTCACCACAAAATTCCCGCGGCGCACAAGGATCGTGCCGCTGAAGAAACGAGTTGAGTTCAGGACAGCGCATGTCGATTAATGTCGTCAACATACCTTACGGCAATAAGAACCCCTACCAGAACATGCTGTATTCGGCCTGTAAGCCAGAGTTCTGCTTGATTGCTTCCAGAAGCGCTCCTTTGTCCGCGTTTGCAAAGGCTGATTTTCAACCCGATCAAAGCATCATTCATATTCATTGGGACGACCGGTTGTTCCCCAAGCCGGAAACGGAAGCGCAGGCTTCTGATTTTCGGTCTACCTGTGACGGCATGAGACAATACCAGGCCAATGGCGGGCGCGTGATCTGGACCATTCACAATCAGTTCGCGCATTCCGAAGGAGTCAAGACAGATTACTTCCGCAATAACCGCCGGGAATTAGCGGAAATTGTCGACCTGATTCACGTTCACACGCCCCATGCCCGGCAACATATGATTGATGAATATGGCACTGACCCAGATAAACTGCGCCTCATTCCGCATCCGAGCTATCTTGGTGTTTACGAACCGTCAGAGCAAACGTTGAAACGCCCCCTTCCCCTACGCGAGCGCACCCATTTCTTAAGCTTTGGAACAATGCGGGGCAGCCGTGAATTGGAACGGTTGGAAGATGCCGCAAAAAAAATGACCAATCGTGGTCACGACTTTCAGGTATCAGTCGTCGGGCGGGTGTATCCGTCCGGCCGCCGCCTGATGCGCCGCATGCGATCAAACCGAAATACTACGGTTATTCCAGATCGAATTCCTGATTCCGAAATAGCCCAAGTGTTCTCAAATGCGCATGCATACATGCTGCCGTCGACGACCACTTTTACCTCGGGAACGGCAATGCTGGCGCAGACCTATGGCTTGCCGATTATCGGCCCCGACATTGATGCGCACAAGCATACTACACCGGAGGCCTGTCATGATCTGCTCTATCCCGCGCGGAACCCAAGAGGCCTGATCCGCATGATGATGCGTGTGCTCAGCATGTCCGATGAGGAACTGGCCGAAAAACGTCAGGCCTGTCTCGACTTTGCGGTTGAACGCAGCCCGCACCGAATATCCGGCGACCTAAAACGCGCGTTGATTGAACTGACCTAGATGCGATCACCTGTTACACAATACCCGTCGTTCGCGCGGCAAAAACCGCGATTTCATCCAAAACTGCTTGGGGCGTCCTTCTGGTAAAAGTCTTGAAGATTGTTTCGTGCTCACCTTCGGTGGGCACACGCCGGACAAATCCCCATTCCTGCCGGTCAATTGCCCAGCTTTCGATTCCATTTTCGTACAGCCAACGCGCATAGCGGACATCCACGAATTTCTGGCTGTCTTTCATGAATTCATACGGAGCGACGTTCTTACCCATCGCGACCATGCCACATGTTGCAAGTTGATCAACGCGCTGCATCCGGCGCAATGGTTGGCCGCCCTTGACCACATCTCGTTGCCGATGGCTGGTCGGAGCCTTGTCAGTGTAGGTCGACGCGTGTGTTCCAAAAACCACTTTCTCCGGCCCCTTTTCCTCGAGCCGCTGAACCATGTGCTTTACGAAAATTTCGCTATAGATCAGATCATCATCGACGAAGAAAACGATGTCGTCGGGGTCGGGTGTCGTGAAGAACTTACCGACATCCTTCTGATCCTCTTCCGGTACAAAGGCGTTTATCTTGGGGTTGTCTCTAAACTCCGTCGGAACTTCACCCCATTCGTTCAGGCACAGGTACAGCGCGTCCACCTGATCGATGATCGACTGCACGGCAAGGGGTAACATTTTTTCCCGTAAAGGGTAGGAGGCCATATGTGCTCTAACCGCCATCACTCAACCTTTCGAAAACTTTAAACGAAGCGAAACTGTATCTGCGGGAATTGCCGTGGCCGTCCCGATTGAACGGGTTTGTCTCACCGCAATACATCTTCCAATTTGAGAACCGGTCTGCGACCCAGTTCGAATACTCACGATGGCGCACATGAGCGTTGTTTGGGTCAAAGACGAAATCGGACGAATAAATCACCACAAACCGTTTTGCCAAAGAAAACAGCCGATTCATATAGGCCTCAAAAACTTCGTCTTCGACCAGATGATAAATGACGTCCAGGGACAATGCAGCGTCGTGCGGCTCGACCTCCGCATCTGCCGGAAGAAACGTCCAGCCTGAACGCTCGCTGAATTGGGCATTACACTTGCGCACGCATTCTTCCGAGATATCCAGACCTGTGAATTGAGGGATATCAAAAAGGCTTGCCTGATTGCCATCGCCACTGCCCAATTCGACAACCGATTGTACGTCTTCAACTTCGACTAGGGTGTTGATGAAATTGGCCTTGTAAACCGCCAACCGGCCATAAGACCCAGCGCCAGAGTTTCTGCCCTGCGCGTAACGATTGGTCCAGTATTCGTTTGAGGAAAAATTACTCATGCTCGCACATCGACACTAGCGGGGCCGCAGAAACGGGTTCCACGGTCTTTGGGTGCGTATGGTCCTTTTCTCTCAACGATAGTAATCACCGCGTCGCCCCTCGGTCTCTGTCGCGTCTTTAGGTTTTACAACATCAGAACGTCCGCGCTTTGGGCGCGATTTTCTTCAGGCTGATGCCGCCTTCGTCTTCGGTTGTCAGCGGATCGGCAATGACCGGGCGATAGCTGAGATCAACCTGGTTGCCATCAACACGCGACACAGTATGAACGCGCCAGTTCTCATCATCACGCTCGGTGAAATCCTCATGCGCGTGCGCGCCGCGGGATTCCTTACGCGCCTCGGCGCCGACAATCGTGGCCAACGCGCTTGGCATTAGGTTGGTCAGCTCCAGCGTCTCCATCAGATCGCTGTTCCAGACCAGCGAGCGGTCGCTGACTTTCAGGTCGTCCATCTTGGCGGCGATCGCCGTCATCTTGTCGACGCCCTCGGCCATGGTTTTTGCTGTCCGGAAGACCGCTGCGTCTTCCTGCATGGTCTTCTGCATCTCAAGACGCAGATCGGCGGTAGCGATTGCACCGCTGGCATTGCGTACCGCGTCAAAGCGATCGAACGCCTTATCGACGGACGCCCGATTCAGCACCGGGTTCGGTGCCTCGGCATCCACAACCTTGCCCGCTTTGATTGCAGCAGCGCGGCCAAACACTACGAGGTCGATCAGTGAGTTCGAGCCCAAACGGTTCGCCCCGTGAACCGAGGCACAGCCTGCTTCACCCACAGCCATCAATCCGGGGACAACGCCCGTCGGGTTGTCAGCGGTCGGGTTCAGAACCTCACCCCAATAGTTGGTTGGAATGCCGCCCATGTTGTAGTGCACGGTCGGCAGAACCGGTATCGGTTCCTTGGTGACGTCTACGCCCGCAAAGACACGTGCAGACTCGGAAATCCCCGGCAGACGTTCGGCCAGCGCCTCGGCCGGCAGGTGGCTGAGGTTCAGGTGAATGTGGTCGCCACCATCACCATGGCCACGGCCTTCGCGGATCTCCATTGTCATCGACCGCGAGACGTAGTCACGCGGCGCGAGGTCCTTGTACTGGGGCGCATAACGCTCCATGAACCGTTCGCCTTCGGAGTTGGTTAGGTAACCGCCCTCACCACGCGCGCCTTCGGTGATCAGGCAGCCAGAGCCGTAGATGCCGGTCGGGTGGAACTGAACGAACTCCATATCCTGCAGGGCCAGACCCGCGCGGGCCACCATGCCGCCACCATCGCCGGTGCAGGTATGGGCCGATGTTGCGCTGAAGTAGGCGCGGCCGTAACCGCCGGTTGCCAGCACTACCATCTTGGCGTTGAAGACATGCATCGTTCCGTCGTCCAGCTTCCAGCAGACAACGCCCTGACACTGCCCGTCTTCGGACATGATTAGGTCGATGGCGAAGTATTCGATATAAAATTCAGCGTTGTTCTTCAGCGACTGACCATACAGCGTGTGCAGGATTGCGTGACCGGTCCGGTCAGCAGCCGCACAGGTCCGCTGCACGGCCGGGCCTTCACCAAACTCGGTGGTGTGACCGCCGAAGGGACGCTGGTAGATCTTGCCTTCCTCAGTCCGGCTGAACGGCACGCCATAGTGTTCCAGTTCGTACACAGCCTTGGGGGCTTCACGCGCAAGGTATTCCATCGCGTCGGTGTCACCCAGCCAGTCCGAGCCTTTGACGGTGTCGTACATGTGCCACTGCCAGTGGTCCGGGCCCATGTTGGACAGAGATGCGGCGATTCCGCCCTGCGCGGCAACCGTGTGCGAGCGTGTCGGAAACACCTTCGTGACACATGCCGTGCGCAGACCTTGTTCTGCCATGCCCAGCGTGGCGCGCAGACCAGCGCCGCCAGCGCCGACAACAACCACGTCATATTCGTGTGTTTCGTATTCGTATGCAGCTGTCATTTGATTATTTCCTTACCGCGCGTTTCACAGAGCCAGCTTGATCAGGGCAAACAGCCCGGCAGCTATCAATGTGTAGCCAAACGCCGCGACGGCCATGAGGCTCAGCTTTTCTGCGACACCATGGACATAGTCTTCAATTGCGACCTGAGTTTCGTGGACCAGATGGATGATGACGACAACCATTGTCAGCCCGGTCACAATCGCCGGGAAGGGACGGCCATAATAAACCAGGACTTCTTCGTATGACCTGCCCAATCCGTTTGCGAAGACGAAGACAAACAGCGGTACAAGAAAGACAAGTGCCGCCGAGCTTACCATCATCTGCCAGTGATGATGCGTACCTTCGCCTCCGGCACCGGCACCCTGCGCGCGTTTGCGGTCAGTGAGGTAATTCATGGCCAATCTCCTTAAACCGCAATTGCCGTGATGAAGGCGAGGATGGTGGCCAACACCAGCATGCCGATCCCCATCTTTTCGGAGATACCGACATCTACGCAATACCCCAGATCCCAGATCACGTGACGCAGACGACCCAGCATGTGATAGAAGATCGCCCAGGTCGCAGCGAACATCACCAGATCACCCAGCCAGCTTCTCATCAGCCCATCGATGAAGTTGAATGCCGTTTCGGACGTTGCCGCCGCCAGAAACCACCAGACGACAAAGAATGCGATCGCAAGTGACGCAATACCCGTGATGCGCACAAGGATCGATGTCATCGAAGTCAGTTGGGGGCGGTAGATCGTGAGGTGAGGTGAAAGAGGGCGGTTGCCCCGATTTACATCGGCCATGTTGGCTCCTTTACGGTTGGCTTCCGAAGGTTTTACTGTTTTTTGCGGTTCTGTCACGTGCTGCAGATGCAAAAAAGTTCACAATTGACGCAAAATGACGGATATTTGCATTATGTGATCACACAAAATAAGCTCGTGATCACAAATTGTTTTCCATCCATCACGATGTTAGCGCCTGCAGATTCGATTCTGTTGTGCGGCTATTTCAAATCAGCGGTTTGCTGGGTCACCTCGCGCAGCAGTTTCTTACGAATCCGCTCGGGATAGTCTGCAAACCCTGAGGCTGAGACGACAAACGCCCCCTCGCCCACGATCACATTTTCAAAGAAATACGCGGTCAGATCCGGTTCGCTTTCTTCGATTGCAATCGCGTTCACCGTCACACCGCGTGTCTGCAGAATTCTGTGTACGTCCGATGGTTCAACCCCCTCGTTCGACACCCCATCGCCAGAGATATCGATCAGGTGGCGCTTGCAATCCGACACCGTATCGAAATAGGACATGGTCGATTCCAGCGCCTCGCCAATTGCGGTGGAAAAGTTGCGCCAGACCCTGGGATCGTTGGCCACTTTTACAGCAAACTGATCAATTGCCTCGAAACTGTCGATATGTGTCCACGGAACAGTGACCATCTGACGAGAGGACCCTGTCCACTGCACCAGCATCACGCGGGCTTTCCCGCGCACCAATGCCTCGGACACGATCGGGTCACGCAAACCGGCTGCTAGGCCATCCATTTGTATTCGATACTCAGTCGAATCGACCGACCCCGAGACGTCTACAGCGAGTGCCAATGCCAAATCGCAAGCATATGCAGGTGGCGTCAGACAGACGCAGGCAGCTATTGTGCGAAGCAAGGTCATGACCACAGCCTAACACGATTGGCGCTGGCTGCGATCAAATGAATGTCACCACGAGTATCAGATCGGCATCAAAGCCCAGTAATCCAGATCAAGCAGGACATTGGGCAGATAACGACCGTCTTCGTTTTTCAACTCAAACGGCGCGCCGCCCTTGGTTGCGACCAACCGTAGGCGCACGGCGCCGACGCCCGGAATGGCAGTTTCCGCCTTGTCCAGAACTTCGGACCAGGCCTTGATCGTGTCGCCCGCAAAACAGGGGTTAGCGTGCGCGCCACCGTTCAGGCCAACGATCATCTGTGCATTAGCCAGCCCGTTGAACGACAGGGTCCGCGCCATGGAAATCACGTGACCGCCATAGATCAGCCGCCCTTCGGGGCGGAAGGTCAGATCGAAATGCACCTTGGCGGTGTTCTGCCACAGGCGGGTCGCCAGCATATGTTCGGCCTCTTCGACCGTGACGCCATCGACGTGATCGATTTTCTCGCCAATCTCATAGTCGCCCCAGCGATGCGCCTCACCAGCCTGAGCGAAATCGTACTGAGAGAAATCAAGGCCCTCGGGCGCGATCAGATCCTTCGCATCCAGCGACTTCTTCAGTTCAGGCACCACAGTCTCGGGCGCGGGCGCATCCATATCCGATTTCCGCACCATGACCCAACGCACGTATTCGATGACAACCTCATCGCGCTGGTTCAGACCGCGCGTGCGCACCCAGACAACACCGGTCTTGCCGTTCGAGTTCTGTTTGAGGCCGATCACCTCGGATTCCGAACGCAAGGTATCGTCGGGATAGACCGGCTTAAGCCAGCGCCCTTCAGCATACCCCAGATTGGCGACCGCATTCAGCGACACATCAGGGACAGTCTTGCCAAACACGACGTGGAATGCAGCAAGATCATCAATCGGGCTTTGCGGCAGACCACAATTCCGGGCGAACTCGTCCGAGGAATACAGCGCATGCCGCGCCGGATAGAGCGCGTGGTACAGCGCCCGCTCGCCATTGGTCACCGTGCGCGGCACGGCATGGTGCAACACCTGACCAATGGAGTAATCCTCGAAAAAGCGGCCCGAATTGGTTTTTGCCATTATTGCTGTCCCAGTTTCATGTCAGGTGAATAGTTGGCCTCGACCTCTTTAGTCACGGCTTGCGCGCAGCGCATCATGCGGCTGTTTTCGTCATAGGCATAGGACGGGTCGCCATAGAGCTCCCACCCTTTTGCCAATGCGTCTGTTACTTTGTGGCAGAAGGCCGAGGTGTCTTCTTCGGTCAACAAACGGTAGAGTTTTGCCATGATGTCAGATCCTTACGAGGGGAACGGCGACGGGCCGACCAGCCCGTGAACGTAGCCGATGACACCCAGCAGCACGATCGAGGCCACAAAGAACATCGCGTCCTTCCCATAGGTTCCGGGTTCACCGGGGGTCCAGTCAGGCTGCGACTTGTTGATCACGATCACTTCGACAACGGCCCAAGCCAACAACCCGCCGAACAGGATGATCGAGGCCAGATCGCCATTGACCAGCAAATGCGCAAAAGCCCACAGTTTAAACCCGCCCAGCATCGGATGGCGCAGCTTGTTCAGTACGCGGCCCTTGGTTCCGGCGGGGCTCATCATGTAGATCGCAATCAACACCAGCAGGTTATTGATATGGATCATAAAACTCGGCGGGGCCCAGACATGGATGAAGTCGGTCATGCGATAGCCGAAGATCATCAGCAGGATCGATGCCACCAAGGCCAGCGCGACCGCGCCCTTGCCGGCGTCGCCCATCGCAGCGCGACGCTCTGGCATCACACGTTTGAACAGATGCGCGGCCCACCAAAGTGCCACACCGAGAATGAGAAGAACAAAGCCCATGCTGGCTTACCCCGCTTGCAAAGCTGTAATTGCCTCCGCTTTTGCCAGAATTTCGCGGGCAGTTACAACGTGCAGATTTTCAACGATCTTGCCGTCGACCACGGCAACGCCCTGTCCTTGCGCCTCAACCTCTTCGAAAGCGGCAATCTGGCGACGGGCCAGATCGATCTCGGTCTCCGACGGGGCATAGGCTGCATTGGTGACATCGACCTGTGCGGGATGGATCAGGGTTTTACCGTCAAAACCCATGTCGCGGCCTTGCGCACATTCAGCGGCCAGACCTTCGGCGTCCTTGAATGCGTTGTAGACACCATCGACAACGATCAGCCCCTCGGCCTTGGCGGCTAGCAGGCACAGGCCCAGCGAAGTCATCAGGGGCAGGCGATCTGGACGGAAGCGGGTTTGCAACTCCTTCGCCAAATCATTTGTCCCCATGACAAACCCCGCCATCAGCGGATGGGCGGCAATCTCGGCCGCATTGAGCATCCCGCGCGGGGTTTCCATCATCGCCCAGATTGGCAGGTCACCGGTAATCGCGGCCAATGCGTCCACGTCCGCAGCTGAATTCACCTTGGGCAGCAGGACCACATCGGCATCCATCTCGCGCACGGCCTCAGCGTCAGCACGGCCCCATTCGGTATCCAGACCGTTGATGCGCACGATCTTGACCCGTTCCCCATAACCGCCCGCGGCCAGAGCCGCCTTAAGCGTTTCGCGTGCATTGCCCTTCTCATCAGCAGAAACCGCGTCCTCAAGATCAAAAATGATCGCGTCCACAGGCAAAGTGCGTGCCTTGTCCAACGCCCGGTCTTTCGAACCGGGGATATAAAGAACAGAACGATAGGGGCGCTGGCGCGAGTCCATTGGCTTCTCCCGAAGAAATAAAGTTGCGCGGAATTGGGCATTTTTTGTCGGAAAGTTCAAGCGCAAAATCGCCGCATCGCAGCATTTGCGACGCAACGTGCGTTCCTTTAACCGGATTTCGGTCCAACGGCGGCACCCTGACCGGCAAAAGAAATCGAAAAGGGTCAAAGATGCACAAGACACTGCTGAAGATGACGATGGGCCTCGGAATCATGGTTCTGGCTGCGCAACAGGCCCACGCCCGCAACTGCGCACCACGTGACGAGGTGATAAAACGGCTGACCGAAACTTACGGCGAAACGCGCCAGGGGATCGGCATCGCGCGTCAAGGCGCGGTGATGGAGCTCTATGCGTCGGACCAAAGCGGCAGCTGGACGATCACCGTGACATTGCCGGATGGAATGACCTGCCTTGTTGCCTCGGGTCAGGCTTATGAAATGATCGCCGATGCCCTGCCGCCCAACGTCTGATCAGGTCAAAGCGTCCCAGATCAGTTTACTGCCCGTGAGCGTCAGCAGCACATAGGCGATGCCAAAGAACAGGCGCTCGGACAGCATGAAATGCGCCCGGACGCCCAGCCAGGCACCAAGAATCGCAAATGGTGTCAAAAGCAGATCGGCCCACGCGGTGTGCCAAGTGAAAAGGCCAAGATAGGCGTAAGGCACAAATTTCGTGATGTTGATGACCCAGAAGGCCAATACAGTGCTGGCCTGAAACTCGGTCTTCGACAGGCGTTGCGACAGCAGGTAAACGGCGGCTGGCGGGCCGCCCGCATGGCTGACAAAGCTGGTGAAGCCGGCAACCAGTCCAGCGAACAGTCCGGCGGGGGCAGGCAGTCTGTTTGTGAAGCCGCGCACCCAGCCTTTGGATTGACTGACGTGCCAAACGACAAAACCAATGGAAATCCCCCCGATCAGTAGGCGCAGCAGATCATCATCGGTGGCGCGATAAAGCCATGCGCCCAACGCCACGCCAGGCACGGCCCCAAGGATCAACAGGCGCGAATCCGGCCAGCTCCAGCGTTTCCAATAGGGCCCAAGAGTTGCAACATCGATCACCATCAAAATCGGCAGCATCAGCGCCAGTGCCTGCCCCGGCTCCAATATCAACGCCAGAATCGATGAGGACGCAAAGGCCACGCCCGAGCCAAAGCCACCCTTCGAAATACCCGCAAAGATCACAGCCGGGATCGCTACAACAAAAAACATCAGGTTCAATTCGAACATGCAGCGCCCCGGTTTCGGCCTGTATCCTTGGCCGTTTAGCGCAATCAGCACAGGCAGTGCAAACGGTATGCGGTTGCATGCCGCGCCGCTGAACACTTGCGCGAAAGCCATTTAGCGACTAGCACAGCCGCGATTTCAATTCCGACCGGAGATTTTCCAAATGGCCAGACCCAAGATTGCGCTTATCGGCGCTGGGAACATCGGCGGCACGCTTGCGCACCTCGCAGCTGTCAAAGAACTGGGTGACGTAGTCCTGTTCGACATCGCAGACGGGCTGCCGCAAGGCAAAGCGCTCGACATCGCTGAATCCGGCCCTTCGGAAGGGTTCGACGCAGCCATGTCCGGCACCAGCGATTATGCCGATATCGCAGGCGCAGACGTCTGCATCGTCACCGCTGGCGTCGCCCGCAAACCCGGCATGAGCCGCGATGACTTGTTGGGCATTAACCTGAAAGTCATGAAGTCGGTTGGCGAAGGCATTGCAGCCCACGCGCCCGACGCGTTCGTGATCTGCATCACCAACCCGCTGGACGCGATGGTCTGGGCTCTGCGTGAGTTCTCGGGCCTGCCGCACAACAAAGTCTGCGGCATGGCTGGCGTTCTGGACTCGGCCCGTTTCGCGCACTTCCTGTCGGAAGAGTTCAACGTCTCGATGCGCGACGTCACCGCGTTTGTTCTGGGCGGCCACGGCGACACAATGGTGCCGTCGGTGCGTTATTCGACCGTTGCCGGTATCCCCCTGCCCGATCTGGTCGAGATGGGCTGGACCACGCAGGATAAGTTGGACGCCATCGTTCAGCGTACCCGTGATGGCGGTGCCGAAATCGTTGGCCTGCTGAAAACTGGCTCGGCTTACTACGCGCCTGCCACTTCGGCGATCGAAATGGCCGAAGCCTATCTGAAAGACCAAAAGCGCGTACTGCCTTGCGCCGCATACTGCAGCGGCGAGCTGGGAGTTGACGGTCTCTATGTCGGCGTTCCGACCGTGATCGGCGCCGGTGGCGTCGAACGGATCGTCGACATCAAGCTGAACGAAGACGAACAAGCCGGGTTCGACAATTCGGTCAATGCCGTCAAAGGTCTGATCGAAGCTTGCAAGGGCATCGACAGCTCGCTGGCCTGATCCCTCTTCAGCTGTAATTCAGAACCCGGTTTACCATTGGTGAGCCGGGTTTTTCTTTGGACGATTGCGGCGCCATTGAATCGACATTTCCCCGGCACAGCTGCCATGTAATCGTTTGAATCCGCCATCTCGGCGGACCGGCTAGGTTTAGCGCTAGCTGAATTCTCTCTTTATTCTAAAGGCCGTCAACGACGACGAATCAAACGGGTGACCTTCATTGCATTTTGTGATCACACCCAAAAAAACCGTGATCACAAATAATGAAAATCTTCGTGAAAAACTGCTTCCCTGTCAAAAAACCCTTTAAACTTGCCCCCTAGACACCCCTATAACGGTGTAACGCAGTCAGACAGGACAGTTTCGATGAACATTCACGAATATCAGGCCAAAGCGCTTCTTCGCAGCTATGGCGCTCCGGTCTCCGAAGGTCGCGCGGTTCTGCGCGCTGAGGAAGCCAAAACCGCAGCCGGTGAACTGGATGGCCCGCTCTGGGTTGTCAAAGCACAGATCCACGCGGGTGGCCGCGGAAAGGGCTCCTTCAAAGAGGCTGACGCCGGTGAAAAAGGCGGTGTTCGTCTGACCAAGTCGGTGGAAGAAGCATCCGAGGAAGCCAAGAAGATGCTGGGCCGTACTCTGGTCACGCATCAAACCGGCCCCGCGGGCAAGCAAGTCAACCGCATCTACATCGAAGCCGGTTCCGGCATCGAGCGTGAACTGTACCTTGCCCTGCTGGTGGATCGCCAGACCAGCCGCATCTCATTCGTGTGTTCGACCGAAGGTGGCATGGACATCGAAGAGGTTGCCGCGGCAACGCCCGAGAAAATCCTGTCCTTCTCGGTCGATCCGGCAACAGGCTATCAGCCCTATCATGGCCGTCGCATCGCCTTCTCGCTGGGCCTGGAAGGTGCGCAAGTCAAGCAGTGCGTCAAACTGATGAGCCAGCTGTATGCCGCCTTCGTCGAGAAGGACATGGAGATGCTGGAGATCAACCCGCTGATCGTGTCCGACAAGGGCGACCTCAAGGTGCTGGACGCCAAGGTCGGCTTTGACGGTAACGCGGTCTACCGCCACCCCGACATCGCTGAGCTGCGCGACACGACCGAGGAAGACCCCAAGGAATTGGAAGCCTCTAAATACGACCTGAACTACATCGCGTTGGATGGTGAGATCGGCTGCATGGTCAACGGTGCCGGCCTGGCGATGGCGACCATGGACATCATCAAGCTGTATGGGGCTGAGCCTGCAAACTTCCTCGACGTGGGTGGCGGTGCCACCAAAGAGAAAGTGACCGAGGCGTTCAAGATCATCACCTCTGACCCGCAGGTCAAAGGCATCCTGGTCAACATCTTCGGTGGCATCATGCGCTGTGACGTCATCGCCGAGGGCGTCGTCGCCGCAGTGAAAGAGGTCGGCCTGCAGGTTCCGCTGGTCGTGCGTCTGGAAGGCACCAATGTCGAGAAGGGCAAAGAGATCATCAACACCTCTGGCCTGGACGTGATCGCGGCGGACAACCTGAAAGACGGTGCCGAGAAGATCGTGAAGGCCGTCAAAGGCTAATCCCAATTCAGTGGGGTGGGATTTGCCCACCTTTCCGACGAATTCAGGCAGGCTCAGGCCCGCTTAAAACAGGAGAATGCCAAATGGCAGTCCTCATCGACGAAAATACCAAAGTGATCTGTCAGGGCTTTACCGGCTCGCAGGGCACATTCCACTCTGAACAGGCCATCGCCTATGGCACCAAGATGGTCGGCGGCGTGACCCCCGGCAAAGGCGGGATGACCCATCTTGACCTGCCCGTATTCAACTCGGTCCACGAGGCCAAGCATGTGACCGAAGCCAACGCCAGCGTGATCTATGTGCCCCCGCCCTTTGCGGCAGACTCGATCCTCGAAGCGATTGATGCCGAGATGGAAGTGATCGTCTGCATCACCGAAGGCATCCCGGTTCTGGACATGATGAAGGTGAAGCGCGCTCTAGAGGGCAGCAAGTCACGCCTGATCGGCCCGAACTGCCCCGGTGTGATCACGCCCGATGCCTGCAAGATCGGCATCATGCCCGGCCACATTCACAAACGCGGGAGTGTGGGTGTCGTTTCCCGCTCGGGTACGCTTACTTATGAAGCTGTGAAACAGACAACAGACGTAGGCCTGGGTCAGTCCACCTGCGTGGGCATCGGCGGCGACCCGATCAAAGGGACTGAGCATATCGACGTGCTGGAATGGTTCCTGGCCGATGACGAAACCCACTCGATCATCATGATCGGTGAGATCGGTGGCTCGGCCGAAGAAGAAGCCGCGCAGTTCCTGGCAGATGAGGCCAAGAAGGGCCGCTCGAAACCCACCGCTGGTTTTATTGCGGGTCGCACGGCTCCTCCGGGCCGCCGCATGGGCCACGCAGGCGCGATCGTCGCCGGTGGCAAAGGCGGTGCCGAAGACAAGATCGAAGCCATGCGCTCGGCCGGTATCGTCGTGGCCGAAAGCCCTGCCCAGCTGGGTGAGGCTGTTCTGGAAGCGATTGGGTAAGTGACCGAGGGCCGGGTATATGTTCTGAGGGCAGCGCCCGGCCCGAGGGTGGGTGCAATGCGCCCGCCCACCAAAACATTGGTTTGCCTTCGGCAAAACGAGGCGGGTCGGGCGCTGCCCGGCAATGCTCACCGGTTGGGTCAATATTGATGGGACCAGTGCAGGCTATATCGACCGGACTGCGGAAAACCTTGGTTTATTCCGGCAGAGCCACACGCTCAGAATTCTGGTGGTTTGCGCCGGTCGCGCTGGTCTTTCCGATGTTAGCGATTACACAACTTAACTGGCAGAACGCCGAGATTTTGGGCATCTGGCAACTGTTTGTAGTAATGGTAGCATCTGTTCCTCTGCTATCGGCCATGAGCCGCCGGTTACAAGACACTGGGGAGGAGGGTCGTCAGGCATTCTATCCTTTCATGCCTCTGATTACTCTCTGGCTCGGTTATCAGATGATGTACTGGCTCGGGTTGGTGCTGCTAACCAGTAGCGGTTTCGGAATCCTTTTTCTGGGGTTATTCGCTTTGGTGCTAGTAGCAATTGTGCTCCTTGTTGGATTTATCTCAAGCGCGCTAATTGCCGCCAACGTTATTGGCATGATGCTTGTAGCATCAGATCCGCAAAGCAATCGTTTCGGAGCGCCCGAGTTAGGAGTGACCCCATGACCTTCTCCGACGCCATGCGCACTTGTTTCTCCAAGTTTTTCACCTTCTCAGGTCGTGCCTCGCGGCCCGAGTACTGGTTCTTTTTCCTGTTCATCGTGATCTGGAACGTCATCGCCGGGATCATCGACTGGCAGTTCTTCACACAGGTCGCCACGACACAGACCGATGAAATCAAACAAGTCACTGCAACGTCCAACCAGCCGGTGCAAAGCATCGTGGGCTTGATCGTGTTCATCCCGCATCTGGCCGTCGCGTGGCGACGGATGCATGACACCGGGCGCAGTGGGCTTTTTGCCTTGCTACCGATCCTGCTGATCCTCGGTGCCGGGGCGGTTCTGTTCTTCGGCATCGGCCTTGCCTCCAGTTTCCAGCATGGCGGTAATCTGGACATCCTATTCACCCGCGCCACGTTGCTGGTCGTGATCCCGACACTGCTTGTTTTGTTTGTGTCGCCCCTCCTGGTTCTGTGGTGGCTGACCCGCCCCAGCCAACCAGGCACCAATCAATACGGTCCCAACCCACATGAGGTAGCCCAATGACCGAACATACGCCCAATTCTGCCTTTCATGCTTCTAGCTTTATGCAGGGGCATAATGCTGAATATCTGGAGCAGCTTTATGCCCAGTACGCCAAGGACCCGAACGCTGTAGATGCGGCCTGGGTCGATTTTTTCCGGGCGATGGGCGACGCCACGCCGGACGTCCAGCGCGAGGCCGAAGGGCCATCCTGGGCTCGGACCGACTGGCCTCCGATGCCGACGGATGACCTGACTGGCGCGTTGACGGGCGAATGGGCCGAAATCGACGCCAAGGCGGCAGGCGACAAGATTAAGGACAAGGCCGAGGCCAAGGGCGTTCAGGTCAGCGAAGACCAGATCAAACGGGCGGTTCTGGACAGTCTGCGGGCACTGATGCTGATCCGGGCTTATCGTATCCGGGGCCATCTTGCTGCTAATCTGGACCCGTTGGGCATGCGCGCCGCCAGCACCCACCCGGAATTGGACCCCAGGACGTATGGCTTCACCGAAGCCGACATGGACCGCCCGATCTTTATCGACAACGTGCTGGGTTTGCAGATGGCCAGCATGCGCCAGATTGTCGAGATCGTGAAACGGACCTATTGCGGCACATTCGCGCTGCAGTACATGCATATCTCAAATCCGGAAGAAGCCGCGTGGCTGAAGGAACGGATCGAGGGGTACGGCAAGGAAATTCAGTTCACCAAGGAAGGCCGCAAGGCGATCCTGAACAAGATGGTCGAGGCCGAAGGCTTCGAGAAGTTCCTGCACGTTAAATACATGGGCACCAAGCGTTTCGGCCTGGACGGCGGCGAAGCCTTGATCCCCGCGATGGAGCAGATCATCAAGCGCGGCGGTGCGCTGGGTGTCAGCGACATCGTCATCGGCATGCCGCACCGGGGCCGCCTGAACATTCTGGCCAATGTTATGCGCAAGCCTTATCGCGCGATCTTCAACGAGTTCCAGGGCGGCAGCTTCAAACCCGAAGATGTGGATGGTTCCGGCGATGTGAAATACCACCTCGGCGCGTCCAGCGACCGTGAATTCAATGGCAACAGTGTCCATCTGTCGCTGACTGCAAACCCCTCCCACCTTGAGGCTGTGAACCCGGTTGTTCTGGGCAAGGTTCGCGCAAAACAGGATCAGTTGGGTGACGAAGACCGGACCAAGGTGATGGGCATCCTGCTGCACGGCGATGCGGCCTTTGCGGGTCAAGGTGTTGTCGCCGAAGGCTTTGGCCTGTCCGGCCTTAAGGGTCATAAGACCGGCGGCACGATGCATATCGTGGTGAACAACCAGATTGGCTTTACCACCGCGCCGCATTTCAGCCGCTCCAGCCCCTACCCCACCGATATCGCCCTGATGGTTGAGGCACCGATCTTCCACGTGAATGGCGACGATCCCGAGGCTGTAACACATGCCGCCAAGGTTGCGACCGAATTCCGGCAGAAGTTCCACAAGGACGTGGTTATCGACATCTTCTGCTATCGCCGGTTCGGGCATAACGAGGGCGATGAGCCCATGTTCACCAACCCGATCATGTACAAGAAGATCAAGACGCATAAGACCACGCTGTCGCTGTACACCGAGCGTCTCGTGAAAGACGGCCTTATCCCCGAAGGCGAAATCGAGGATATGAAGGCCGCCTTCCAGGCGCATCTGAATGATGAGTTCGAGGCGGGCAAAGACTATAAGCCCAACAAGGCTGACTGGCTGGACGGGCGCTGGTCGCATCTGGACAAGAACAAAGATGAATATGTCCGCGGTGACACAGCAATTAAACCGGAAACGCTGGCGCAGATTGGCAACGCGCTGAGCCACACACCAGCAGATATCGCAGTGCACCGTACCGTCTCACGTCTTTTGGATCAAAAGAAACAGATGTTCGAAAGCGGCAAAGGGTTTGACTGGGCGACTGGTGAGGCCCTGGCCTTTGGCTCTCTGCTGACCGAAGGCTATCCGGTGCGCCTGTCAGGGCAAGATGCGACGCGCGGGACGTTCAGTCAGCGTCACTCGGGTTTCATACATCAGGAAACTGAAGAACGGTACTACCCACTGAACAACATTCGTGAGGGCCAGTCGAAATACGATGTAATCGACTCGATGCTCAGCGAATATGCGGTGCTGGGCTTTGAATATGGATTCTCACTGGCGGAACCAAATGCACTGACCCTGTGGGAAGCGCAGTTTGGCGATTTTGCCAACGGCGCGCAAATTATGTTCGACCAGTTCATCAGCTCGGGCGAAAGCAAATGGCTGCGCATGTCCGGTCTGGTTTGCCTGTTGCCACACGGCTTCGAAGGTCAGGGGCCTGAACACTCGTCAGCGCGTCTGGAACGGTTCCTGCAGATGTGTGGTCAGGACAACTGGATCGTGGCCAACTGCACGACCCCTGCGAATTACTTTCACATCCTGCGCCGTCAGCTGCACCGGACCTTCCGCAAGCCGCTGATCCTGGTGACGCCCAAATCGTTACTGCGCCACAAGCTGGCGGTCAGCACAGCAGAAGAGTTCACCACTGGTTCAAGCTTCCATCGCGTGTTGTGGGACGATGCACAGCACGGAAACTCGGAAACCAAATTGGTCAAGGACGACAAGGTCAAACGCGTGGTGATGTGTTCCGGCAAGGTCTACTACGATCTGCTGGAAGAACGCGATGCGCGCGGCATCGATGATGTCTACCTGATGCGGATTGAGCAGTTCTATCCCTTCCCGGCGCATTCGCTGATTAATGAGTTGGAGCGCTTTAAGGGTGCCGAAATGATCTGGTGTCAGGAAGAACCCAAGAACCAGGGTGCATGGACCTTTATCGAACCGAATATCGAATGGGTTCTGACCCGCATCGGCGCCAAGCACACACGGCCGCGTTATGTCGGCCGCTCCACATCGGCTTCTCCCGCGACGGGTCTGGCCAGCCAACACAAAGCCCAACAAGAAGCGCTGGTCGACGAAGCGCTGAGCATTGAAGGAAAATAATCGATGTCCATTGAAGTTCGAGTTCCCACGCTTGGCGAGTCGGTTACCGAAGCCACGGTTGCGACATGGTTCAAGAAACCCGGCGACGCCGTCGCGGTTGATGAAATGTTGTGTGAGTTGGAGACTGACAAGGTCACCGTCGAAGTCCCTTCTCCTGCCGCTGGCGTGATGGGCGAAATCGTCGCCGCAGAAGGTGAAACCGTTGGCGTTGACGCTCTGCTGGCCACCATCGCTGCAGGTGAAGGCGCAGCTCCTGCCCCGGTAGCCGTACCGGCCCCGGCGGCTGCGGCTGCTCAGGCGGCGTCTGGCGGCAGTGTTGACGTCATGGTGCCGACCTTGGGTGAATCCGTGACTGAAGCGACCGTTTCGACATGGTTCAAACAGGTCGGCGACAGCGTCGCACAGGACGAGATGCTGTGTGAGCTGGAAACCGACAAGGTCTCGGTCGAGGTTCCGGCCCCGGCTGCGGGTGTTCTGGCAGAAATCGTTGCCCCCGAAGGCGCAACAGTTGAGGCGTCGGCCAAACTGGCGGTGATTTCCGGCGCAGCGGCAGGGTCCGTCGCTGCTCCGGCAGCTGCGGCGGCAACCCCGGCTGCAGCAGCAAGCACCGGCAAGGACATCGCCAACGCGCCATCCGCCGAAAAAGCTATGGCAGAGGCCGGTTTGTCCGCGGATCAGGTCACAGGCACCGGTCGTGATGGGCGGATCATGAAAGAGGATGTTGCCCGCGCAGCGGCTACGGCTGCGGCCCCGGCACCTACGGCGGCAGCACCGGCACCGGCGCAAGCGCCTCGGGCACCGGTCGCAGCACAGGATGCCGCCCGCGAAGAGCGTGTGCGCATGACCCGCCTGCGCCAAACCATCGCCAAGCGTTTGAAGGATGCGCAGAACACTGCGGCAATCCTGACCACCTTCAACGAGGTGGACATGACCGAGGTGATGGGCCTGCGCAATGAATACAAAGACCTGTTCCTGAAAAAGCACGGCGTGAAACTGGGCTTTATGTCCTTCTTCACCAAGGCATGCTGTCACGCGCTGAAAGAGGTTCCGGAAGTCAACGCCGAGATCGATGGCACGGACATCGTCTACAAGAATTTCGTGCACATGGGCGTTGCCGCCGGTACGCCGCAAGGTCTGGTTGTTCCTGTCATCCGCGACGCCGACAGCATGTCCTTCGCGGATATCGAAAAGGCTATCGCCGAAAAGGGCAAGCGCGCCCGCGACGGCAAGTTGTCCATGGCAGAGATGCAGGGCGGCACCTTCACCATCTCGAATGGTGGTGTCTATGGCTCGCTGATGTCTTCGCCGATCCTGAACCCACCGCAGTCGGGTATCCTTGGCATGCACAAGATCCAGGACCGTCCGATGGTCATCAATGGTGAGATCAAGATCCGCCCGATGATGTATCTGGCACTGTCCTATGACCACCGGATTGTTGACGGCAAGGGCGCGGTGACGTTCCTTGTACGTGTGAAAGAGGCGCTGGAAGACCCGCGCCGTCTGCTGATGGATCTGTAATCATGGCGACACATGTACTCTGGCAAGCCGACGTGGCCGACTTTGATGTCTGGCTGAAGGTGTTTGAAGAAGACAAACCGATGAGAGAGGCCGCGGGCATCCGCGACCTCCATATCTGGAAAGACCCTGATCGCAAGGACCACGCGGTCGCGTTGTTCGAGATCACCGATCTCGACCGGGCCCAGAGCTTCATCGAATCCGAAGAGCTGGCCATGCACCACGAACGTGGTGGCGTGGCACATATCCAGACCAAGGTTCTGGACCCTGTCTGAAAGCATGAAGCTGCGCCTGCCCATTGGGGGCGCGGCACGAACGGGTAACGCGATGACTTTCGACTGCTCAAAGGGAACCACTGGATGACCACGGAACTAACCGTCCTGACCCTTGCCGCATTACTTTGGGTCGCACAATTCGTAGTCTACCTGGCTGCCGGGCACGGTAAGATTGACCTTGGTCTTGCGGTTGGCCCGCGAGATATCCCTTTTGACAAACCGGGGGTTTCGGGGCGTCTGCACCGTGCCCTCAGCAACCACACCGAAGGGTTGGTTCTGTTCGCAATTGCGGCGCTTGTCGTGACGGTTTCGGGCCAGTCGAACGGGCTCACTGCGGCCTGTAGCTGGATCTATTTGATCGTCCGCATCCTCTACGTCCCCGCCTACGCATTGGGTTGGACGCCTTGGCGAACCGTGATCTGGATCGTTGGCTTGGCGGCCAACACCGTAATGTTGCTGGCGGCTGTCTTTTGATTCAGTCGCTGGCATGGATAATGTAATGGGGAAACGCCCCGGCGTGCAGAAAATTGCCGCCATCCCCGTAAACGATAAGGACCTGACACATGGCAAATTATGACGTTATCGTAATCGGATCAGGCCCCGGCGGCTATGTTTGCGCCATCCGTTGCGCTCAGCTGGGTCTGAAGACTGCCTGCGTCGAAGGGCGTGAAACTCTGGGCGGCACGTGCCTGAACGTGGGCTGTATCCCCTCGAAGGCGCTGCTGCATGCCAGCCATCAGCTTCACGAGGCCGAGCATAACTTTGCCAAGATGGGCCTGAAGGGCAAAAGCCCCTCGGTCGATTGGAAACAAATGCAGGGCTACAAGCAGGAAACGATCGACGGCAATACCAAGGGTATCGAGTTCCTGTTCAAGAAAAACAAGATCGACTGGTTGAAAGGTTGGGGCTCGATCCCTGCCGCGGGTCAGGTCAAAGTGGGCGACGAGGTTCACACCGCCAAGAACATAATTATCGCATCTGGGTCCGAACCGTCCTCACTGCCCGGTGTCGACGTTGACGAAAAGGTTGTGGTGACTTCGACCGGCGCTCTGTCGCTGAACAAGGTGCCAAAGAAGTTGGTGGTGATCGGCGCGGGCGTGATCGGGCTGGAACTGGGCTCGGTCTATCAGCGTCTAGGCGCGGAGGTGACTGTGGTTGAATTCCTCGACGCGATCACCCCTGGCATGGACCCCGAAGTTCAGAAAACCTTCCAGCGCATCCTCAAGAAACAAGGCCTAAAATTTGTCATGGGCGCGGCGGTCCAAAAGACCGAAGCCACCAAGACCAAGGCAAAGGTGACCTACAAACTGCGCAAGGATGACAGCGAACATGTGATCGAGGCTGATACAGTACTGGTCGCCACCGGACGCAAACCGTACTCGGATGGTTTGGGTCTGGAAGCGTTGGGTGTTGAAATGACACCGCGTGGTCAGATCAAAGTGGGGGCCGATTGGCAGACAAACGTGCCGGGCATTTACGCCATCGGTGACGTAACAGAAGGCCCCATGCTGGCGCACAAAGCCGAAGATGAAGGTATGGCCGCAGCCGAGCAGGTTGCGGGCAAGCATGGGCACGTGAACTACGGCGTCATCCCGGGTGTGATCTACACATGGCCCGAGGTCGCCAATGTTGGCGAAACCGAAGAGACCCTGAAAGAACAGGGCCGCGCCTATAAGGTCGGCAAGTTTATGTTCATGGGCAACGGCCGCGCCAAGGCGAATTTAATGACCGATGGGTTTGTCAAAATCCTGGCCGACAAGGAAACCGACCGCATTCTGGGCTGCCACATCATCGGCCCCGGTGCCGGCGATCTGATTCATGAAGTCTGTGTGGCGATGGAGTTCGGCGCCTCGGCCGAGGATCTGGCCCTGACCTGCCACGCCCACCCAACTTATTCGGAAGCCGTGCGTGAGGCTGCGTTGGCCTGTGGCGACGGACCGATTCACAGTTAATATGAAACCCCGGCCGCCGTCAGGCTGCCGGGGTTAACCACGCGTCCAGATAGATTTCTAACCTATCTGAAAAGCTCTCTGCCTCATGCAGCGCGCAAAACTTCAGCGACATGGACTGAATAGCAAAGGCCTGAACCCCCTCGGCCAACAAATCGGGGGAAATGTCCTTGCGCACTTTCGCGGTTTCCAACCAAACAGCGACCAGTCGGACATAGCGTTCGAAGCAGCGCGCTATGGGCCCGATCTCGGTGATTGCGGTAGCGCCTGAGTACCGGATGATCAGATCGAACACATAACGCTCGGACGTCATGAAGGCGTGGATCGGTTGCAGGGCATCGGCGATTTCGGGAGCCGTGCGAGGGACAGGACCTTGTTCGACCTGATCGAAACAGGCAACCAGCCTCTCACCAATCAGCATTTCCATTAGCGCGTCTTTGTCCCGGAAATGCGAAAAAAAGGTTCCCTTTGCGACCCCGGCTGCCTGAACCACGTCTTCCACTCGCAAAGCCTGATAGCCATTTCTTTCGGTAACGTCCTCTGCGGCCTCGATTAATCGGGCGCGCGTTTTGAGGGTTCTCTTTTGAACTGTCTTTTGCATATGCTCTATTCGCATGTTTTTTGACCGTGGTCAAATTTGTAATTGACCGTGGTCATTTTTTCCAATAATAAACTGACCACGGTCATTTTTGGAGATTCGCGATGCACCCTAAGAAAATCCTGATCCTCGACGGACACCCAGGCGAAACCAGCCTGTCCCGAACATTTGCAGAAACCTATGCCGACGCGGCCAAACAACAGGGGCACGACGTTCGCATGATTCACCTAAGCGACCTGCAATTTGACCAAGATTTCGGTCAGGGAAACTATGAGGACTTCAAACCGTTAGAACCCGCATTGGAACAAGTGCTGCAGGATTTTGAATGGAGCGAACACCTTGTCCTGACGGCGCCGATGTGGTGGGGCGGCTTACCGGCCAAGCTGAAAGGTTTGATTGACAGGGCATTCATCCCCGGACGCACCTTCGACACGCGGAATACTACAAGGATCGGCTTTCCAGCACCTATGCTGACAGGGCGCACGGCGCGGGTCATCCTTACATCTGACACGCCGGGTTGGTTCATGCGTTTCATCTACAGGCAAGCACTGATCCGCCAGATCCGCGATCAGATTCTGGGATTTGTCGGCTTCAAACCGACCCGGTTCACTTACTTTTCGGGCGCCAGCTATCCCAAACCCGGCAGCGTGGATCGTTGGATATCAAAGGTAGCCCGGATCGGTGCCGCGGCAGCCTGATCCCGCGCCTACCACATCGTCTTCGCGGCGCGCACACCCCACTCCTGATCATATTGCGTGCCGCCTTCCTCGCCGTCCGACGCCTCGGCGAGGATTTCACCGACGGTCGGCACATGCGCGGTCTCGTCGCCACTGACCCAAGTACGGGCGCGCATCAAAGCGCGGGCGCATTGGGTGTAAATCTCAGTGATTTCTATAACGATTACTGTTGCTGGTTTTTTGCCCTGCTTTTCGAACTGCGCGCGCAAATTTTCATCAGCCGTCACATGCGCCGTGCCATTCAATCGTACGACACTGTTGGACCCCGGCACCATGAACATCAACGACACTCGCGGGTCGCGCACGATATTGCGCAGACTGTCCAGCCGGTTATTTCCGCGCCAGTCAGGCATCGCCAGTGTGTGCGGATCAAGTTCCAGTACAACCGGGCCGTCGTCACCTCGCGGGCTGCCATCGACACCCTCGGGCCCGACGGTGCTGAGGATGCACAGGCGCGACGCCATGATCCATTTGCGATAAAGCGGAGTGAGCTGTCTGGCCACTTTGCGCAGTGAAGGCGCGCCCGGTGTGCCGTAGAGCGCCTCAAGCGTTTCGATGTTCTTAATGAGCTCCATCCGGTTCAAACCCCACTTCTCGCATCAATGCATTGGATCGTGTTTCGATCACGTCTTCCAGACGTTCAAGAAATTGATCCCGCCCCACACCCGGTTCGATCGGGTCAAGAAAGTCGACGATTGCAAGACCAGGTTTGCGCATAACCCCGGTACGCGGCCAGAAGACACCGGCATTCGTCGCAACCGGCACACAAGGAAAGCCCAGTCCTTCATACAGAACCGCTGTCCCGACCTTGTAGGGTTTCTTCGCCCCCGGTGCGACGCGCGTGCCCTGCGGGTAAATCACAAGCTGCCCGGGCTCAGAGAACTCTTTAGCCACGTCTTTGACCATCTTGGCGACGGCAGCACCCTTTCTGCCGCGATCAACCGGTATACACCCAAGGCGGCGGGCATAGAGACCGATAACCGGGGTATACAGCAGTTCCCTTTTCATAATGAACTTGCCGTGCGGAATGGCGCTGAAAATCATGATGATGTCGAGAAAGGACTGGTGTTTGGCTCCGATCACGACCTCGTCCACGGGAACGTTTCCGCGAACCTCACAACGGATGCCAACCATCCAGCTGGCCAACCAGATCGTCGATCGCGCGTAGGTTTTACAGGCTTGCAATGCCCCGCGTTTGGTAAACAGCGCGTAGGGCGCGAAAACGATACCAAGGATCAGCATCCACGCATAAATCACGATCATGAAGATCAAAGAGCGCACCCATTGGATCGCTGTAACCATCACGAAAGCTCCTTCAATTTGCGCACGGCCGCTGTCCAGGTGGCCAAGAACGCCACCGCAGCCCCCAGCAGAGGTATCAGCGCAGGCAACAGCCAGCCAACCCCCTGAAAACCCAATCCGGTCAGAAACCCGCCTTCAACTGAGGCTTCGGGCAACAGCAGAACACCGGTCATGCCGAACAGCACGCCAACGAGGGCACCGAAGAAAGCGCGATATGTGAACCGCCGTACAAATGCGCTGGCGATAAAACGATCACGGGCACCGACAAGGCGCAGGACTTCGATGATTTGGGCATTGGCCGCCAGTGAGGCATTGGCCGCCAGCGTGATCATCGCCGCCGTTGCGCCGCCAATCAGCAGGATAGACACCCAGCCCAATCGCCGCAGCGAGTTTGCCGCCTCGACCAGCGGCTCGCGCCAGCGTGAATGGTCGTCCAGCACGGCGCCGGGCACTTCGGCGCCAAGTCGCAAGCGCAAGCCAGCGGTATCTAGACCCGGTTCGCCCTCGATGATTTCTATCAGTTGCGGAATAGGCAGCGTATCCAGCGGCAAATCAGGACCGAACCACGGGGACAAAAGCGCGACCTGTTCCTCTGCGGTCAGGGCGCGTGCCGACGCAACGCCTGGGGTTTGGGCCAGCACGGTCAGCGCGGCCTCGGTCTGGGCGGAAAGCTGTTCGGCGGGCGCGTTTATACGCAAAGTGGCAGCCCCTGCTAGTTCCGATGCCCAACGGTCGGCCAGCCGGCCTGATGCCAGCGACAAGGCAAGCGCGAAAACGGCCAGAAAGGCCATCGCGCCAGAAACGAACAGTGTCAGCTGCGCCGTGTAGCCGGATGGTGGAACAACCCGATCTGCGCGTTTGTCGCGCACCAGCATGCTGCGGATGGTGCCCTTGTTCATAGATCCGCCCCCGCCAATTGAATCTGGCGCTGCGATATCCGAAGGACACGGGCCTGAACCTGGCTTTTGGCCGCGCGGATCAGGCTCAGGTCATGGGTCGCGATCAGCACGGTCTTGCCCATCTTGTTCAACTCGACCAGCAGGCGCAGCAATCGCTGGGACATTTCCCAATCCACATTGCCGGTCGGCTCATCGGCCAGCACAACGTCCGGCGACAAGATAACCGCCCGCGCCAAAGCTGCGCGCTGACGCTCACCCCCGGAAAGCTCCGGCGGAAGCGCATCGAGCCGTGTGCCCAGCCCGACCCAGTTCAGCAATTCCAGCAGGTCTTCTTTCTGCGCATTCTCGCCTTTGCCGGACACCATCAAAGGTAAAGCGACGTTTTCAGCCAAGGTCATATGGTCCAGAAATCGGCAATCCTGATGCACGACCCCGATCCGGCGACGCAGCAGCGCCATCTGATCTCGGTCCAGGCGTGCAATGTCCTGCTCAAATGCGGTCATCCGTCCTGATGTGGCCAGCAACGCGCCATAACATAGCTTGAGCAAGGTCGTCTTGCCCGCACCCGACGGACCGGTCAGAAAATGGAACGACCCCGGCTGCAACTGAAGCGACACGTCGCTTAGCAACTCACCATCACCATAGGTGTAGCTGACGTTTTCCAGCTCGATCACAAGGGCCCCCAATTATTGTTGCCGCCCTTCTTGCCCGAGCGCGGTTGTGGTTTCAATGCCTGCACCGGGTCGAATTGGTGACACTTGCCGTGTGAAACCGAAAACACCCTTTGCGGTCAGGTCTTAACGGAATAACATCCCTGAAAAAACTATTATCAGGTCGGGCCCCCGACCGGGAGGCAGCATGCGTCTTACTTGTCCGAATTGTGGTGCTCAGTACGAAGTGCCAGACGAGGTCATTCCCGAGGAAGGCCGCGATGTGCAGTGTTCCAACTGCGAAAAGACTTGGTTTCAGGCCAAATACCCCGAAACTGCATCTGAACCGGTAAAGCCGGAACCGCCCGCGGACGAACCCGCGGCAAAGGCGGAAACGCCAGAGATTGTCGCGAAACCTGTCGAAGAGCCCAAATCAGAACCCGAACCTGCCGCAGATTCCTCGACCGGCAATGTCGACCCGGCGGTTGCCAACATCCTCAAGGAAGAAGCGGCCCGCGAAGCAGACCTGCGCGCCCACGAAGGCGGCAGCCTTGAGACGCAGACCGATTTGGCACTCGACGCGCCGCCCGAAGTGGAAAAAGCCGCTAAGGACCTGATCGCGACAGAAACCGCAAAGGATTTCGGTCAGAAAGACGCGCTGCCGGACGTCGAGGCAATCAATTCCAGCCTACGCAGCGACGACCCCCTGCCAAAGCTGGACGAAGACATGCCCCCACCGCGCAAGTCTGGCGGATTCCGGCGCGGGTTCCTGCTGATTCTGATTATCGGCGTGATCCTGTTGCTGATCTACAGCAATTCTCAGAAGATTTCCGAAGCGGTGCCGCAGGCTGATCCGGTTCTCAACAGCTATGTCTCTCTGGTGGATCAGGCGCGTTTGTGGCTTGAGGCACAGACCGGGTCTGGCACCTCTCAGAACTGACTTAGATCAGAACCTCTCTAACAGGCGTTTGAGGTATTCAAGTTCGATCTGGGGGCGATCCGATTCCCCAGTCCGGCGACGGATTTCGTCCAGCAATTCGCGAGCGCGGCGATAGACATCTTCACCCTGCAGCAGATTTTCATCGGTCGAGATTGTGCCATTGGCCCCCGGGCTACGGCCCAGCGGATCACGGTTGTCGGCTTGCATGTCGCCTTCCTGCGAACCTTGGCCCGGCTGGTTCTGCTGGTTTTGCGCCAGCGCTTCGCCCAGGGATCGCATGCCCTCGCGCAGGGCCTCCATCGCTTCGGACTGTTGGTCGATTGCTTCGGCCAGATCATCGCCGCGCAGGGCTTCCTCGGCACCCTCCATCGCGCGCCCGGCACGGTCCAGCGCATCGCGCGCGGCGTCACCTTCGGGCGTTCCGGTTCCGGGCAATCCTTGCTGCTGGCGGTTCAGCTCATCGCGTAAAGCCTGTTGGCGATCTGCAAGTGACCCCTGGCCTTGCTGGCTGCCGCTGCCCTGTTCGTCAGTCCCCTGACCCTGACCGCCTTGTCCTTCGTGGCTCTGGCCCCGGCCCTGCCCACCCGAGCGGCCTTCGTTGCCCTGGCTTTCGCCGGCTTGCGCGCCGGGGTTGAACTGTTCCTGCAGATCACGGAAGGCTTGATCGCTCAGACCCTGCTGTTCGCGCAGAGTTTCGGCCAATCCTTCCATCGCCTGCTGGCCTTCGGACTGTTGTCCCTGACCCTGGCCCTGGGTAACGCGCATATTCTCCATCATCTGCTGGAACTCTTCCAGCGCTTGCTGCGCCTCGGCCATGCGGCCCTGTTCCATCAACTCCTGAATTCGGTCCATCATGCGCTGCAGATCGTCCTGCGTCATTTGCATGGACTCGCCGTCCTGACCTTGCTGGTTCTCGTCGAAATCGCCGTTTTCCTGCGCCAGACGCTGCAATTGGCGCATGTAGTCCTGTGTTGCCTCGCGCAATTCCTGCATCAACTCGGCGATCTCTTCATCGGTGGCACCGTTTTTCATCGCCTCGGTCAGACGTTCCTGCGCCCGGCGCATGCGTTCCAGCGCGTCGGCAAGGGTGCCGTCTTCTATCAGAACGCCTAGCTCCCAAAGCGCCTCGGCGATTTCTGCCTGCTGTTCCTGTTTCAGGCCGTACTCGTTGAACATTTCCAACCGGCGTAGGATCACGCGCAAGCGCAGATAGGCGGTGTCGGACCGGAAAAGCTCTTCGGGCAGGTGCGATACCGCCCGCAGCATCTGCGAAACCCGGGTCGCGTTTTCGCGCGTCCACAGTAGATCGCGGCGCTGTTCGATTACGGCAGCCGCCAGCGGATCAAAGAACCGACGGGCGGGCAGCGCAGTCGCATAAGGCTCGGATTGCCCCTCTTGATCCGCCGCGTCTCGGGCCATCAAAGTGATTTTTACCGGCAAATGCGCCCATGGATGCTGTGAAAAATCCTCGATAAGATCTTCGGTGAAATCCGCCCGGTCGCCGGTGATCGGCATGGGCAGTTCAACCGTTATGACCTCGCGCGGCTCAGGCGCAGCCGTCAGACCATACTGCCGGTCGACTGAGGCCAGATCCAATTCGATCACAGCCGAGCCGGATACCACGCCATAATCATCGCTGGCAGCAAATGGCAGTTTCATCTGACCGCCGGCCTCGGACTCGGCGGAACCGGCCACGGCCACCTGTGGGCGGGTATCCGCAATAACGTTCAGCGCCCAGTCGCGGCCCGATGGGCCGTCGATTTTGAACTGGCCCGAGCGTTCGACGACAAAATCCTGCTCCGGCTCGGTGGCCGCCTCAGTGCCCAAAGGCGTGGTGGTTTCCGTCAAACTGTGCGCGCCGATTTCCCCGTAGAAGCGAAGAGTGATACGACTGCCCTGCGGAACGGACAACGTCGGATCGGATTGATCAGCCAGATACAGCGTCGGTAGCCCGGTGTAACGGGGCGGCTCAACCCAGCCTTCCCAGCTTGGACCTTGCCCTGCCACGGCGGCGCCCGGCGTCATCTCGGCCACCGAGCCGATGCGCCAGAACGACCCGAACATCGCCGCGATCACCAGCGCCAGCAACGCCGAATAGCGCAGCGCATAAGGGTCGCGATCCGCCAGCCGCAAATCGGGTTTGACAGGTTCGGCCTGCGCAACACGTCGCGCCATCCTATTCTGGTGCGCACGCCACAACGCGACAGAATCCGCGTCCATCGCGCCGATGGCCTGATCATCTATCAAAGCTTGGATAGGCCGTCCCGGCATCGCCGCATCCAGCCGCATCAGCGCTTCGGTCCGTGAAGGGAAATGGAATCGCCTTGCACCAACAATCAGCGTAGCGGCCAGCCCCAACAGTGCGACAGCGCCCACGCCCCAGACGATTTCAACGCGGACCTCGTCCTGCAAGCCCAGCATCAAAGCCGCCAGAATTGCCATCAAAACCGAGAAAAACGGCCAAAATGCGCGCAAAAACTGCTCGGCCAGCATCCCTGCGTGCGTCAGCCACAGGGAAAGTCTTGGAATCGGCAGGTTATGTCTTGCGGTCAAGGCAGGCCTCCTGAGCGGGCCCGCGCGGTTATCGCGTCAAAGCCACTCGGGTATGGTATCGCGGTTTATGATTTCGTCAAAGCTTGGCCGTTCACGAATAACTGCAAATTGATCCCCATGCACCAGAACCTCGGGGATCAGGGGGCGGGTATTGTATTCGCTGGACATAACCGCGCCATAGGCCCCGGCACTGCGGAACGCGACCAGATCGCCCGGTGCCAGCGGCGGCATGTTGCGTTCCTTTGCAAAAGTATCACCGCTTTCGCAAACCGGGCCGACAATGTCATAGGGTTGTTGTTCAACGCCCGGAGCGGGTTCCTGCACAGCAACAATATCGTGATGCGCCTCATACATCGCCGGGCGGATCAGGTCGTTCATCGCGCCATCCAGAATCAGGAAGTCACGACCCTCGCCTGATTTCACATAGATCACTTTGCTCACCATCAAACCCGCATTACCGGCAATAAGACGCCCGGGTTCGATTTCAATCTCGCAGCCCAGATGGCCCAGCGTTTTTTTGATCAACGCGCCATACTCCACCGGCAAGGGCGGAGCGTCATTGGCGCGGGTGTATGGAATGCCCAATCCCCCGCCCAGATCAAGACGGCGGATGTTATGACCCTCAGACCGCAGCTTTTCGGTGAGTTCGGCGACTTTGGTGTAGGCCATCTCGAACGGCTCTAACTCGGTCAATTGCGAGCCGATGTGGACGTCGATACCGATCACCTCCAGCCCCGGAAGGCTGGCAGCGTGGGCGTAGACCTCAGATGCGCGGGCGATCGGGATCCCAAACTTGTTCTCTGACTTGCCAGTCGCGATCTTGGCGTGGGTTTTTGCGTCAACATCCGGATTCACCCGAACGGTGATCGGTGCAACCACCCCGAGTTCCAACGCGATGGCGTTGATCACTTCCATCTCGGGTTCGGATTCCACGTTGAACTGGCGGATACCGCCGCTCAGCGCAGCGTGAATCTCATCCGCGGTTTTGCCAACGCCCGAGAACACGATCTTGTCACCCGGTATGCCCGCCGCCTTGGCACGCAGGTATTCCCCGCCCGAAACCACGTCCATCCCTGCGCCGGCCTGTGCCAGCGTCTTCAGGATCGCCTGATTGCTGGCCGCCTTCATCGCATAACAGACCAGATGATCCATGCCGTCCAGCGCATCGTCGAACAGTTGGAAATGCCGCAATAGCGTCGCAGTGGAGTAAACATAGAACGGTGTTCCGACCGCAGCTGCGATTTCGGAAATCGGGACATCCTCGGCGTATAGCGCGCCGTCGCGGTAGAGAAAGTGATCCATGACTGCGCGCTTAGACCAAAATGGCCGCGCGGATCAATGGATTCCGCGCAAGATCAGTTCGATGTGGAAACACCGACCCGGCCATAGCCAGAGATTTTGATGCCGTTCCCGGTTGATGTCTCTGCGGGCTCGGGGCGGGGTTTATACGTTGGGTCGCAGGCTGCCAGCACGACAAGCGAGAGGATCAGGCCGATGATTTTCATTGTCTTGACTTCTTTTTTGAATTTGGCACTCGGCCAATATGCCGTTCAAATAGGCATGGTAATGCGAGATTGCTATCGACGACTACAGCCCCAGGAAAACGCCGACCCCGCCGCGTCGAAGGCCGACCCCGACACCGCCATAGGTGCCACTGCTGCCAACACCGATATTTGCGCTCATCGTGGGTTGGATGGGTTCGCCGTCCGCTCCACAGCCGACCAGAAGAGCCCCGGCCGAAATAAGAAGCACCACACGTAGTATCTGCATCACACCAGCGCCTTCCACCGCTTGACCTGGGCACGCACCTGATCCGGCGCTGTGCCACCATAAGACTGGCGTGAGTTTACCGAATTTTCGACGGTAAGGACAGAATAGACATTGTCGGTGATGTCCGCATGGACCGATTGCATGTTTTCCAGTGTCAGATCAGGCAGGTCACAGCCCTTGCTTTCGGCCATGGCGACCAGCGATCCGGTAACGTGGTGCGCGTCGCGGAACGGCAGGCCCGGCACACGGACCAGCCAATCGGCCAGATCGGTCGCGGTCGAGAAACCAGACCCTGCGGCGGCAGCAAGGCTTTCACGGTTGGCGGTCATGTCCTTGACCATGCCTTCCATCGCGGCCAGAGCCAGCATCCAATTGTCGGCGGCGTCAAAGACCTGTTCCTTGTCTTCCTGCATGTCCTTTGAATACGCCAGAGGCAGGCCCTTCATCACCATCATCAGCGCAGTATTCGCACCGTAAATCCGACCCACTTTGGCACGGATCAGTTCCGCGGCATCAGGGTTCTTTTTCTGCGGCATGATTGACGAACCGGTCGAGAACCGGTCGGACAGCGTAACAAAGCGGAACTGGGCTGAAGACCAGATCACCAGCTCTTCGGCAAAACGCGACAGGTGTACAGCGCAGATTGAGGCGGTCGACAAGAATTCCAGCGCGAAATCACGGTCGCTGACGGCGTCCAGCGAGTTGGCGGCGGGGCGGTCAAAGCCCAGCGCCTCAGCCGTCATCTGACGATCGATGGGGAAGGACGTTCCAGCCAGCGCGGCAGCACCCAAGGGGGATTCGTTCATCCGGGCGCGTGCATCGCGGACACGGGACAGATCGCGGCCAAACATCTCGACATAGGCCATCATGTGATGGCCCCATGTGACGGGCTGCGCCACCTGCAGATGGGTAAAGCCGGGCATGACCCAATCAGCGCCAGCCTCAGCCTGCGCCAAAAGCGCGCGGATCAGGGCCAGCAGGCCGGATTCAGCCGCATCAAACTGATCGCGGACCCATAGTTTGAAATCGGTCGCCACCTGATCATTGCGCGACCGGCCTGTGTGCAAACGACCTGCGGGTTCGCCAATCACCTCTTTCAGGCGCGCCTCGACATTCATGTGGATGTCTTCCAGCGCGGTCGAGAACTGAAATTCTCCGTTCTGGATTTCTGACAAAACGGTGAGCAGCCCTTCCCGAATAGCCTGCGCGTCACTATCAGTAATAACACCTGTGGCAGCCAGCATGGCGGCATGGGCACGCGAGCCTGCAATGTCCTGGGCTGCCATCCGCTGATCGAACCCGATCGAGGCGTTGATCGCCTCCATGATCGCGTCTGGACCGGCGGCAAAGCGGCCGCCCCACATCTGGTTCGAAGATTGATCGGTCATGTAAGAAAACCCGGAGTTGATATGCGCCTATTTCGTCTGATCCCCCTTTATATGGCCCTTGCGTTGGGTGCAAACGCGGCTTTGGCCACGGATGCCGAAACTCTGGCACCGCTCCGGGAGGACTCCCTGAAACGGCTGATCCTGCACAAAGAGCCAAAGCCAGTCGAAGCAGTTGAATTTCAGCTTGAGGATGACGGCGGCACCGCGACGCTTGCGGATTACAAGGGCAAGTATGTTCTGCTGAACTTCTGGGCCACCTGGTGCGCGCCGTGTCGCAAGGAAATGCCTCAGATCGCCGAGCTGCAAGAAGAATTCGGCGGCGACAAGTTCGAGGTCGTGACACTGGCCACAGGGCGTAACTCGCCAGCCGGGATCAAGAAGTTTTTCGAGGAAAACGGCATCGACAACCTGCCACGTCATCAGGATCCCCAATCGGCAGTTGCACGCAAAATGGGCGTGATCGCCCTGCCAATCACCGTCATTCTGGATCCCGACGGCAATGAGATTGCTCGATTGATTGGCGATGCCGAGTGGAATTCGGACAGCGCCAAGGCCATCGTTTCAACCCTTGTCGAGGGCAACAGCTGAAGCATCAGGCCTTCCTGAACGTTTTGTGGTATGCTGAAACCGGCCCAGATGGGCCGGTTTTCGTTTGCAACCTGAAGGAAGGGGAGACGACGATGAAACCGGTAGTTCTGTTGATTGGAAAATTGCCCAACGTGATCGGTGATGTTGCGCGTCAATTGGATCACCTTCCGATCCAATGGCTTGGCGCGCATGATCAGGAAGAAGTCAAACGGCAGCTGGACGAAGAGCCGCGCATCGCTTGCGCGATCATGGGTGCCGGCCTTGATGACAGGATACGCGGCGAGATGGTGGGCATCATCGCGGCGCGCAGGCCCGATATCTGTATCCACCTAAAGGATCGCGCCTCGGGGCCGGACGGCTTGGTGCCGTTTGTCCAGCGAGTCGTCCAGTATGAGGTTCTGGACAGTCTGGAACATAGCTGACGCGACGCCACCTTTGACAGCCTGCCTGCCGCTTTGCACTCTGCCGCGCAGGAGGACGGAATGCCGCTTGAAATTCTATTGGTTCTGGTGGTCGGAGGCATCGCCGGGATAACCCTGTTGCTGCACCTGACAGGCAGATCCCGATTGCGCGTGCTATCGCCCGAATTGGCGTGGTCAGAATGGCTGCGTCATGCGCCGGATGATTCGATCATCGATGTCACCGTTGCACATGACGGGCACGCGGCCCTGATCCGAACCGAAACAGGAAATGGTCTGCTGTGGTCTTTTGGTGCAGACACCGTTGCCCGGCACCTGCTGGACTTTGATCTGCTGGATCACCCGCAAGGGTTCCAGGTTCAATTCCACGACTTCGGAACGCCCAAAGCCATAATCCACCTTGACCAACGCGAACGCCGCCACTGGCAGCACCTGATGGAGCCCGCATGACCGACCACGTAACTTTCCCGGACGCCGTGCAGTGGGCCGTCCCCTTTTTCATAGCTGCTATTCTGGCCGAGTTTCTGTGGATCGCCGTCAAAGGACGCGGCGGCCGCTATGAGACGCGGGACGCCGTTACATCGCTGATCATGGGAGCTGGCAACATCGCATCCGGCTTTCTGTTGGGGTTTATCGCCTATGCATTCTTCATGTGGCTGTGGCAGATCACGCCGCTGAACCTGGGCACCTCTATCCCTGTTATCCTTCTGTGCTTTGTGCTGGATGATTTCCGCTATTACTGGGTGCACCGCTTTGGTCACCGCATTCGCTGGGTCTGGGCCAGCCACGTGAACCACCACAGCTCGCAACACTACAACCTTACCACCGCCCTGCGTCAGACATGGACCTATACGTTTACCTTCATGATGGTAGTTCGCGCGCCTCTGATCCTACTGGGTTTCCATCCGGCGATGGTGCTGTTCGTGGGTGGTCTGAACCTGATCTATCAGTTCTGGATTCACACCGAGGCGATTGGCAAAATGCCCCGCTGGTTTGAGGCGGTGATGAACACGCCCAGCCACCACCGCGCCCATCATGGTCGCAATGCACGCTACCTGGACTGCAACTATGCCGGCGTTTTCATCATCTGGGACAAGCTGTTCGGGACCTTCGTGCCGGAACAGGAAGACGACCGCGTCGACTATGGGTTGGTTCACAATATCGGCACCTTCAACCCGCTGCGTGTGGCCTTTCACGAATGGGTTGGAATTTGGCGCGACGCGACACAACCGGGCCTGACAATGCGTCAGCGACTGGCTTATTGCTTTGCCCCCCCCGGCTACAGCCATGATGGCAGCCGGGACAATTCCGAACAGATTAAAGCCAAGCATCTGGACCGCCACCCGGAAGATCGTGGAACGCCCGGATTCGAACAATTCGACACCAAACAGCCCAATACGCAAGCAAAACAGGCCTGATACCGCCGACCTATCCGACCTGATTCTTGAAATCCGGCCCTCACGTCCCATATCCAATCGATGTGTGCAGTGCGAGTAACCGGAGGCAACATGACCAGACTGACAACCCTTTCCACCGTTATGGGTCTTACCGGAGTGGTGCTCGCTATGTTGACGGCGCTGGCTGGAGGCGCGACGGGGATTGTCGCGTTGGGCTTTGGTATGATGCTTTTGGGGTTCATGGGTGCGGTGGTCGGTGGCTTTGCAGCGCTGGGACGCATCTGGGAAACGACTCGTTGACCCAAACCTGACTTCAATCAATTGCGTTTGTCTTAACCGCAGATTCACACCTTTCCTCTGAAATCGTCACCGGACCGGCGGCGTTAAGGGAAACGGGTTGCACATGCGGAAGAAGGTACTGGCAGATTTGCCCGAAGGTGGGGACAGCCCCTTGAACGCGGCTGTCAAATCCCGCGATGCCTCGACGATTGAAATGGCGACCGAGGCGGTGAAGCACAAACAGTGCAAACTGGCCTTTCAACCTGTGATGCAAGCGAACAGGCAGCATGACGTCGCTTTCTATGAAGGGTTCATCAGAGTGCTGGATGAAACCGGTCGGGTCATCCCCGCGCGCGAGTTCATGCCACAACTGGAAAACACTCCAATCGGGCGCGAACTGGACTGTGTCGCGCTTGAAATGGGATTGCGGACGCTGACCAAAAACCCCGACATTCGCCTGTCCATCAACATGTCTGCCCGTTCGATCGGTTACGCGCGATGGTCACGTGTGCTGGAGCGGTTTCTGAAGAAAGACCCCAATATTGGCGAAAGGCTGATTTTGGAAATCTCAGAAAGCTCGGCTATGACGGTGCCTGAGCTGGTGATCGATTTCATGGACCGGCTGCAGCCGCGCGGCATCGCCTTTGCGCTTGACGACTTTGGGGCCAGCAATTTCAGCTTTCGCAATTTTCGCGAGTTTTTCTTTGATGCTGCCAAGATCGACGGCCAGTTCATCCACGGAATCGGCGAAAATCGGGACAATCAGGCTTTGGTACGGGCCCTGATCGCCGTGGCGCGAGAATTCGAGATTCTGGTGACCGCCGAATCAGTCGAAACACAGAAGGATGCCGAATTCCTAATTGCCAACGGCGTCGACTGCCTGCAGGGGTTCCTGTTTGGCGCCCCTACCGTTTCCGCCCCGTGGAAGGCGGAAAAGCGCAAACATACAGCCAGTTAGAGTGATTTATCCGGTCCACGCCCGACCTGAGGCAAGCTGACCGTTGCTGCAACTGCAGCGTTGCGCTATGCCATGTGGAGTTGGAGCGGGGAACATGAGGCGCTCTTACTGCCACAGAGTTGTCTCTGTGCGATCCGCGCCGTCGAATATCCCGCAGGACCTTGACGGTAAAGGATTGTCTAAATGACCAACGTAGTAATCGCATCCGCCGCGCGCACCGGAGTGGGCAGCTTTGGCGGCTCGTTTGCAAACACACCCGCGCATGATCTTGGGGCCGCCGTACTGGAGGCTGTAGTAGAACGCGCAGGTGTGGAAAAGGGCGAAGTCAGCGAAACCATACTGGGACAGGTGCTGACGGCAGCTCAGGGTCAGAACCCCGCCCGTCAGGCACATATCAACGCTGGTCTGCCGCAGGAAAGCGCAGCCTGGGGTATCAATCAGGTTTGCGGCTCGGGCCTGCGCGCCGTGGCCCTGGGTGCTCAGCACATCCAACTGGGCGACGCCGAGATCGTTGCTGCCGGTGGACAAGAGAACATGACTCTTTCGCCCCACGCCGCCGCTTTGCGTGCCGGTCAAAAGATGGGCGACATGAAATACATCGACACGATGATCCGCGATGGTCTGTGGGATGCGTTCAATGGCTATCACATGGGCCAGACCGCTGAAAACGTCGCCGAGAAATGGCAAATCAGCCGTGACATGCAGGACGAATTCGCCGTCGCGTCGCAGAACAAGGCTGAAGCCGCGCAAAAGGCTGGCAAGTTCGCCGACGAAATCACGCCCTTCACCATCAAGACCCGCAAGGGCGACATCGTGATGGACGCTGACGAATACATCCGCCACGGCGCCACCATGGAAGCGATGGCAAAGCTGCGTCCGGCCTTCGCAAAGGACGGTTCGGTCACGGCCGCAAACGCATCCGGCCTGAATGACGGCGCGGCGGCGACCCTGCTAATGTCCGCCGAAAATGCTGAAAAGCGCGGAATCGAGCCACTGGGCCGTATCGCATCCTATGCAACCGCCGGTCTGGACCCGTCGATCATGGGCGTAGGCCCGATCTACGCTTCGCGCAAAGCGCTGGAAAAAGCGGGCTGGTCCGTTGACGATCTGGATCTGGTCGAGGCGAACGAAGCGTTTGCCGCACAGGCCTGCGCCGTGAATAAGGACATGGGCTGGGATCCATCGATCGTGAACGTGAACGGCGGCGCCATTGCCATCGGTCACCCGATCGGCGCTTCGGGCTGCCGCGTTCTGAACACGCTGCTATTCGAAATGAAACGCCGCGACGCGAAGAAAGGTCTCGCCACTCTCTGCATCGGCGGCGGCATGGGCGTCGCCCTGTGCGTGGAGCGCGACTAAGTGCTTTGACAAGCGAATAGAAAAGGGCGTCCCTTGGGCGCCCTTTTTTTGTTACATTGGGGCCTTAACCCAAAGATGCGACGATATTGCCACGCGGAATTTAGAGAATCATGACGAAACAATATTGCGCACGATCACCTCTCAAAGTAACAGCATTACCAAGACGACTTTAATTGGAGGATTCCTAAATGGCACGTACAGCACTCGTTACCGGCGGCTCCCGCGGCATCGGCGCAGCAATTTCCAAGGCGCTCAAGGCCGAAGGGTACAATGTTGCAGCCACCTATGCGGGGAACGACGAAGCCGCCGCGAAGTTCACCGAAGAGACCGGCATCGCCACCTACAAGTGGAACGTCGCTGATTATGACGAATCCAAAGCCGGAATTGAAAAAGTCGAAGCCGAGGTTGGCGCGATCGACATCGTGGTTGCAAACGCGGGCATCACTCGCGACGCACCCTTCCACAAGATGACCCCCGAACAGTGGCACCAGGTAATCGACACCAACCTGACCGGCGTGTTTAACACAGTGCACCCTGTCTGGAACGGCATGCGCGAGCGTAAGTTCGGCCGCGTCATCGTCATCAGCTCGATCAATGGTCAGAAGGGCCAGTTCGCTCAGGTGAACTATGCCGCGACCAAAGCAGGCGATCTGGGCATCGTGAAATCGCTGGCGCAGGAAGGCGCGCGTGCAGGCATTACCGCCAACGCGATCTGCCCCGGCTATATCGCAACCGAGATGGTGATGGCTGTTCCTGAAAAAGTCCGCGAATCCATTATCGGCCAGATCCCAGCAGGTCGCCTGGGTGAGCCCGAAGAAATCGCGCGCTGCGTGGCGTTCCTGGCATCCGACGATTCTCAGTTCATCAATGGCTCGACCATCTCGGCCAACGGTGCGCAATTCTTCGTCTGATTTGAAGCGTAGAAAAGACAACGGGCCGGTCCATTTCGGACCGGCCCTTTTTTATCCCGTAAGAACGCGCGCGCTGCGCTCAGCGGGAACCGAATAGCCACATAAGGGCGTGTTTGATCATCTTGCCACGTTCAGCATGGGCCCGCTGAAAGGCGCGGGCAGCTGCGGGGTTGGTCGTCATTTCGATCATGGCAGTCATCCTTTCAGTTCAGCTATGTTTGACTTGAACCCAATATGCGCCTTATCAAGAAAGGCGACAAACGAGCTTTCTTTGGGTTTCAGTTAAGATATTCTTGCGTATTGATGAGCGATTACCTTCCCCCGCTAACTGCCCTGCGTGCCTTCGACGCAGCAGCACGCCACATGTCCTTTGCCAAAGCCGCAGAGGAGTTGCGCGTGACCCCGGCAGCCCTGTCTTTCCAGATCAAGTCACTGGAGGAACATCTGGGCCGGCCCTTGTTTCACCGCTTGAACCGCGCGGTTGAGTTGACCGAGGCCGGACGCGCCCTTGCCCCCGGCGCGGCCGAAGGATTCGCCGCACTGCAGACGGCATGGCAAGCTGCGCGCCGACAGGGCAACGATACCTCGCTGACCGTGACAGCAGGCCCGGCGCTGACAGCCAAATGGCTGGCACCGCGCCTGTATGAATTTGCACGGGCGCATCCCGAGATTGACCTGAAATTCTCGGCAACGTTGCGGATTATGGATCTTGAACGTGATGACGTGGATGTGGCCATTCGATTTGGTTACGGGGGGGATGAAGGATTGTATTCCCTGCAAGTTCGCAAGGAATGGCTGACACCGGTGATGACACCAGATCTGGCCGAGCAATTCCCCACCCCCGACAGCCTGCGGGACGCACCATTGATCTTTGACGATTCGATTGCGTTCCTACAACCGCCCAGCGATTGGCCGACCTGGTTCCGCGCGGTCGGAGTGGAATATGCCCCAACGCATGGCGCGCATTTTTCGAACGCAGACCACGCAATTGATGCAGCGGTTGCGGGCGTTGGCGTGGTACTGGGTCGCCGGGCTATGATCTTGAAGGACCTTACCGAGGGACGTCTTGTTGCTCCGTTCAAAACGGCTATCGAAACACAAGGCCGGTTTCGGTTTCTGTGCTTGCCAGGTGCAGAAAATAGGCCCCAAATCGCCGCCTTCCGCGACTGGTTCATGGCCGAGATCGAAAAGACCGCGCATATCTCGGACGAATTCGACATCATCCCGGTCCAAGAGGTTCAAAGCCTATGACCAAATCGCGCGCTACAGCCATCGGGTTTGCCGCCGTCTTGCTGTGGTCGCTGCTGGCCTTGTTCACCGTCGGGTCATCCCCCACGCCGCCACTGTTGCTGAATGCAATCTGCTTTTCGATTGGTGGAACACTTGGCCTGATCTGGACTTGGCGCAGCGGTGGGTTGCGGCAATTGCGGGACGTGCCGTGGACTACCTATCTGTTCGGCACAATCGGGTTGTTCGGCTATCACGCGCTATATTTCTCGGCCCTTCGCATGGCCCCGGCGGCCGAGGCTGGTCTGATCGCATATCTCTGGCCGTTGCTCATCGTGTTGTTTTCCGGGCTTTTGCCGGGCGAACACCTGCGCATGGGACATTTGTTTGGCGCATGTCTGGGGTTTGCAGGGGCTGCCGTGATCATCGCCGGAGGCGGCAGCACAGGGTTTCAGACCGACCACCTGCCCGGCTACGCCTTGGCCTTGTTATGCGCGTTGACGTGGTCTGGATACTCGGTCCTGTCGCGTCGGCTGGGCGATACGCCAACCAGCTCTGTCGCCGTTTTCTGCATTGCGACTGCCATAGCATCCGGTGTGCTGCACCTTGTTGTCGAAGATACCGTCTGGCCTGACAGTGCCTTTAGCTGGGCGTCAGTGATCGCACTGGGCCTGGGGCCGGTGGGGTTGGCGTTCTATGTCTGGGATATCGGGGTCAAGCAAGGCGACATACAACTCTTGGGGACGGCGTCGTACGCGGCACCCTTGTTGTCTACGCTAGCTTTGGCTGTGGCCGGGATCGCCGCCCCGTCTTGGGGTCTGGCGATCGCGGCGCTATTGATTACTGGCGGCGCGGCCATTGCCGCGCGGGCGAGTATGAAAACCTAGGCTGACAGGCGTTCGATCTCTTCTTTTAGCCTTAGTTTTTGTTTTTTGAGTTGAGCGATATGGAGATCATCGATACCTGGCGCGCGTTGGGCTTGTTCAACTTCAAGACCGAGAGTTTCGTGCTTTTTCTTCAGTTCGGTCAGATGTGCGCTCACGCTCATGGCGATACTCCTTCGTTGGTGTCTCAGGTTCACGTAAGAAGTTGACCACATCGTTTCCAGCCTGTCACGCCGCAGACGCACAGAATCTGTAATAAATCCGACAAATTCGGCTGGTTAATGCCTATTGATCAGTAAACCCCGGCAGCGAGGCCCCTTTGCGCAATACGTCTGAGACCTGTGGCGTATAGCTTTCCCCATCACGTTCGTGTCGATCCCCGTCGTGTAATACGACTGGCGCACGCAGCTGAAAATCGGCGCGCCCACCCTTTCTGGCCCGTAAAATTACCAATTCTGCCTTGCGACCGGCTCTAGCGGCCAGTGGCAGGATTTCGACCGATCCCAGCCGCCCTTCGCATGCCATCAATATGTCGGGAAGACGGTTGGCTTTCTGGATCATATGCAAGTACCCGCGAGGCGCGAGGCGCTTGGCCGCGCAGTCAATCCATGTCTCCAAAGGCGTTTGCTCACCCAACGCAATACTACGCCCCGTGTCATCGGCCGGGCTATGCGCACCAGCACGGTAATAAGGCGGGTTTGCGAGTACATGATCGAATTGCCGCTGTTTGAGCGTAGCTGGCAATGCACTGATATCGGCCTCGACTACCTCCAGCGGCGCGTCATTTTCCGCGGCGTTTCGGCGTGCCAATTCTGCATAGCTTGCCTGTAACTCGACCCCAACGGCCTGCAGACCCGGCACGCGGGCCAGCAGGCACAGGATCGCGGCACCCGCGCCGCAGCCCAGTTCCAACACGGTGTGACCACGTGTCGCCGGGACCGCCGCCGCCAGCAGAACCGGGTCAACACCTGCACGATACCCTGCGCGTGGCTGCAGCAAACGCACGCGCCCGCCCAGAAAATCATTTTGGGTCAATTCACTATCGGAAAACAGGTTCATCTGCCCAGAGGGATTTCGTTGTCACGCATTACCCGTTCTGCGCGGGTCAGGTCATCGGCCCGCACCATCAGGCGGCGCGGAAAGATTCCTATGCCTCCTTCGAGGATGCTCATATTTACGTCCATCTGAAAGCAGTCTATATCCTCGCCCTCAAGAAGGGCGGAAGCAAAGGCCAGAATCGTCGGATCGGTGCTGCGCAAAAGTTCTTTCATGGGGATGGATGTAAGGGCAAGGCAAGGCGGAAGTCGAGCCTTGTATCAGGAGAGTGATGAACATCGACACGATCTCGAAACCGCATGAGCGCCTGGCAGAGATTCTGGACGGCGAAATGGACGCCGTAACCCAGTTGATCCGCACGCGCATGGCCTCGGAACACGCTCCGCGCATCCCGGAAGTGACTGCGCATCTGGTTGAAGCAGGCGGCAAGCGTCTGCGCCCAATGCTGACGCTGGCGGCGGCCCGAATGTTTGACTATCCGGGTGATCATCACGTGCGACTGGCCGCGACGGTTGAATTCATCCACACCGCAACCCTGTTGCACGACGATGTCGTTGATGAAAGCGCACAGCGGCGTGGCCGCCCCACGGCGAACTTGTTGTGGGACAATAAATCCAGCGTTCTTGTCGGCGACTACCTGTTTTCCCGCAGTTTCCAGCTGATGGTTGAGACCGGGTCGCTGCGGGTGCTGGACATTCTGGCCAATGCCTCGGCCACCATTGCCGAGGGCGAAGTGTTGCAGATGACAGCTGCCACCGATCTGGGCACTACCGAGGCAATCTATTTGCAGGTCGTGCGCGGCAAGACCGCCGCGCTGTTTTCCGCCGCGACCGAAGTGGGCGGCGTGATTGCTGGCGCGGCTGAGGATCAGGTTAAGGCGCTATACGAATACGGCGATGCGCTGGGAATTGCGTTCCAAATTGCCGATGACCTGCTGGATTATCAGGGGGACAGCAAGGCGACCGGAAAGAATGTCGGCGACGACTTCCGCGAGCGCAAACTGACCTTGCCCGTCATCAAGGCTATCGCACAGGCCACCCCGGAAGAGCACGCCTTTTGGGAGCGTACAATTGGTCGAGGCCGTCAGGAAGACGGCGATCTGGACCATGCGCTGAGCCTGATGAACAAATACGGCACGCTGGACGCCACACGGTCGGATGCGTTTGGGTGGGCCACCAAAGCCAAGACCGCGCTGGATGCGCTGCCGGATCACGAGATCCGGTCGTTGCTGCGCGATCTGGCTGACTACGTGGTTTCGCGCCTCAATTAAGCTGCGTGGCGCGGCACCACCAATCGGGGTGCGCCGCGCCAATCTCGTAAGCTGCGAAATGGGCGGCTTTCATGGTTGGGTAGAGCGCAAAACAGGTCGAACCCGAACCTGACATCCGAGCCAGCAGAACATCTTTCGTATCCGACAGATCATCCAACACCCGGGCAACCTCGGGTGCGATGCCCTTTGTCGGTGGCTCTAAGTCATTGCGTTGTTCCTGCACCCAATCCGCGCATGCCTTGGGCGTCAAAAAGACCGGGATTTCATCAGGCATTGGCGGGTTGTCGCGGCTCTGCAAGGCAGAGAATACGGCGCCGGTTGGGACTTCGACATCAGGATTGACCAAAAGCGCTGGCAATTGCGGCAGTGAGACCGGCTGCAACCGCTCGCCGATGCCGCGCATCCGGGTGGCCCTTGCCATCATGCAAACCGGCACATCCGCACCAAGGGTCAGGGCAGTTTCGCTGGGGATAGCCACACCCTGATCTGCAATCATGCGCAATGTCGCCGCGGCGTCGGATGATCCGCCGCCAATGCCACCACCGTGGGGCAGCGCTTTGTTCAGGTTGATATGCCCGGTCCATCCAGCGGCGGCGGCAGCTTTCCAGACTAGATTTCGGTCGTCCGCCGGAACGCCCTTGGCGTGTTCACCGGCCACTGACATCGACAGCTCTGACCCCAGCGTGAATTCCAGCTTATCCCCGACATCTGCAAACACGACGAGAGAGTCCAGCAGATGATATCCATCATCGCGTCGGCCGGTCACATGCAGGGTCAGGTTGATCTTGGCGGGCGCGAAACCCTCAATTGCCATTGGCGACTTTCAGGGGATCGGCGCCTTCTTCGGCCAAGACCGCGTCCAGGCCCACCTCAATCTTGCGACGAATGCGCTCGGGGTCGGCCTCACCATCCGTGTCGTCGGGATCAACAAAGGACAGAGCACGCTTCCACTGAAACTCAGCTTCGCGCGCGCGGCCCACGGCCCAATAGACATCGCCAAGGTGGTCATTTACCACAGGATCAACCGGCATCAGTTCGACCGCACGCTCCATATGCGCGACGGCTTCGTCATAGCGGCCCAGTCGGAACAGAACCCAGCCAAGACTGTCGACAATATAGCCGCTGTCAGGGCGCGCCGCGACAGCGCGTTCGATCATGTTCAGTGCTTCGTCCAGCTTTTCCTGCCGTTCGACCAGCGAGTAGCCCAAATAGTTCAGAACTTGTGGTTGATCAGGGTTCAGTTCCAGCGCGCGACGGAAATCGGCCTCAGCCGCTTCCCAGTGCTTGAGACGCTCATGCGAGATACCGCGGGCGTAATACAAAAACCAGTTGCCGCTGACACCCTGCTCGGTCAGTTCGATAGCAGTGTCATAGGTCCCAACGGCATCGACATAGTTTTCTTGCCGCCGTTGCAGATCAGCCAGGGCTACATGCACACTGGGCAGGCTGGGGCTTTGCGCCGCGAGGTTCTGCAGAACTTCGGCGGCTGCATCCGTTTTTCCCGATCGGCTCAGAACCTCGGCCCGGCCCAACTCGGCCGCGTGGTAATCGCTGCTGGTGGACGGCACCATACGATAGGCTTCGACGGCCAGGTCATATTGTTCCAGTGCATCCAGCAACTCGGCGCTTAGTAGGATTGCGTCCACGTGGTCCGGGCTCAGAAACGCGGCAATCCGGGCATAGAGAAGTACATAGTCCTGTGACGCCTCGCTGCTGAGCGCGGCACCGACAGAAAAGAACACTTCAGCCATACCGTCCTGCGCCGACTGTATGTGTGTAAATGGCAACGTTTCACCCGCCTTCAAACGCGCCACGTAACCTTCGATGGATGGGTCGCTGCCCGCCGCGAAAACGTCTTTCAGATATTGCAGGGCGTCTTCGTTGCGGTCCAGCTGCGACAATACTTCGGTCCGGGCCAAGGCCGCCCGGCGCGAGAACCGCGACACCGCTCCGTTGTTTGCCGCAAAAATCTCTTCGGCCCCTTCGAAGTCACCAATGGACGCCAGCGCCAACGCCTTGTGGTAAAGCGCGAATTCCAGAAGCCCCTCTTGGGTGCCAACTTCGTCGAACTTTTCCATCGCTTTGGTCATGGCACCTTGCGCCACATAGACCCAACCCAGAACCAAGCCATCTACTAATGGCCCAACGCCTTGGGTTTCAGGATCACGTGCAAGCAACTCATCGAGCTTTCCGTCGTCGATCAGGTTGGCCATAATGACCATCTTTGCCGCCTGACTTGGTAGTTCGAGCGCCTCAATTGACTGCGCAACCGGCAGCGCGCGCTCAATCTCGCCCAATGCAAGACGCGCTACGACGACGTTTTCCAGAAGTTTGCCATTTTCGGGATCGGCGCGCAGGGCCCGCGTATAATATTTCTCGGCAGAAATATAGTCGCTTTGATAAATCGCCTGACGTCCGGCCAGATACGACCCAGAGCCAGAATCCGACAGCGCCGGGAATGCAAATGCCGAGGTTAACAGCGCGGCAAATGCCGCGCGACGAACGAGGGAAGCCACCAAAATCCTGCCTTGCTATCGTTGACTGGACAACAAGCTAGGGCTTTGACCGGAAAGAGGCAATGGCAGAGCCTTCACGACCCCGCCATTGCCCATGTTTTCGCTTACATGTTGGGATAGTTCGGTCCATCCCCGCCCTGCGGCGTGGTCCAGGTGATGTTCTGACTGGGATCCTTGATGTCGCAGGTTTTGCAGTGGACGCAGTTCTGGAAGTTGATGACGAATCGCGCGCCATCTTCATCCTCGACCATCTCGTACACACCAGCCGGGCAATAGCGCTGCGCCGGTTCGTCGAACTTGGGCAAGTTTACTTTGACCGGGATTTCCGGATCGGCCAGCTTCAGGTGGCAAGGCTGGCTTTCCTCGTGGTTGGTCATCGCAAAGGAAACGTTGGTCAGACGGTCAAAGGACAGCTTGCCATCGGGCTTTGGATAATCGATGGGCTTGTGCTTGCTGGCCTCTTCGGTCGATTCAGCATCGTTCTTGCCGTGACCCAGCGTGCCCAGCAGCGAAAAGCCCAGCGTGTTAGTCCACATATCCATGCCGCCCAGCATCAGGCTGGCGGTCAGGCCGTATTTCGACCACAGCGGCTTGACGTTGCGCACCTTCTTCAGGTCTGCGCCGATTGCACCTTCGCGCACGTCGGTTTCATAGGCGGTCAGTTCATCACCCGAACGCTCGGTCTTGATGGCATCAAACGCCGCTTCAGCCGCCGCTTTGCCCGACAACATCGCGTTGTGGTTGCCCTTAATGCGCGGCACGTTGACCATGCCTGCGGAACAGCCCAACAGAGCCACGCCCGGCGCGACAAGCTTGGGCATCGACTGATAGCCACCCTCGGTAATTGCACGGGCACCGTAAGCGACGCGCTTGCCGCCTTTCAGCAGCTCGGCCACCATCGGGTGATGCTTGAAACGCTGGAACTCCATGTACGGATACAGATGCGGGTTCTTGTAGTTCAGGTGAACCACGAAACCGACATAGACCTGATTGTTTTCAAGGTGATAGATGAACGACCCGCCGCCCGCGTTGCTGCCCAGCGGCCAACCCATCGTGTGCGTGACCGAGCCTTCCTTGTGCTTGGCCGGGTCGATCTCCCAGATCTCTTTCATGCCGACGCCGTATTTCTGCACCTCTTTACCAGCAGAGAGGTCATACTTGGCGATCACTTCCTTGGACAGCGAACCGCGCACACCTTCCGACAGGAAGACGTATTTGCCATGCAGCTCCATACCGGGCTCGGTCTGCGGCCCATATGATCCATCAGGCTCCAGACCGAAGACACCGGCGACGACGCCTTTGACTTCGCCTTTGTCGCCGTAGACCAGTTCGGAACACGCCATGCCGGGGAAGATTTCCACGCCCAGTTCTTCCGCCTGTTCGGCCATCCAGCGGCAGACATTGCCCATCGACACGATATAATTTCCGTGGTTGTTCATCAGCGGCGGCATCGGGAAATTGGGAATGCGGATCTTGCCCGCCTCGCCCAGCATGTAGAAGTTGTCTTCATGCACCGGCACGTTCAGTGGCGCGCCTTTTTCTTTCCAGTCCGGGATCAGTGCGTCCAGCCCACAAGGGTCCAGAACCGCGCCCGACAGGATATGCGCGCCCACTTCCGAGCCCTTTTCCAGAACCACGACGTTCAGGTCGGCATCCAGCTGTTTCAGACGGATGGCCGCCGACAGGCCCGCGGGGCCTGCACCCACGATCACCACGTCGTATTCCATCGCTTCGCGTTCAATCTCGGCCATCGCGGGCTCCCTAGCTAACTTTCCGAATTGGCGCTTTCACTGCATGCTCTGCGCAATTTTGTTTCACGGCTGATTACATGGTCGCAAACACCTTGGTCAATCAAAACACGGCGTAACTTTGCTGCAATGCGGCAGTTATGCCTCTGGTGAGTCCCCCATCAGGTACCTGGGACCGCTACCATTGGATTTTGCGCGGTCATCCGGGTTGTAGAGGGCGCATTTCGGCAGGCTTAGACATCCGCAACCAATGCAGCCATCCAAATTGTCGCGCAAGCGCGTCAGGGTATCGATTCGCTGGTCCAGATGGGCCCTTAGCCCCTTGCTGATGTCCTGCCAATCCTGCGGTGTTGGCGTGCGGTTTCCAGGCAGGCCAGACAGGACCTCGCGGATCTCGGGCAAGGTCAGGCCGAACTGCTGCGCAATCATCACAAAACTCAGGCGTCTGATATCTGCGCGCTGATACCGCCGCTGCCCGCCCGCATTGCGCCAGGGCGATATCAGACCTTGCGCCTCATAGTACCGGATCGCCGAAACGGCCAAGCCTGTGCGCCGGGCCAATGCGCCAATTGCCAACCCTTCCGAAGCCGCCATCACATCCTCCTGAAAAATCCCTTGATCTAAAGTTAGGTTTAGGAATTATGGTGAGTCGGGACAAGCCTCAAAACACGAAGGAGATCCTATGATGGCGACACTTGAACACACCAACTTCACCGTTCGCGACCCGCAGGCCTCGGCTGCGTGGATGCACAAGGTGTTCGGTTGGAAAACACGCTGGGAAGGCCCGGCAATTGCAGGCGGTTACACGGTTCACGTGGGCTCCAAGCACACCTATCTGGCGCTTTACGCGCCCAGCGATCCACAACCGTCCGGGGAAAGCAGCTATGACATCGTCGGTGGGCTGAACCACGTGGGCGTTCTGGTCGAAGACATCGACACGACCGAGCAGAAGGTGATCGACGCCGGTTTTACGCCCAAGTCCCATGCTGATTATGAACCGGGTCGGCGGTTCTATTTCAATGACGACAATGACATCGAATTCGAAGTGATTAGCTACGATTAAGGCGTTCTGGGAAACACCCGATAGATTCTTCATCGCCAATGCCCCGAGAGCCACGAGCGTGGCAGGGTATTGGCGATTCAGACTTTTCCCGAACACCATAGGCCGTAATCCGCGCGTTGTGCGACCGAGCCCCCTTGCAATTCACGCCTCATTTGGGTCAGTTAATTGACGACCCATCAAATCGCCCCGACGCGTGTCTCATGCGGCGGGGCGAACCAATTTATGCGTGGACGACAAGAACATGGAAAAAATTCCAATGACGCCTGCGGGTAATGCCGCGCTTGGGGCGGAGCTCAAAAACCTCAAGTCCGTCGAGCGCCCGGCGATCATCGAAGCTATTGCCACAGCGCGCGAGCTGGGCGACCTGAAGGAAAACGCCGAGTATCATTCGGCCCGCGAAAAGCAGGGCTTCATCGAAGGGCGCATCAAAGAGCTGGAAGGCATTCTGTCGCTGGCTGATGTGATCGACCCCGCCAAGCTGAACGGCGCGATCAAATTTGGCGCAAAGGTCACCCTGGTGGATGAAGACACTGACGAGGAAAAGACCTGGCAGATTGTTGGCGAATACGAAGCCAACATCGAAAACGGCCTACTGAATATCAAATCACCCATCGCGCGGGCGTTGATCGGCAAGGAAGAAGGCGACAGTGTCGAAGTACGCACCCCCGGCGGTGTGCGGTCCTATGAAGTTCTAAGTATCGAGTATGCCTGACCGGAGCCTTGACCATGTCAGAGCCCAATCCCGAACAAGATCCCGAACGGCCGACCCCTTTGGGTATATATGATAAGCCTTCACATCCTTCGGTAACCGAGATCGAGATCGTTGCCGTCGCGCTTAGCGTGGTTTGGCTGATTGTGTCGATTGTGTTTCTGGTGCTTCCCGACGAGGTCGATGGCGGCGGATTCGTCGTGACTCTGCTGGCTGTTTTCATGCCGGTGGCGATGATTTGGGTCGCCGCTATGGCGATGCGTGCCAGTCGCGTCATGCGCGAGGAAAGCGCTCGGCTGCAGACAGCGATAGATGCGATCCGTCAGGCTTACGTGATTCAGCAACAGCGCGCCGCCAGCTTGCAAGAACCCGGTGTCAGCAAAAAGCTGAACGAAATCGCCGAGGCCACCAAAAAAGCAGAAACCGCGCTGGCGACGTTTTCGTCGAAACGGACCGAGCCGGTTCGCGGCGAAGCATCTGTTGCCACAGGCGACCAGACGTCTTTGGAACTGGGCACCCCGGCCGAAGAAATCGCGCCACCATTGACGACCGATACCTTCATTCGAGCGCTGAATTTCCCGGAAACGCAGGATGATGCTGAAGGGTTCGACGCCCTTAGGCTGGCGCTACGAGATCGCAAGACCGCTCAACTGGTGCAGGCTTCGCAGGACGTGCTTACCCTGCTAAGTCAGGAAGGCATCTATATGGACGATCTGCGTCCGGATATGGCGCGTCCCGAAATCTGGCGGCAGTTCGCACAGGGCGCGCGCGGCCGCGCGGTTGCCGCGTTGGGCGGGATCAGGGACCGGTCTTCGCTGGCACTGACGGCAGCGCGGATGAAGCAGGACCCGATATTCCGGGACGCCGTGCATCATTTCCTGCGCCGTTTTGATCACATGATTGTTGAATTTGAACCGGTTGCCAGCGACGCGGACCTGACCGCTTTGGGCGACACGCGAACCGCCCGAGCGTTCATGCTGCTGGGGCGTGTCGCAGGTACCTTCGATTGATCACAGTCCAAAGCTGCCATAGGGAATAAACCGCACCAGATCGCCCGGCCTGATGTGACATGCGCCATCCTGAATCTCGACCAGCCCTTCGGCCCAGCTAAGGCCGCTGATACGACCCGAACCTTCTGAAGCAAAAACCTCGACCCGACCGTCTCGGACACGGGCGCGCAGATACTCGCGCCGCCCCGGTTTTTTGCGCTTTTCGAAATTGGCTGGCAGGTCGAACCCCAGCGGCTGAGACCAGCCCTCGCCCGCCATCAGACCCAGCGCAGGGCGGGCAAAGATCAACGTGCAGACTTTGGCAGCGACGGGATTACCCGGCAGGCCAAATACGGGCGTTTCGTTCCACATACCCAACGCCAATGGGCGGCCTGGTTTCAGTGCGATCCGCCACTCTTGCATCGCACCGGCCTCTCGCAACAGGGCCGAGACGTGATCTTCATCCCCGGCGGACGCACCGCCGCTGGTCAGAATGACGTCGGCCTGTTCCGCCGCTTTGTTCAATCTGTCACGCAAATCTTCCCGGTCGTCAGACACGCGCCCCAAATCCACCGGACAAAAGCCCAGCCGCGCGATCATCGACAACAGCATCGGACGGTTGGCGTCGAAAATCTGACCGGGTCCGGCGGATTCTCCGGGTTCAACCAGTTCATCTCCGGTCGAGAGCACCGCAACGCGTAGCGTTTTGCGTACCGCAAACTCGGCAATCCCGGTTGCGGACAGAAGGGCCATATCAGCGGGAGTCAGCCTTCGCCCTGCGGGCAGGACCATGTCACCTTCGGCCACATCTTCACCGGCTTTGCGGGTATTTGCGCCCAGTTTCAACGGGCCGTGAAAGGCGATGTGACCATCCTGAACGGTCACGTCCTCTTCCAGTATGACCGTATCCACACCAGCAGGCAGCGCTGCGCCGGTCAGCACGCGCAGCGCCTTGCCGTGTGGCACCGTGCCATCAAACGGAATACCAGCCGCAGCGCGCCCATCCTGCAGCGGCATCACTTGGGGGCCCTCGGAGACAGACCCGGAAAATCCATAGCCATCCACAGCCGTGTTCGGTTGCGGCGGGTTTGAACGTTTCGAAAAAACGTCTTCTGCCAGTATCCGCGCCACAGCCTGCCCGATCAGAACGGTTTCGACCGAAGTCACCACCGTCAACCGAGATCGCAACAAGGCTAGCGCGTCGTCCACAGGTGTCCAGTTGACCCCGGCAGGCAAGGCAAAACAATCGTTTCGCAGGGGCGGAGGCGTGATGTTCGGCGGCGTCATAATCCGACCTCTTTCAAGATGAAATCCGCGACTGCGGCGGTGTTGTCCAGATCAAACACCGGAACCTGTACCTGCAGGGGCGTATCGCTGGCGACAGCGCGGATCGTACTGTTTTCCCCGGCCATTAACGCATTGCCGGCCTCAGCGCGAAACGCTTCGACCTTGGGGTGGCTTTCTCGTTTGAACCCTTCGATCAGAACGAGGTCGACCGGAAGCAGCCGCGTCAGAAGATCAGCCAATGGCGGCTCAGGTGCGCCGCGCAGTTCCTGCATCACCGCAATGCGCTTGCCGGATGCCAACAGCACCTCGGACGCACCGGCTTCTCTATGGCGGTGGCTGTCGGTGCCGGGCTGGTCGACATCGACGGCGTGATGCGCGTGTTTGACCGTCGAAACCGTGAAGCCGCGCCGAGTAATCTCGGCCACTAACCGCTCCACTAGGCCGGTCTTGCCTGCGTTTTTCCAGCCGGTGACGCCGAAGACCCTCATGCCTGTTCCAGCAGCTTTTGCGCCCGCGCCAAATCGTCGGGCGTGTTGACGTTGAAGAAGGGATCGAAAGGTTCCGCAGGAAACAAAGCTTCACGACCGTCATGTTTGTCGGTCCACAGCACAACCTTGCGCAGCCCGTCATTCAAGGCATCCCGCAGATCATCGCGCAGGGCGACAGGCCAGAGCCCAAATGTCGGATGCCTGTTGACCCGCTTGCCGCCGCCGGACTTTAGAGCTTCATCCCCGGTGCGCGGCGTGGTGGCCAGCACCAGAGGATGTGTTTGCCCTTGGGCAGCGTCGGTCAGCCGTGCCACAAGATCGCGTGGAAAAAACGGCGTGTCAGCGGCGGCTGTGACTATGCTGTAGGCGCCTTGCTTAGCAGCCCAGTCGAGCCCCGCCAGCACACCCGCCAAAGGCCCGGCGAAACCTTCGATGGTATCGGGCAGAACCGGCAGGTTCAGATCGGCGAACCGTTCGGGGTCGCCATTGGCGTTCAGCGCCAGACCGTCTACCTGCGGGCCGAACCGGTCAATGACATGAGACAGCAGGCTTTGCCCCCCGATCTGCAACAGACCCTTGTCGCCGCCGCCCATACGGGTGGCGAGGCCGCCTGCGAGGATTACGCCCAAAGGGGTGTTCATTGCTGCACCTTGTTGCTTGCGTCCAAGTGATCCATAGATCGCAACTTTGTAGAGCGAACTCAATTCAATTGGAACGCGGTAGGATGCAGATGATGCAGGACAAACAGCCACAGGATCAAAGTCCCGACCGCCAGGAACGAGGTCGCCGACACGATGTGAGCGGCGAGTTGCGGCTCCTGATCATAATGTTTGGCCAGCAAAAAGATGCTCTTTGCCGTGGGCGCTGCTGCAGAGACCGTCGCCGCAATGATCCAAAGCGGATCCAGGCCGATCAAATGCCCCGCAAGCAGCACCACCCCCGGAACAACGAGAAGTTTTATTACTGTCAAGAACAGGATCATCGGTCCAGTCTGAACAATCGTGCGAACACTTGTGGTGAACCCGATCGCAAACAGCGCAACAGCTGCAAGCGCCTGACTCATAAGCTCTAAATAATCCGAAACGGCGTCAGAAAACCCAATACCTGTGAAAGAGTAAAGAACGCCCAACAACGTTGCAGCGATTATCGGGTTTTTCAAAACATTCAGAAGGATCTTGTAAATGGGTGTCTTGGCGCTTGCCTTGTGCCCGGCCGAGGTCTCTAGAATGGTGGTCATGATCAACAGCAGAATGGCGACCACCAGATTTGCCAATACGGCCGGCAGCGCCCCCTTTGATCCAAAAATCGCATGGAGGATGGGCAGCGCAACCAACGCTGTGTTCGAGGCAACGCCAGCAAAGGCCAAAACGGTTGCTGATCCGACCTGAAAACTCGTCAGCGCCTTCAAACCGATGAACAGGACGGCAAAAAGAGCCAGTATCGTACCGCCATACGACACGTAGAAACCGTAGTTTAGAAGGTTCTCAAACTCCTCCTGACCAATCAGGTAAAACATGATGGCAGGGATCAGGACGTAAACCGCAAACTGCACCAGAGCTTCTGACGTGTCTTCACCCAGAAGATTCGTCCAAGAAAACACGTACCCCGTCAAGATCACCGCGAAGACCGGTGCAATTAAACTGATTAATTCCATAGCTTCCCTACGTGGCAACCATCCAAAATTCCACTCTGAGTTGCTCCACCTTAGTGTATATCTTCTGGAACTTGCAGAGTTTTCTCAGAACGACTGGTTACCCAACGGATTTCAGGACTGGGAGCTTTTCCTTTTGTGTTTCTTATCCTCGACCGCCACAGTCGCCGGATCCACATCACGCATCAGTCGGTCCTGACCTGAAAGACATACAAAGCGCTGCCCGCGCATCCGACCGATCAGTGTCAGTCCGACTTCGCGGGCAATCTCTACGCCCCATGCGGTGAAGCCCGATCGCGACGCCAGAACCGGGATGCCCATCATCGCGGTCTTGATCACCATTTCCGAGGTCAGACGTCCGGTGGTGTAGAGGATTTTGTCTTCAGCCCCCTCACCTTCGGACAGCATCCAGCCGGCGATCTTGTCGACAGCGTTGTGGCGGCCCACGTCTTCCATATAAACCAACGGGCGGTTCTCGTGACACAGCACTGTACCGTGGATCGCCCCAGCCTCAAGATACAGCGACGGGGTACGGTTGATCTTGGCCGCCAGATCATAGAGCCACGACGTGCGGACCGAGACCTGCGGCAGGCGCACGTTCTCCAATCCTTCCATCATGTCACCGAACACCGTGCCGACCGCACAGCCACTGGTGCGGGTCTTTTTCTTCAGTTTGTCCTCATACGAGGTCTCGCGCGCAGTGCGCACGATCACGGTTTCCAGATCATCATCGTATTCAACGCGCGTGATCTCATCATCTGCCAACAGCATCCCCTGATTGCGCAGGAAACCCAGCGCCAGGTATTCCGGGTAATCGCCAATGGTCATTGCGGTCACGATTTCCTGTGAATTGAGGAAAATCGTCAGCGGGCGCTCCTCGACCACCGAGATCCGACTGACCTCACCATTCTGGTCCACGCCTTCAACGGCGCGGGTCAGGCGGGGCGCACCGGGATCTGGGGCGATGATGTAGTCTGACTGGTTCTGTTCCGTGGCCAATTGCAACCCTTTCCCAAGACCGCTACTGCTGCGGGGATCACCATAGGATTTAGCCATGGCAGACACCACATCCAAGTCATACTTCTGGAAGGGTTTTCGCGACGGGACCCCGTTCATTTTTGTGGCGATCCCGTTTGGCACCCTGTTCGGCGTCTTCGCGACCGAGGCCGGGTTGAATATCGTGCAAACCATGGCCTTCACGTCCACTGTCTTTGCGGGTGCTGCGCAGTTTGCCGCGCTGCAATTGCTGCAGGATCAGACGCCGACGGCCATTATTCTTGTCTCTGCCCTGGCGGTGAACCTGCGGATGGCGATGTATTCAGCGTCACTGACGCCCTATCTGGGCGCTGCGCCGATGTGGCAGCGGGCCTGTGCCGCCTACCTGACTGTCGATCAGTCTTATGCCTGTTCGATTGTGCAGTTTGAAAAAGAACCCAGGATGACAGTGCCCCAGCGCATGGCTTATTTCGTGGGCTCGGTCACCCCCATCACGCCGCTATGGATATTTGCGACTTATCTGGGCGCGGTTCTTGGCACGCGCATTCCCGAAAGCTGGGCGCTGGACTTTGCCTTGCCGATTACATTTCTGGCAATGATCGGGCCAATGATGCGCACCCTGCCCCATGTGGTGGCTGCGCTGGTCGCCATTGTCGTTTCTTTGATGACCGCTGGCATCCCATACAATCTGGGCCTGCTGATTGCCGGATGTGCCGGCATGATGGCCGGTGCTCAGGCCGAATTGTTCGCCGAACGCAGAAAGGCCGCATCATGACCCCTGTTGATCCGGTCACGATCTGGTCCATCATCATTGGACTTGCCATTGGCAGTTATAGTTTGCGGTTTGTCTTTATCGGCCTCGTCGGGGATCGCCCGATGCCTCCCTGGCTGTTGCGCCACTTGCGCTATACCGCTGTCGCCATCCTGCCCGCCCTGATTGCACCGCTGGTTGTTTGGCCAACCGCAACCGAAGGGCAGCCCGACATTCCACGGATGGCGGCCGCCGCGGTTGCGCTGAGCGTCGGAGTGATCACAAAGAATGTGCTGGCAGCGATCTTCAGCGGTGCCGCAACTCTGTACGGGTTGCTGTACTTATTGGGTTGAGACCGTTTCCAGTTGGTTCAGTGCCGCATTGTTGGCGGCCAGACCTTTTTGCAGGTCGGCATCGTCGTTCTCACGATACTCCGTTGTCACAACACCCGGAATCTGACCGAACTGATCTGACAGCTTGACCGGAAAAAAGGTCACGTCGATCTGTTCGAACCCCGGAACCTGCTTCAGCAGCGACGCGGTGGAATTCGCACAATAGGCGCCAGCGACCGGACCGGATTGTTTGGCCAGCTGCAAGGCAATCTCGGCCTGTTGCGGGCTCACCTGAATCGTCTGGATACGCGCATAATGTGTCTCGCGCGCGTGTGAGCTGCGATAGGCGCGCTCGACATTCGGGGTGATACCGTACAGCACGTCGTCCTTGATCGGAACCACATCTGCGCGGAAAGACCCCGCAGGATCAAAGATCACCCGCTCGCTGCCGCTGATCATCAACGAAGTATGGGCACCAGACCCGGTGCGCGTGCTGATCATCGTATACAGCGTCAGGGTCGAAGGCCCCGGATCACGATAGGATCGGGCAACGACCTCGGCCCGGTCGGCTTGCGGGCGCTGCGATCCCGTGCAGCCAGCAACAGTTGCTGCCAGCAGGCAGGCAATCAAAATCCGGATCAAGGTCAACCCCGTTTTGGATTATGCGGCGAAGACCGCCAGGAACAGGCAAAGGAGGGCGATGGCAACCACACACCATGTGGTGGCTTTGACGAACCCATCAAAGGTTTTGGTTTGAACAGTGATATCCATTTCGCCGTGCTTGTGTTCAGCCATGAGTCTCAGAATCCTAATTCGCGTGTTTGAAATGTTGGATAATGGAAAATCCGGGGCCTGTCACCACGTCATTCGCGCGCAGGGGCCAAAGGTGGAAACACCGAGCACCCCGGATACCCAAAACCCCAACGCCAGGGCAGGCCCGAACAGGGGCCGCCGCCGAATCGGACCGCCGCGTACATCGCCTCGGCCGTGACGGAATGGGCGGTGCGAACCTGTTCGGCCGTCATGTCATAGCGTTCGGCATATTCCTCGGCATGGTCTGTCCCATGCTTTTTGACGCAGGCACGCAGGGTGTCGTCCGCGGACAGGCGCGCGTCATAACTGTCTTCGGCCCGCAAAGCCCCGCCGGCATGGTGATAGGCGCGATCATGGGTCACACAGCAGTATTCCCACGGTGGGTGCGCCTCATACAGTCCCCGAAAGCTGGGGAACGTATCCGCCACAAAGCGCCAACTGGCCGAAAGACCACCCGAACAGCCATCCGTTTCAAACGGAGTCAACTCTGCGCTGCTGCGCTCCGCCATCAGGGAGCGATGCGCGGGCAACTCAAAGCTGCGCATGACGTCTTGCGCGAAGGCTGGCGAGGCACTCAACAAAAGGATCGCTGCCAGATTAAGGGCTTTCATCGCGCATCGCCTCAGTATCAAAGGACATGCCAAAGGTCGTCGCCAGCCATAACAACAACCGCTCTGCCGGCCCCAATTCGGCGCGCACACGCAGAACTTCATTTGCCATCGCTGGTCGGTCCGTGATCAGCCCATCCACCCCCATCGACGCCATCGCCGACATTTGCAGCGGATCATTCACTGTCCAGACATAGATGTCCTTACCCGCCGCATGGACCGAATTGACCAAACCCGGCGTCGCCATCGCGGCGTTCACCGCAACAAAATCACCTTCGAGACCCGACAGATCACCCACAGCAGTCGCGGCCAGAACACCGGCGCGCCAGTCGGGGCGAATCGTCTTCATCTTTTGCACTGCCGGGTATTTCAGGGACATCGTTGCAATGTCGTCCTGCATGCCCAGTTCTTCGACGAGGGCGACAACCCGATTCTCAAGGTCTACGTCGTGGCCGTAGTATTTCAGTTCGATAATGACCTTGGCCTTGCCCTTCGCCGCCTCCAGCACGTCGCGCAGCGTCGGCGTCCGCTCATCTGCGTATTCAGGGCCAAACCAGCTGCCGATGTCGATCTGATCGATATCCTCCATCGTGGCATCCCACACCTTGAGGTTAACACCGGCCAGTTTCATAAAATCACTGTCATGGGCGACGATGACTACATCATCCGCTGTTTCCTGCACGTCGATCTCAACCCAGTCGGCCCCGTCCTCGATCGCCTTGAGAACCGAGGCCATAGTGTTTTCGGGCTTCAGCGCGGCAGCGCCGCGATGACCGATAACCTCTGCACGGTCCGATGCCTGCACCCTTTCCAGAAGGTGCTGCCCGAACCATATCCCAACAAGAACAGCAACGATGGCGGCCCCAACAGCCGTGACCATTGTTCTGCGCAGGTTGCGCGGCTTTGGAGGGGTTGGTTCCGATGTCTGGATATCAAAGAACCCATCGAGCAGCACTGCCAGTGCGCCCAGAGCCGTGGCTGCCAATACCAGTCCGGCCAGTGACCAGATACCGGCGACGGCCAGGCTGTAAATCAGGGCCAATCTCAGGTTGGCTGCGCCTTGCAGCGGCACCAGTGCGAACAAAAGCCCGGCCACCCAGGCGATCACGGCAGCGATGACAAAGCGCACAGCCAACCAGATGGCCAGTTCTATCTTGAGGCGTCCGCGCATACCTTCCATCCGACTGGCACTGATGCCAAACGCATGTCCGGGGTGAACGCCCTCGAACAAAACCAAATGCAGCGACAAAGCCCAGGCTGACAGGCGTCGGATCAACACCCAAGCCATAGCCAGCGCAACCGCCCCGATCAGCACCACAGCCACCCAGAATGAGGGCGGGTGGAATGTCAGATAATAGTTGATGTCATACTCAGTCAGCGTCCACCACGCGATCACGGCAGAAACGATCGCAAAGGGCAGAACCAACAGCAAAACACGCACAACAAAGCGCACCGCAAATCCGAACAGGGATGGAAGCCGCGACAAGATCAGCCTAATCGAAGAACTGCCGGCGCGCCATGGGTCCGGCTCTGCCATCCGCAGCGACCCGGCCATGACCGAGAAGACAAACACTTCGGCCAGTAGAAACAGGCTGAGCACCACAACGGCCGCAATAAACCCGGCAGGTGAGAGAATGAATGCAGCGATCGCCTGATCAGTCAGCGCCGTCTGGTTGGATAGCGATACGGCAAGATTCACCGTGATCGCCACGCCGGGCGCAATCAGCGCAACCAAAAGCAGGCGCACAACGAGATAGATCGGCACAAAGACACGGCGACGGGCCCACGCACCTTTGTAGGCACTTGTAACGGCAGAGAAAGTGGTCACGTGAGGCCCCCTTGAATGGTAAACTCATTCAAGGCTGCGCAGACGTGAATTGCAAGTCAGGTGATCAGCTTTCTTCCAGATCCGCCGCCAGACGGAACCCGATCCGGTTGGCTGGTTTATCCTCAACCGATTTGGGCAGGGCCCGCAGCATCACGTTCAACTGGCTGACATGTTGTACAAGCTGAGTGCGCGCGCCGGTCGCATCGGACCCATAAAAGGTGATGATATCGGGATCGAAATACCCCATCCCCTCGATCCGCATGACGCCTGCGTCGCCGCCGGTGAATCCCATCGCAACCTCTTGGTCGCCGGTCAGCGTCTTTTCGAAATTCTGGATATAGAGGATCAGCCGCTCATAAGCCCACTGTGCGGGGCTTTTCGTTTCGACCGGCTTTTGCAACGGGCCGGGCAGGTCTTTTGCGCCTGACTTTGCTTCGGGGTCGGAATGCACTTCGTAGCAGCGCGGCAAAGCTGCGGCTTCGGCGGCCTCGGCCGAGGTTTCGATCTGATCCTGCATGGCTTTACCCTTTGCGCTGAAACTCCCAGGCCCCGTCCGCGCGGCGCGTCCGGGTGACAGCTCCAATGTGGTAAAGATGGTTCAGATGTGCAACCGCTTCGACCAGCGCAAGCCCATACTCGCCACCGCTGATCTGCCGTTTGAACAAGGGCATGAAACATTCGGCAGCGGTCTTGGGCTGGTCCAAATACTTTTCCAAACGATCCAATGCACTGTGGTGGTTGTCGATCAGTTGCCTCATCCGGATGGGCAGCCCGGTGAATGGCAGCTTGTGCCCGCCCAGCGCCAGATGATCGGGTCGCGCCAGCCCCTGAAGCCGTTCGCAGGCCTCAAGCCATTCAGCAACCGGATCCGCCAAAGGTTCGGTGACATAGACACCCAGGTTGGGACTGATCGAACTGAGGATCTGATCGCCGGTGATCACCAGATTGTCGTCGCGGCTCCAGAATGTCGCGTGTTCGGGGGCATGGCCATTGCCCATATGAACATCCCAGTCGCGCCCACCCATGCGGATCACACTGCCTTGCTTGATCCGGGTGAAACCCAGCGGCATCGGATAAACTGTGTCGCAATAATTGAACGGGCGCTCGGCCATCCGCTTGGCAAGAACGTCGGGCGCCATTCCTGCACTGCGGTAATAGTCCAGCGTCTCTTGGGGCCAGCTTTCCTGAACATCCAGCTGTAGCATCCGCGAAAACAGCCAGGCCGTTCGCGACGCCACCAGTTCCACGCCATGTTCGGATTGGAACCAACCCGCATTGCCCACGTGATCGGGGTGATGATGAGTCACAACCACCCGCGTGATCGGCTTGCCCGCCAATGGGCCTGCCATCAGCTTTTCCCAGATGCGCCGTGTTTTGTTCGACGACATTCCTGTGTCGATCACGGTCCAGCCGTCGCCATCGTCCAGCGCATAAATGTTAACGTGATCCAGCGCCATGGGCAGCGGCAATCGCATCCACAGAACACCTTCGGCAATCTCGGTCGCCTCGCCCTCGGCCGGAGGCTCTGACCAGGGATATCTGATCGCCAAAGGGGTATCTCCGTCCATCAGGATACAAACTCCTCGGCGCTGAGCCCGAATACATCATCTGCCCCGTTCTGTGCTTGAACAAGCAGCCCAGCATATTCAGGCAACAGCGCGTTGATGTAATACCGGGCCAGCTTAAAGCGCGGGCCACCCGGTTCAGCCAGAGCCGACTTCAGGTGGTAATGTGCACCCAAAACGCGAGCAAAGGCATGCAGATAGGGCAACGCCCCGGCAAACCGGTTGTTCATATCAGACTGCGCCACCATCCACTCGGTCGCCTCGCGCAAGCTTTCGGTCGCTTCCCAAACAGGGCCAGCCAGTTCGGGCATGGTCGCCCGCGCCTGTTCGGCATGATCTTCGATCTCGTCCAGTAGGCGCGAGGCTGCTTCGCCGCCATCCATCATCTTGCGCGCGACAAGGTCCATGGCCTGAATGCCATTCGTTCCCTCATAAATCGCAGTCACACGGACGTCGCGATAATACTGAGCCGCACCGGATTCTTCGATGAAGCCCATACCGCCGTGGACCTGAACACCGGTCTCAGATACGCGCATTCCCGTCTCGGTGCCAAAAACCTTGCCAATCGGCGTCAAAAGTGCGGCACGAGACATCCAATCGGCGTCGCCCGTTGCGTTGGCCATATCGATGGCCGCGGCGTTGGCCAGCATAATCGCACGCGCAGCGAAAGTGTCAGCACGCATGCTCATTAACATCCGACGGACATCCGCGTGGTCGATAATGGTGCCCGAGGGGGTTTTGCCCTGCTTCCGCTCCAACGCATAGGCCAGCGCGTGCTGATAGGCACCTTCGGCTGCGCCCACACCCTGACCGCCAACACCTAGGCGCGCGTTGTTCATCATGGTGAACATCGCGGCCATGCCGCCATGTTCCTTGCCTACAAGCCAGCCTTTGGCACCGTCAAACTGCATCACGCAGGTTGGTGAGCCGTGCAGGCCCATCTTGTGCTCGACCGATACGACCTTCAGATCATTGGCCACACCGGGATTGCCGTTCTCATCCGGCAGCAGCTTGGGCACCAGGAACAGCGAAATGCCCTTGGTTCCGGGAACGCCATCGGGCAGGCGTGCCAGTACCAAATGGCAAACATTCTCAGCAAAATCGTTGTCACCCCATGAGATAAAGATTTTCTGCCCTGTCACAGAAAAGGTGCCATCCCCATTGGCTTCGGCTTTCGAAGTCAACGCACCCACATCCGACCCGGCCTGTGGTTCGGTCAGGTTCATGGTACCAGACCATTCACCTGCCATCATCTTAGGCAAATACAGCGCCTTGAGCTCATCGCTGGCGTGATGTTCCAGCGCTTCGATCTGGCCCTGTGTCATCAGCGGCGCAAGTTGCAGCGACAGGCAGGCGGCCGACATCATCTCGTTCACGGCGGTGGTCAGCGTCATCGGCAGACCCATGCCGCCATATTCCGGATCACCGCTCATCCCGACCCAGCCGCCTTCGGCTATGGCTTTCCAGCCATGGGCATACCCGGTCGAGGTACGCAGCACGCCGTTTTCCAAGCGCGCAGGCTCAAGATCACCGGGGCGTTGCAGAGGGGCCATCACCTCTTCGCAAAGTTTTCCGGCTTCGGTCAGAATGGCACTGACCACATCGTCGCTGGCTTCCGAGAATTTCTCGGTAGCAGCGATCTTGTCAAAATTGACCGCGTGGCGGAACAAGAATTCATAATCAGAGATTGGGGCGCGATATGGCATGTCTTCCCTCTAGGCTGTCTGATTGCGTTTACGCCGACGGGCTTGGAATTTCCACCGCCCACCTTTATGCATCTGGGTTCCACCGATTAGGTATCGGTCCAAATGCTATACGCAATCAAAACGCGGCGTCACCACCAATGATCCCCAACGGCACTCTGACATTAAACGCCGATCCTGCCGGAATTACGCAGGCGGCAGACCTGCTGCGTCAGGGTCTTCTGGTGGCTTTCCCGACCGAGACGGTCTACGGCCTGGGCGGGGATGCCCGTAACGGAGAAGCGGTGGCAAGCATCTATACCGCCAAGGGACGACCCAGCTTCAACCCGTTGATTGCGCATGTGGCCTCGATCGAAGCCGCCCAGCGGTTCGTGACATGGTCCGATCAGGCCGAGGCCTTAGCGGCCGCGTTCTGGCCCGGACCGCTGACTCTGGTTCTGCCACTGCGACCGGATCACGGGATTTCATCGCTGGTGACAGCCGGGCTGGACACCCTCGCCGTGCGAGTGCCAGCCCACCCTGCGGCCCGTGCGCTACTGTCCGAATTCGACGGCCCGGTCGCCGCGCCATCTGCCAATCCGTCCGGGCAAATCAGCCCGACCACAGCCGCGCACGTCCTGTCCGGCCTGAATGGGCGCATCGCCGCGGTGCTGGATGATGGGCCTTGCGGGGTCGGGTTGGAAAGCACCATCGTGGGCGTTGCGGGCGAGCCTGCCCTTTTGCGCCCAGGCGGCGTTTCGCTGGAACAGATCGAGGCGGTTCTGGATACTCAGCTGCACCACCACCAGCCGGGTGATGCGCTGAACGCGCCCGGCCAGCTGCAATCGCATTATGCTCCGGATGCGCCCGTTCGTCTGAACGCCAGCACCGCCCAAGGCGATGAAGTTCTGCTGGGGTTTGGCCCGGTGGACTGCGATCTGAACCTGTCAGCGAAAGGTGATCTTGCCGAGGCCGCTGCCAACCTGTTCGCCGCACTGCACAGCCTGAATGACACCGGCAGATCAATTGCGGTGACCCAAATTCCGGAACATGGTTTGGGTGCGGCCATTAACGACCGCCTGCGCCGCGCTGCGGCCCCGCGTAACGGCTGATCAGGCGCGTCCGGACTCGGCAGACAGGATCAAGGGGTCAACGCCTAAAGTCGCAAGCGCACCTCCCCATTTCTCATCATCGGCTACATCGAAGACCAGCTTGGACGACGCCTCGGTTGTGAGCCAGCCGTTCATCGCGATCTCATCCTCAAGCTGACCAGGTCCCCAACCCGAATAGCCCAGCACCAAAGTGGAGTTCAAAGGCCCGCGGCCCGAGGCAAGATCCTCGAGGATATCCAGCGTTGCCGTCATGCTGAACTCATCCGTGATGTGCATGGAATGCAGGTTCGCCTCGTAATCCGAGCTGTGCAGGACAAAACCACGCGACATCTCGACCGGGCCGCCGAAATGGACCAAACGTTCACCCACAACCGGAATCCGGCAGGGGATGTTGAGCTGACTCAACAGAGTTTTCAGCCGCAGATCCGAAGGTTTGTTGATAATCAAACCCATAGCACCATCTTCGCCATGGCTGCACAGGTACACCACCGAATGATCAAAACGCGGATCGCCCATGCCAGGCATCGCAATCAACAGTTTTCCGGTAAGATCCATGAGCCGACATCTCTTATCAGGTATGCTTCAACAATGACCCTTGGTCACCCGGAATGGCAAGGGATCAGCGCACATTTCAGCAGATTTCATCCCGGTTACTGGAACGTGACTTGGATTCTGTGCCGCAACCGCGCATTTATGAACCATGAGCGTAAAAAATGTATTACCGGCAATCGCCATAACCTTTGGTCTGGCCTTACCTGTAACAGCGCAGGTCAACGGCCCCGTTGCCGAGTTGGATATTCTGGATGGCGGACGCACCGCTAAAGGAACGTACCTCAGCGCCGTGCGTGTGACGCTGCAGGACGGTTGGAAAACCTATTGGCGTGCGCCGGGGGATGCTGGCATTCCGCCGCAATTCGACTGGAACCGTTCGAACAACGTCGGGGATGTGTCGATTACATGGCCCGCACCCAATGTTTTTGACCAGAACGGATTGCAATCGATCGGCTACGAAAACCAACTGGTTTTGCCAGTCGAGATCACGCCGAAAAACCCGGCCAAGCCCGTACGCCTGCAGGGAACGATGGATCTGGGCGTCTGCAAGGATGTTTGCATCCCGGAACAGCTGGATTTCGACCACACGCTGAACGCAGACGCCGGGCGCAACCCCACCATCGCCGCTGCACTGGCACAAAGGCCCTTTTCCGAACACGAGGCCAGAGTGGCCCATACCACCTGTCACCTCTCACCCACATCAGACGGGATGAAGATCGAGGCCCGGGTGACCATGCCCTCGGCAGGCGGTCGCGAGGTGGCCGTGATCGAGCCGGGGAACCCGGCGCTCTGGGCTTCGCAGACCGAGACGACGCGAACCGGCAACACTCTGATCGCAACCTCTGAGGTGATTAATGCATCCGGTGGACCGTTTGCGCTGGATCGGTCGGAAATTCGGATCACCGTGTTGGGGGCAAATCACGCAGTCGACATTCGGGGATGCAGCGCAAGCTGAGCCCGGTGATTTCATGACACAAACTCCAAAAATCGGCGCTTTGGCAGTAGTCCTGCATCAGGACCAAGTGCTGCTGGTTCAACGCAGCAAGCAACCTGATGCTGGGCTATGGGGGTTTCCTGGGGGTCACGTGGAATGGGGCGAGACTGTTTTGCAAGCCGCGCAAAGAGAGCTGCGCGAAGAAACCTCGGTCATTGCAGACCCACAGCACTACTTAGACAATCTTGATTTGCTGCGCTGGAACGAAAACGGCGACGTCCAGACACACTACCTGCTGGTAGGCGTGGCCTGTCAGTATCAAACCGGCGACCCCATTGCAGGTGACGACGCGCTCGATGCGCGTTGGTTCCCTGTGGACCAGATCCGCCGCGGCGAACTGGAGATGAGCAACCGCGTCATCGATCTGCTGGAAACCGCCCTGCGCCGGACTTAGGTCGCGGGCCTTTTGAGCCGGGTATAAAGCAAGCCTGAGACTGCCACGCTGAGGAACAGTATCAGCGCAGCACCTGTAACGAACGCGCCCAAGCCCATCCGAAGAATAGCCATGCCATCCTCGCCCGCATAAAGCCCGGACAAGAACCCGATGGGCGCGCCGTAAATTGCGGGCCACACCATCGTGACCGTAAACCATGAAAGCAAGGCGAGGCCCGAACACGCCAACGTCCCCTGCACCACACGGTCCGGGGCTCGTGCCGCCCGACGCATCGCGGTCATTGGGCGAGACAGATCGTTCAGAATGGCAAGCAACGCCGGGACTAGCAGCAGGACCAGCAACATTCCAAAGCCCAGCCCATAGACCAAAGTAATGACTGTGGGTTTGAGAAACTGCGCCTGCTGCGACCCTTCATACAGTAACGGGGTCAGCCCCAGAACCGTGGTCAGCGTCGTCAGCATCACAGGCCGCAACCGGTCTGCGGTGCCTTCAACTATCGAAGGCACAAGCCCGCGCTCTTTCTGGTAATCGTCGATGGTCGTCACCAAAACAATCGAATCGTTGATGATGATCCCCGTCATCCCCAGCAGACCGACGACCGTGAACATGCTTAGCGGAACTTCCCACAGGTAGTGCCCCCAGATCGCGCCGACCAACCCAAATGGGATAATCGCCATCACCACCAGTGGCCGCGTCCAGCTGGCAAACACCCAGGCCAGTACAAGATAGATACCCGTCAGGCACAGAATCAAGCCGGTGCGCGCCTCGGACAGGAACTCGTCTTCCTGTTCGCTCAGACCGGCCATCCGCCATTCGACCTGTCGTTCCGAGGCGATTTTCGGCAGGATTTCCTCGCCCATGGCACGTGCAATCTCAGCCGCGCGCGTCGGGTCATCTTCCGAGATGTCGCCATTCACCGATATCACCCGCAGGCCATTTTCGCGCCGGACGGTCGAGAAGCCGGACTTTCGCTCGACCGACACGATATCGGCCAACGGCACATACACTCCATCGGGTGTACGCATCAGAGTGCGCTCCAGGAAATCGGCGGTCAGCTCTCCTTCGGGCAGTTCAACCCTGATCTCGGCACTGCGCGGGCCATCCGGGAAGGTCGCCGCCTCGATCCCGTTCAACCGGTCGCGCAACACGCGTCCCAGCGTTTCGATCCTGAACCCCAGCGACTGACCCTGCGCTGTCAGGTCCAGAATGTACTCTTCCTTGTCATAGGCAAGGTTGTCTTCCAGCGCCGAAACTTCAGGGTATTTTGACAGCTCGGTCTGCAAGTCCTCTGAGGCGGATTTGAGCGTGTTCACATCCGCGCCATAGAACTGAACGTCAATGGCATCGCCACCGGGCCCAGATCGCCATCCCCGGAAGCTGAGCAGTTCGACCTTCGGGTGGCGCGGAACAAAATCCTGCAACTCACCCACAAACTCAAAGCTGGAATAGGGGCGCAGATCCGCGTCGATCAGCTCGATAGAAATACCACCCAGCAAGTCAGCGTCTTTACCATCGGCGGCGGCCAATCCCCATCCTGCGGACCCGCCCACCTCGGCCAGCACATAGTCGATCGGGTTACGACCGTGGCGGTCTTCATAAATTTGGCCCAGCTCTTCGGTCGCGCGCTGCAGTTCATGCATCATGGCCACAGTCTCGGCGCGGGTGGCACCTTCGACCATTATGAAGTTGCCCGTGACCGAGCCGCGCTCGGGCGCGTTAAAGAACCGCCAGTTCACATCACCTCGAATGAACAGGGCAACTTGGCTGGCCAGGATCACCACCATCATGGCAACCACCACATAGCGTGCCCAGACAACCCAGGCGATCAGCGGTCGGAACAGATGATCCCGTACCCAGCGGAACCCGCGATTGACCACGCGGTTGGGCAGATCATACCAGTGCTCTTTGGTGGAATGCGCGATGGCATGCGCCATATGGTTCGGCAGGATCAGGAAGCATTCGATCAGCGACGCAATCAAAACCGCGATAACGGTAAAGGGGATGTCGCGGATCAACTCTCCGAACCGACCACCAACGAGGGTCAGGCCAAAAAAGGCAATCACCGTCGTCAGGGTGGCCGCAAAGACCGGCATCGCCATGCGCCGTGCCGCCCGTTCGGCAGCCACCATCGGTGCCTCACCCAGCCGGCGCGCGCGAAAGTCTGCATGCTCACCCACGACGATGGCGTCATCCACAACAATGCCCAATGTGATGATCAGGCCGAACAGGGACACCATGTTGATCGACAGCCCGCCGATATACATAAAGGCAATCGCGGCAGACATGGCAACCGGAATGCCGGCAGCGACCCAAAAGGCGATCCGCGCATTCAGAAACAGAAAAAGCAGACAGACCACCAGGCCCAAGCCAACAAGGCCGTTGTCGACCAGAATATCCAGACGGTCGGTGATCGCCTGAGCGCGGGTTCTGATCAGCTCGATCGTCACACCTTCGGGAACGCTGGCCTGCATTTCCGTCACAACGTCTTCGACCGCGTGCTGGATTTCGATCGCGTCACCCAGGTTTGAGCGATCTACCCGCACCGACATTGCCGGATTTTCGCCCACAAAGTAGCTGCGATTGCGGTTGACCCCTTCGACCCGGATCTGCGCCACATCGCCCACCAGCAACTTAGATCCGTCCGCAAAATTGCGCAGGGCGATACCTTCGATTTCTTCGGGTGTGCGCTTTTCCGTACCCGTGCGAATACGGGCATTCGCGCCAGTCACATCACCCGCTGGGTTTGCGTTGACCTCGGCCGCGACAGCCGACGCGACCTCGGACAGAGTAATGTCGTTGGCAATCAGTTGGGCGGTCGGTATCTCGACCACGATACGCGGCGCAGCAAGCCCCCGAATCGTGGTACGAGTAACCCCGACCGCGAAAAGACGGTTGATTAATTCGTCCGTGAATTTGGCCAGTTGATCAGGATCGACAGGCCCGGTGACAACCACATCTGTAACCCGGTCCCGCCAGGCACCCCGCCGGATTGTTGGTTCTTCGGCATCGTCGGGAAGGCTGGTGACACTGTCGACAGCCGTCCGTACTTCTTCGACAGCGCGGGACATGTCCCAGTTTGGCTCGAACTCGAGCCGAATGCTGGCGCGCCCCTCGCGTGACGTGGACTCGGTGCTGGCGACACCCTCGACCGCCAGCAAGGCGGGCTCAAGCACCTGAACGATACCGTTGTCCACATCTTCGGGACCGGCCCCATCCCAGTCCACACTCACGTCGACGCGTTCCAGGATCACATCCGGAAAGAACTGTGCCCGCATGTTCGGGATTGCCGCTGCGCCCAGGACCAGCATCACCAGCAGCAGCAGGTTTGCCACTGTTTTGTGACGCGTGAAGTAACTGAGTATGCCGCCTGCCGCGCCGGGGATCTCGCGCATCATAGCGCTTAGCCCCCCGCCCTGTTTTCAAGCCGCTGGACAAGCGAGGCGGGCACCTTGGCCTCGCTCAACTGGCCCAGAACCCGTTCTTTTACGTCCTTTGGCATGCGGGTGCTGGCCTCAACCTGAGCGACCAACTTAGCGCGCTGTTCCACTGAAAGCTCAACCATATCCGGTGCGGCCCCGGCGCTATCATCTATCCGCAGGGGCCGGACACGCACGCCCGATCCCAGCAGCGGCGTGCGACCTATCACGACCTCACGCCCAACCAAACCTTCGCCGCGCAGCAAGACCTCATCGCCCTGACGGCGGATCAACTGGACTGGCAGCGCTTCGAGCCTGTCGTTCTCATCCAGCACCAACACTGTGCCAACAGCATCAAGAACCGAAGACGGCAGCAGTACTACGTTGTCCAGCGGTTGTTCCTGCACTGTGACGGTAACAAAATCGCCCGGCTTGAACCCCGACGCCTCATCCAGTCGGGCATAGATCAAACGCCCGGTCTGCCCTTCGCCCGCCGATCCGCTGTCGCGGCTAATGCGGCCTTGTGCGGTCAGGTCAGTGCCCGTGACCTCAAGCGAGATTGTCACCGGTGCGTCGATCAGATCACCGGCTGCGTCCAGCAATCGGACGTATTGCGCGGTTGAGACGCGGAATGCCACCTCCAATGCATTGGGGTCGACAAGTTCCGCCAGCTTTTCGTTCGCGGACACCAGCCGTCCTTCGACCAGCGTTACATCCGTCAATGTGCCCCCGAACCGGGCGCGGATTGTCATATCATCCAGATCGCGTTCAGCAGCCTCAAGCGCAATGCGGGCTCGTGACAACAGGGTGGTCGCCTGATCGACGCGGGATTCGGCCTGGGCCAGTGCAATCCGCCGCGCCAGCACCGCCTGCTGCGCAGCAGCCTTGGCCAGCTCGGCCTCTTCCACAGATGCTGCGGCCCCGACCCCGCGGGTCTGCAAATCCTGTTGGCGCTGCAAGGCGCGCCCGCGCAGCTCCGCCTGCGCCTCAGCCGAGTTCAACTCGTCCTGTGCTAGCAGCAGCGACCGCTCCGCGTCACGCTCTTCAAACTGCGCGTCCAGCAAATCGGATTTTGCCCGGTCCAGCGCGGACTGGGCGTCTGCGGGATCAAGTTCGACCAAAACTTCGCCTGTTGTTACCACACCGCCATCTTCAAAATCTTCGGCCAGCCCGACAACGCGCCCGCCCAGTGCGGCGCGCAACTCTAACCTGCGACGGCTTTGAACCTCGCCGAAGGCTTCAAGATATGGGGTGACGGTCTCCAATTCCGCAGACCGAACAGAAACGGCAAAGACACGCTCGCGCGCCTGCGGAGCCGACTCCTCCCGCGTCAGAACGTCTTGCACGGCGCCCGAAATCATCTGCGCCGCCACAAACAACAGGGCCACTGTCAACGACGTCAAAAAGACTCCAACAAGGCTTTGCCTCAGAAATCGCATATAAAATTCACCCCGGTTGCATCAGGCTGCCATTAGCAAAAGGTAGCTGGGCAGCAAAAAATGCCAAGCCACAAAGCGGTTATGAACGGTTTAACGTGCGACCAGTCTACTTCCGTCGCAAATGTTCGTCCAATCTGGGCATTATTTCGACGAAATTGCAGGGACGGTGGCGATAATCGAACTGTTTCTCCAATATCCCGTCCCAGGCGTCCTTGCAGGCTCCGGGACTGCCGGGCAATGCAAACAGGTAGGTACCACCCGCCACGCCACCGGTCGCACGTGATTGCACGGCCGACGTACCAATCTTCTCCATTGAAACGATTGTGAACACCGTGCCGAAAGCCTCGATTTCCTTCTCATAGACATCGCGATGCGCTTCGACAGTTACGTCGCGCCCCGTCAAACCGGTACCCCCGGTTGAAATTACCACATCTATTTCCGGGTTAGCGATCCAAGTCCGCAACTGATCAGCGATCTTGTTGCGTTCGTCCTGTATTATGCTGCGATCAGCAACGTGATGCCCGGCGCGTTCGATGCGGTCCACAAGTGTTTGGCCGGATTTGTCCTCGTCCAGCGACCGCGTGTCCGAGACGGTCAGCACGGCGATACGGACCGGAATGAAGTCTTTGGTCTCATCAATGCGCGACATGTTTCCTCAGGCCCTTTCCAAGATGGCAAGCCGGATCGCGAGAGCTGTGAAGATCCCTCCGGTCACCCAGCCCATGATGCGCGAAGCGCGCGGGTTCGCGATTAGCATCCGCCCCGCACCACCGGCAAAAATTCCCACTAGGCCATTCACCACAAATCCGCCCAGCGCAATGATGGATCCGAAAATCAGGAACTGCAGCAGGATCGAACCCGCCGCCGGGTTCACGAACTGCGGAATAAAAGCCAGAACAAACAGAATTACTTTGGGGTTGGTCAGGTTCACCACCAGCCCGTCCCGGAATGCCAATTGGGTGGGACCGGAGGGAGCATCCGCAGAAACCGTCCCATTCCGAAACGCCCCCCAGGCGAGATACAGCAGATAAGCAACGCCCATCCAGCGGATCACATCGAACAGCCAGGGCATCGTCGCCACAGCCGCTCCTAGACCAAGACCCGCTACCAGAACGTGAACCATCGATCCGACGGAGATACCTGCGCTGGCGGCGATTGCAGGCCGCGCCCCGGACCGCAGCCCCTGCCCAAAGCAGAACATCATGTCCGCCCCGGGGGTCAGGTTCAGGGCAATTGCCGCCGGGATAAACGCCAGCAGCGTAACTGTTTCAATCACGTGGTGACCTCGAACCAATTTACTGTGGGGCCAAGATTGGCGATCTGCGTCACGCCGATTGCGCCTCGGTAACCCCAGCTGTCATGGATATGGCCACAAAGGGCAAATTGCGGCTGCAACCGCTCGATTGCGTCACGGACCGCCACCGATCCTACCGCATCACCCGTCGACGTAAGATCGCCGTGACCCTTGGGCGGAGAATGCGCGATCAGGATGTCAGCCCCTTCGCAACGATCCAGCAACTCAGCCGCTTCAGGATCCGTCAGATCACAGGACCACTCACCGAATGGCGTCACCGGCACGCCGTAACCAAGGCCAAACAGACGCAGCCCATCCACGGTCATGCCTGTCCCATGCAAAACATGCACGCCTTCCGGCGCAGCCTCGGCCAGCTCACCTGCACTTTCGGCATTGCCCGGCACCAGAACCAGCGGCGCATTGATACCAGAGAGCATCGCCATCGCGTCATCCAGACCTTGCCGCATGTTGCAATAATCTCCGGCTCCGATAACCAGATCGGCCTCATCGCTGGCTGCAACAACGTCTGCGGCACGGTTTCGCGCCATATGCAGGTCCGAGAATGCGAGGATTTTCATGCCTTGCCCTCCAGCCTTGCTTTGAGCTCCAGCAAATCGGACCATGCCTGCCGCTTCATCTGCGGTTGACGTAGCAAATAAGCCGGGTGGAACATCGGGATAACCGGCAAGTCCATCGCCTGATCCCACTGACCCCGAAGCCGTGTGATCCCCCGTTTGCCCAGAACAGCCTGACAGCTGATATTGCCCATCACCACCAAAACCTCGGGTTTGGCCAAGGCCACGTGCCGTTCGAGAAACGGCTTCAACATGCCAATCTCTTCGGGCTTGGGATCCCGGTTCTGCGGTGGGCGCCACGGCAGGACGTTGGTGATATAGACGTTTTCGGTCCGCTTCAGATCAATCGCGGCCAGCATCCGGTCCAACAACTGACCGGCGCGTCCGACAAAGGGCTTGCCCTCGCGGTCCTCATCGCGGCCCGGGGCCTCTCCGATAATCATCACCCGCGCACCCGGGGTGCCGTCTGCGAAGACCAACTGCCGCGCACCGCGCTTCAACTCGCAATGGTCAAACGCGTCCATGGCCGCCTGCAACTGATCCAGCGACCTTGCAGCCTGTGCCGCAGATTTCGCAACCGCAACCGGATCAACTTGCTTGGGTTTTTCTCGTGCGGTCTGGGCCTTTGCGGGTTTCTTGGCTTTGGGCGCAGTATCCGGCAACGCATAGCGATCCACCGGTGCATCACCGATCGCATCCGTTGCGCCCAGCTCGATCTGCCATTCCAGCAGAGCACGGGCAGTATGATAGTCCAAAGCCGATTCCATACCCCTCAATCTAACCACCTTTTGAACGAGGGAAAGCAGATAGACCTTGATTGGTCAGTCCATCGCGCCGACGATTGCCATATTCATGTTGTCTGTATTGCGATTCTTGTTTCTTGGTTTGCTGCTGATCATTCTCAGCAGTCCTACTTCTGCGCAGTTCAAAGACAGATATGGCCAGTGCCGCGCGGGCCAATTCAAATGTGGCAGCACATGCTGTTCGGGTGGCCAAAGATGCAGCTTTGATGGCCACTGCATTCCTCTGGGCGGCACCTATTGCGGTGGCGGTAGAACCTGCGGGCCGTTCGAGCGCTGTGTGGCGGGCGGGACCCGATGTGCCCCAGCGGGGCAAAACAAATGCAGGTCGCGTCTGGATTGCCCCGGCGGCAGCATCTGCAATGCCCGTGGCGAATGCGAGCGTAACACACCTGACATTCTGGAACTGCCTTCACTGACATGCGACGACGGTCGCATTTGCGGATCCGGATCGTCTTGCCTGCCGGGTGGCGGATGTTCACGCCCCGGCTGGTATCTTTGCGAAAAAACCGGATCACAGTGCCGTCAGGGGTTCAAGTGCTCCAAAAATCAGGGCTGTGTTCCCGTCAAGGCCATCGATTGCGGATACGGCAAGTGGTGCAAGCCCGGCGAACAGTGCCTGCCCGAAGGCGGATGCGAGAAACTGCCCGAAGGATCTGATCCTTAGGTTGCCTTGCGCAGCGCGGCTTCCTATAAGCGGCGCGATTGTCAGACAGGAGCCCGCCAATGCGTTTCGCCCATCGTCACCTTCTTGGCATCGAGCATCTGTCGCAATCCGATATTACTGCCATTCTCGATCTGGCCGAGAAATACGTCGACATGAACCGCCAGTCGACCAAGCATTCCGACGTGCTGTCGGGCCTGACCCAAATCAACATGTTCTTCGAGAACTCAACCCGCACGCAGGCCAGTTTCGAAATCGCAGGCAAGCGGCTGGGCGCGGATGTGATGAACATGGCGATGCAGGCCAGCTCGATCAAAAAGGGCGAGACGTTGATCGACACAGCGATGACGCTGAATGCGATGCACCCCGATTTGTTGGTGGTGCGCCATCCGCATTCCGGCGCGGTCGACCTGCTGGCGCAGAAGGTGAACTGCGCGGTGCTAAATGCCGGTGACGGCAAACATGAACACCCGACGCAGGCTCTGCTGGACGCGCTGACCATTCGCCGCGCCAAAGGTCGCCTGCACCGCCTGAACATCGCGATCTGCGGCGACGTCGCACATTCCCGCGTGGCGCGGTCAAACCTGATCCTGCTGGGAAAAATGGAAAACCGTATTCGTCTGATTGGACCACCGACGCTGCTCCCAAGCCAGTTTGCCGAGTTTGGCGCCGAAATTTACGACGACATGAACGAGGGCCTGAAGGACGTCGACGTCGTGATGATGCTGCGCCTCCAGAAAGAACGGATGGATGGCGGGTTCATCCCCTCGGAACGGGAATACTATCACCGCTATGGTCTGGACGCCGCTAAGTTGTCGCAGGCCAAACCGGACGCCATCGTCATGCATCCTGGCCCAATGAATCGCGGTGTTGAGATTGACGGAACGCTGGCGGACGACATTAACCGGTCCGTTATTCAGGAACAGGTCGAAATGGGCGTCGCCGTTCGCATGGCCGCAATGGAACTGTTGGCCCGCAACCTTGGTGAGGCCGCATGAGTGATCTGAACGTCGCCCCACATGAACACGGCGTCCTGCGCTTGTTTCAGCTGGACATGCGCCCGGAAGAGGCAAAGTTCCTGCGCGAACCCGGTGCGGCAGACCAGATTCTGGGTGTCGAGGGTCTGGATCTGACCCAGATCGACGTATTTCCTGTCTCGGACCTCGAGGAACTGGGTCTTTATGGCTATCTCAACGAAGGGTGCGGCGTCCCTAAAGATCAGCTGGACCGGGCTGCGCTGGAGAGCATTGAAGGCTGGGTCATGGTCGTGCGCAGTGCCGCTTTTCAGGGACGTGCCGCCACTTTGCAACTGGACCCCAAAGTGCACCAGATCGGCCTTTATACCGAAGAGGCGACAAGCTGGACCGGTGGAGCAATTAAAACCGAAAGCGCGAAACCGTTCTCGGCCCCGCAAACGCCACCACGCGACGACAAACCCGGCCGTATTGGGTCGGCCATGCTGGCAGTGGTGGCGCTGGTGGTCATCGGAGGCATCCTATGGCTGATCCTGTGACCTTCACCCCCGACAAAGGTGCGTATATCCGCACGAATACATGGCTGGCCGCCGGGGCCATGGCTGTCGCGATGATCGTGCTGTGGCTGGTCGGCAACCCCTATGTCTGGACCGGGGCGCCTGCGGGTCTTGCCGCGGTTGCCTTTCGCGCATGGTACCTGGCCTCAGAAGAACTGACCACCACATGGCAGATGACGGACACCACCCTAACCGGCCCCGGCCCGCGCAATGTGGCGCTGAACCAGATAGAGGCAGTCAACCTCATGGGCAGTTTTGTCCAGATCGTCACCAAGGGTGGCGACAAGCATCTGATCAAGTATCAGGCTGACCCCGCAGCCACCAAAGCCGCCATCGAAAGGGCGATTAGATGACAGCCGCAGAAGATTGGGTGCGTTCAAAGATACCTCTAAACGAAGAGGTTTTGTGGGTCGGTCGACCCGATCAACGCGTGATCCCAAAGCACTCGTCTTTTTTTGGAAGTTGGCTAGCTGTTATTTCTTTAGTGGTTTTGATTCCAGTACTTTTCTTACTGAAGGTGTCGTGGGAATATCTGCCGCTCTACATGCTTCCGATAAGCACAACCGCTATTTTGTTCATCGATTATTACAATCGCACGCATTGCATCTATGCGGTTACAAGAAACTCTGCATGGATCATCAGGAAGCTTTTGATTTCAAAGCAACCGCGTATTAAGCGCGTTGAAATCATTCCATCTCTTAATATCAGGCCCGCGCCATTTGGGATCGAACTAAAGCCGTTCTTTTTCTTTGATAGCCTAGAAGACAAAGAAGCCGCTTTGGCGGCATTGCACCAAGCCCAAGAGGCCTCGAAATGACTGCTGTACTTTTCACCAACGCCCGCCTGATCGACCCGGAAACCGGCACCGACAGCCTAGGCTGGCTGCATGTATCCGATGGCCGGATTGCTGCGCGCGGCGAAGGGGCCGCTCCGACGCCGGAGGCGCAGGTCGTCGATTGTGGCGGGCAGTGCCTTGCCCCCGGCATCGTCGATATCGGCGTCAAGGTCTGTGAACCGGGTGAGCGACACAAGGAAAGCTATAAATCTGCCGGTCTGGCCGCTGCGGCCGGAGGCGTGACCACCATCGTGACCCGCCCCGATACCAGCCCCGCGATCGACACGCCCGAAAGTCTGGAGTTCGTCACACGCCGAGCGCAGGCCGACACTCCGGTCAACGTCCTGCCAATGGCCGCGTTGACCAAAGGTCGCGAAGGCCGCGAAATGACTGAGATCGGATTCCTGCAGGATGCCGGTGCCGTCGCCTTTACTGACTGCGATCACGTGATCGCCAACACCAAGGTGTTTTCCCGCGCCTTGACCTATGCCCGGGCCTGTGGCGCGCTGGTCATCGCCCACCCGCAAGAACCCATCCTCAGCAATGGTGCCGCAGCCACCAGTGGTAAGTTCGCCGTGCTGCGTGGCCTGCCCGCCGTCTCACCAATGGCCGAGCGGATGGGACTGGACCGTGACATCGCTTTGCTAGAGATGACCGGGGCCACCTATCACGCCGACCAGATCACCACCGCCCGCGCCCTGCCTGCGCTGGAGCGGGCCAAGCGGAATGGGCTGGACATCACGGCAGGTACGTCAATCCACCACCTGACCTTAAATGAGTTGGACGTCGCCGACTATCGCACCTTCTTCAAGGTCAAGCCGCCGCTGCGATCCGAGGATGACCGGCAAGCAGTGATCGAAGCGGTGCGGACCGGCCTGATTGATACGATCAGTTCCATGCACACGCCTCAGGATGAGGAAAGCAAACGCCTGCCGTTTGAAGAGGCAGCCTCCGGCGCGGTAGCGCTGGAAACCCTGCTGCCCGCCGCCTTGCGTCTGTATCATGCCGGGCAGTTGGACCTGCCGACACTGTTCCGCGCAATGGCCCTAAACCCGGCGAAAAGATTAGGGCTGGAAAGTGGCCGTCTGTCCGAAGGCGCGCCTGCGGATCTGGTGCTGTTTGACCCGGATGTGCCCTTTGTGCTGGACCGGTTCTCGCTCAAATCCAAATCTCAGAACACACCGTTTGACGGCCAGCGGATGCAGGGTAAGGTCACCGCAACTTTCGTTGCAGGACAAGAAGTTTACCGGAGATCCTGATGCCGATCATCGACAGCACAATGACCCAGCTGATCCTGTGGGCGGCACTTGGATACCTGATGGGGTCGATCCCGTTTGGCATGGTCCTGGCCAAGGTGATGGGGTTGGGCAACTTGCGCAACATCGGATCGGGCAATATCGGCGCAACCAATGTTTTGCGGACAGGCAACAAGACCGCCGCTGCCCTGACCCTGATCTTCGACGCCGCAAAAGGCGGAGTTGCCGTACTGTCGGCGCGTGCACTGGCGGGCGAGGATGCTGCGCAGATCGCGGCGCTGGCAGCACTTTTGGGCCATTGCTTTCCGGTTTGGCTGGGATTTAAGGGCGGAAAAGGGGTCGCCACGTTTCTGGGGATCTGGCTGGCGTTGGACTGGCGCGTCGGTGTGGCCTGTTGTTTGACTTGGTTGGTTGCTGCTGCAATCTGGCGCATCTCATCCCTTGCGGCACTTGCAGCGGCGGCAACGTCCACTATCTGGGCCCTTCTGCTGACAGGTTCGCAAACGCTGCTACTGGCTGGCGTCCTGACCCTGTTGGTCTATTGGCGCCACAGCGCGAATATTGCCCGCATCAAATCCGGCACTGAACCAAAAATCGGGCAGTCTTGAGCGTCCCGAACGCCTTCCTGACCGCTTTTTTTGCCATCCCCAAGGGGTCGTCGACCGGGCGTGCCCACGGCAGGCGGTATATCGTCAGTCGAACGGAATTTTCAGACGGCAAGTCGCAGAAACTTGTCGCACGCGCACTGGACGGCAGCGACTACATCAGCCTGAACCTTTATCTGACCAAACGCGGATCTCTTCTTCGCCCCTGCGAAATGCCCGCGGAAAAAGTCACCGAATTCGTTTTGGATCTGACGCCCGATACCTAAGGCCTACCCTGCATTTGTGAACAGTGCCTCTTCGCCCCTGCACATTCACAATTGATTGCTTTGAACGTGATGGGCCGCCTGCCCACTTGGGTTCCGTGACGACCAATTGCGGGTCTCACGGACAAAAAAACTCTTGGGTTGTCTGGGCGCAATTTTCTGCGTCACGTGGCAGCCCCTTCACGAAAGGTGAAAACAATGAACAAGTTCAAATCTCTTATCGGCGGCGTCGCGCTGTCTGTTGCCATTGCAAGCTCGGCTCTGGCCGCTGGTGTTGAACTGAACGCAAGCTCGACCGGTCTGGCCATGCAGGGCTATGATCCGGTTGCCTACTTCACCGCTGGCGAGCCGACCAAAGGTGACTACCGCATCACCACACTGCACAACGACGCGATGTATCGCTTTGCCAATGAAGAAAACAAAGCCGCGTTCGAAGAAAACCCCGAGGCGTACCTGCCTGCATATGGCGGCTACTGCGCATTCGGCGCTGCGATGGGCTTCAAGTTTGACGGTGACCCGACCTATTGGAAGATCGTTGACAACAAGCTGTACCTGAACCTGTCGCAAGACATCCAGCAGCGCTGGGAAGGTGACATCCCTGGTTTTGTCGAACAAGCCAGCGCCAATTGGGAAACCATCGCGGATAAAACACCTGCGGAACTGCAGCAATAATTTCTGACATCCCCCAAACAGGCGGCGGCAGAGTATTCTGCCGCCGCTTTTCGTTTCAAGATCAAACATCAACGAGTCGGTCTTACGGTTCAAGAACGGTGCTGCCTGTGGTCTGACGCGCTTCAAGCACCCGATGCGCCTCGGCCACCTGATCCAACGGGAACCGCTGATCGATGTGGATTTTGACCTCGCCGCCCTCAACCTTGCCGAACAGCCGCCGTGCCATTGCCTGACAGACGGAAGGGTCGGCGATATGGGTAAACAGGGTCGGTCGAGTGATTTTCAAGGATCCTTTCTTGCCCAGAATCCCGATGTCCATCAAAGGAACCGGCCCCGAGGCATTGCCGAATGAGATCATCATTCCCAAAGGCTTCAGGCAGTCCAGCGAGCCATTGAACGTATCCGCGCCGATGGAATCCATGACCACATCCACACCTTTGCCGCCGGTGATTTCGGCCACACGTTCGGCAAAGTTCTCGGTCCGGTAGTTGATGCAATGCGCAGCCCCGTTGAACTGCGCGAGGCTGCATTTTTCGTCTGTTCCGGCTGTTCCGATCAGGGTGATGCCCTCGGACTTGGCCCATTGGCAGGCAATCAGACCAACGCCACCGGCGGCCGCGTGAAACAGAACCGTGTCACCCCGTTTCAAAGGCGTTGTCCGGTGAAACAGATACTCGACCGTCATCCCCTTGAGCATCATCGCCGCAGCCGCGTCAAAAGAAATCCCTTCGGACAACGGACACACCTGCGCCGCTGGCATCACGCGCGCCTCACAATAGGCCCCGGCGGGAGCTGAGGCATAAGCTGCGCGCTGGCCCGGTTTCAGATGGGTAACACCTTCGCCAACAGCCTCAATCACACCTGCCGCTTCCATGCCCAGCGCGTGCGGTAAATCCATCGGGTACAACCCGGTGCGCTGATAAACATCAATGAAGTTCAGCCCACAGGCCCGGTGGCGGATGCGAACCTCGCCGGGTCCGGGGTCGCCCAAGGGCCGGTCTTCGATCTTTAGAACTTCGGGACCGCCGTGTTCATGAATGACGACGGTTCTTGCCGTTTGCTGCATGCTGACCTCCTGTTGCCTGACGCCAAGCTAACACGCCTGTGAAACAGGGCAATTGGTAGGTTTTTCCTGCCGCGCAACCACAACGGGAAAAACTGTGCTATACTGGGGCCTGAGCGTTGCCGGCTGGTCCGGCCAAAGGCAACCACCGCCGAATTCAACCCGTTGCGCACTGGCAAAGGGAGGGGATCAAGATGGCCAAAACAATAGGAAATCCGATCAGTTGGGCCGCCCGAAACATCGGCGCGACCGGCGATCATATTACCGAAAGCGTGCACCACATCGGCAGCGCGGACACCCGGCATCTGCCGCAGGTGCAAACACTGACGATGCAGGACCTGAAGGCCTGTTTGCAGGCCGGGTACAATGATTTTCTGGAAACACGGGCGGATGCGATTTTCATCATACTGGTTTACCCGATCGCAGGTCTGCTGATGTTCGGGTTCGGCCTTAATCGCAACATGGTTCCCCTTCTGGCACCGCTGATCATGGGTTTCGCACTAGTCGGTCCGATAGCAGCCGTGGGCCTTTACGAAATCAGCCGCAAACGCGAGCAAGGCGGCGAGGTCCATTGGCTGGACGCCTTGGGCGTCTTCCGGTCCCCGTCCTTCGGTGCAATTCTGGCCTTGGGGTTCTATCTGGTCATGCTGCTGCTGATTTGGCTGATGGTCGCGCAGAGCATCTATGTGCATACGCTTGGGCCTGATCTGCCCACCTCACTCGGGGCTTTCGTGACTCAGGTATTCACCACCGGCGCAGGCTGGTCCATGATCATTTTCGGCAATGCGATCGGGTTTCTATTCGCGCTGGTCGCATTAGCCATGAGCGTCGTCAGCTTTCCATTGCTGTTGGACCGTCCTGTCGGGCTGCCGGTGGCGGTCGTGACGTCCGTCCGGGTGTTGCGGCATAACCCTGGTGTCATTTTGGCATGGGGGTTCATCGTAGCGGCCCTGTTGATCATCGGAGCCATCCCGATGCTATTGGGGCTGATCGTTGTCATGCCAGTCCTGGGCCATGCAACCTGGCATCTTTACCGCCGTGCAGTGGTCTGATCGAAAAAAGCGCGGGATATACCCGCGCCAGAGTTTTAACCAGCGACCTTGAGAACAATCTTGCCGATATGGCCCGAGCTTTCCATCCGCGCATGGGCAGCTGCCGCCTCGGCCAGGTCAAATTCACTGTCCATGACGGGGGCCACCTTCCCAGCCTCCAGCAATGGCCAAACAGCCTCGCGCAGATCCTGCGCTATCTTTGCTTTTGCCAGATCGCTTTGCGGACGCAAGGTGCTGCCAGTCAGGGTCAGGCGTTTGACCATCATCATCGCAAAGTTCAACTCGACCTTCGGACCTTGCAGGAACGCGATCTGAACCAGACGCCCATCTTCGGCCAGGGCTTTGACGTTGCGGGGGATGTAATCGCCGCCGACCATGTCGAGGATCAGGTTCGCCCCACCCTCAGCCCGCATGACGCCCACGAAGTCCTCATCCCTGTAATTGATCGCCTTCTCGGCCCCGAGGTTCACACAGGCCTCGCATTTCTCAGCAGATCCGGCGGTTGCAAACACCCGCGCACCAAACGCGTTCGCCAGCTGGATCGCTGTTGTGCCAATGCCACTAGACCCACCATGCACCAGAAGACGCTCACCTGCCTTCAGACCGCCCCGCGTGAAAACGTTGGACCACACAGTAAAGAAGGTTTCGGGCAGGCACGCGGCCTCTTTCATCCCCATTCCCGAAGGAACTGGCAGACAATGCGCAGCGGGTGTGGCCACATATTCCGCATATCCGCCACCGGGCAGCAAAGCACAGACCTGATCGCCGATGGCCAGACTCTCGACCCCGGCACCAACGGCAACAACTTCACCCGATGCTTCAAGCCCCGGCAAATCGCTGGCACCCTGCGGCGGATCATAGGCCCCGGCACGCTGCAGCGCATCCGGGCGGTTCACACCCGCATAGGCCACTTTCAGGATCACCTGTCCGGCTTTTGGTTCCGGCACCGGGCGTTCCGTCAGTTGCAGAACATCCGGACCACCGGGTTTGGTGATTTCGACAGCGCGCATCATCTGGGTCATGGGCAAATCTCCTTTGCCCAATGCCTAGCAGGCAATTTCTGGAAGGCCCAGACGCTTACTTGCGCGGGTTCAACATACCCGGCAAATCAGCCCGTATCTTTGTCGGCGCTTTTACCTGACCAGCCAACCAGTTCGGCACCGCCAAAAACGGTTTCAACAACGGGTTGTCATTCACCTGCGCCTTGATCTTTTCGAACTGCATAACGTTGTCTATCCGCCGATCCAGAAACTCCCAGGTTTTCTGGTGATCGGGGGAATCGTCGCCCAGCCAGAACAGCAGAGTCGAAGAATAGACGCCCGACAACGTCGCCCGTTTCGTGTACCAGTTCACGTCGTCCGAGGAATCGCCCAGCGTGTCCCAGATCAGATCGCAGGTCTGCCACAAGGCTTTTGCCCCATCGGCTGCGTGGGTGGGCAGCGAAAACAACGTCATACCCCGGCGAACAAGCTCTTTGTCCGGAACCGCCTCAAGCCGGAACCGAACTGCAGCGGCGATTCGCTCGCGGAACTTCAACTCACTCAGGTCCGAGGACTTCAGCCGATCCTCCATCGCCGCGTCGCCGCGCGCGTGAAAGGCCAGCGCCAGATCAACCGCGCCACGGGGACAAATCGCGCGCGCCAGCGTGTCATCCATATCGCAATCCAAGATAGCTGCACGAAAGCTGGCTTCGGACCAGCCGTCAAACGGCACATGGATCAAAATCGCGTCCAACAATTGCTGCTTGGTGTCTTCATATGTGGTGGTCATGGCGGTTCTCCGGTTCTGGGGACCAGTACTAGACAAGATAGAACGGCTTTGCTATACGGCCAATTCCTGCAATTTCCTTGCAACTCTATCTAGAAAGGTGGTGACAACCACATGCAGGTTAGTGTTCGCGACAATAACGTCGATCAGGCGCTTCGTGCCCTGAAGAAAAAGCTGCAGCGCGAAGGCGTGTTCCGCGAAATGAAGCTTAAGCAACATTTCGAGAAACCGTCCGAGAAAAAAGCGCGCGAGAAAGCTGAAGCGATCCGCCGTGCCCGTAAACTGGCACGTAAGAAAGCACAGCGCGAAGGTTTGCTCTAAAACCTCGCTCGTCCAGCTTTGGATGACACTATTTGACGACCCCCGAGGCATCGCCCGGGGGTTTGTCGTTTTTAGGGTCGGATGATTTATGCCGACTCGGGCCGCCCACGCGCGACAAGCTGCCATTTCCCTCTCAGCAACATTTTGCCCGGCATTTTGCAGCGCAGCGAATCCCGTGGCGGTAGCACTGACCCGCCAAAACTCGCCTCTGAACACGCCATCCCTATGAAGGCCGTATCGAGCCTTTGTAACTGGCGCCGTCTACCACGACAAAAAACCAATCGGAGGCAAAAATGTCGACTGCAAGTAGTATCGAACAAGAAATGCTGGCGCTGATTAACCAAGAGCGCACATCCCGCGGGCTGGACCCCCTACAGCTTGAAACGCGGCTGAACGACTCGTCCGAGGATCACAGCGAATGGATGCTGGAAACGGACAGGTTCAGCCACACCGGCTCGGGTGGTTCCAGCGCCACGCAGCGGATGGAAATGGCCGGATTCGACTTCTCGGGCAACTGGCGGTCGGGTGAAAACATCGCCTGGCAATCCGAGCGCGGCGCGCCAGGCATCAGCGATGACGTCGCGCAGCTTCATCAGAACCTGATGAACAGCCCCGGTCACCGCGCCAATATTCTGAACCCGGATTTCAAATATATCGGAATCGGCATTGAAACCGGCGACATGCAGGGTTTCGACGCTGTGATGGTGACGCAGAACTTTGCTGCCACCCAGGGTGAAGTCATGCTCGACAACGGCTCTGCCACTCCGCCGGCGCCGACGCCACCGGTTGAAGAAACCCCGCAGCCCGAAGAGCCGGTTGCCGAAGTGCCAGAACCCGAGGTTACCGAGCCTGAGGAACCCGTAGCCGAAACGCCGGATACCGACACCGAGGAACCGGCACCAGAAACGCCTGACACCGATGTCACCGAGACCGAAGAACCGGAGCCCGAAACGCCCGACACCGACGTCACCGAGACCGAAGAACCAGAACCAGAAACGCCCGACACTGACGTCACCGAGACCGAAGAGCCGGAGCCTGAAACGCCCGACACCGACGTCACCGAGACCGAAGAGCCGGAACCTGAAACGCCCGACACCGACGTCACCGAGACCGAAGAGCCGGAGCCTGAAACGCCCGACACCGACGTCACCGAGACCGAAGAGCCGGAGCCTGAAACACCTGGAACCGAAGAACCGGAAGAAGTCGCCTGTTTTGACGTTCAGGAGTTTCTTGCCGAGATCCGGGCATTCGTCCAATCGATTCAGGCGCAGTTCGACCAGTTTGATTGGAACGACACAGACTATGCCGATGCGGAACCCGAAACCGACGATTTCGATATGGTGATGACCGGCGGTGACAATCCTGTCGACGATGTTGAAACTTGCTCTGATATGACCGGCGACAATTCAGGTGATGTCTTTGTGTTCAACTATTATGATTTCGACTGCATGATGGACGCCGCTTAACGGATACTACGGTGCGGGGCGGGGGCGACCCTGCCTCGCACCAAATTCCACTTCAACAGTTCAATAGACCTTTGGAACATACAGATCGTCCGGCAGAATCCGGCGTTCATATTCCGGGTTGTACTTTCGATCCGGCAGATCGACCTTTTCCTGCGGCACATCCGAATACGGGATCTTGGTCAGCAGGTGTTCAATGCAATTCAGGCGCTCGCGCTTTTTGTCATTGCCTTCGACGATGTACCAGGGCGCTTCGGGTATGTTCGTGCGAAACAACATGTCCTCCTTGGCCTTGGTGTAGGATTCCCACCGAATGCGCGATTCCAGATCCATCGGCGACAGCTTCCACTGCTTCATCGGATCGTGAATGCGCATCAGGAATCGCAACTGCTGTTCTTCGTCGGTGATCGAGAACCAATATTTCAGCAGGATGATCCCCGACCGCACCAGCATCCGTTCGAATTCAGGAACGTCCTGAAAGAACTGTTCGACCTGATCTTCACTGGCAAAACCCATGACCCGTTCGACGCCCGCACGGTTGTACCAGGACCGGTCGAACAGAACGATTTCGCCAGCTGCTGGCAGATGCGGCACGTAGCGTTGGAAATACCACTGGCTTTGTTCCCTGCGACTGGGTGCGGGCAACGCAACCACGCGCGCAACACGTGGGTTCAGGCGCTGGGTAATCCGCTTGATTACCCCCCCTTTACCGGCACTGTCGCGACCTTCGAACAGGATGCACACTTTGGCACCGGTGTGTTGAACCCAATCCTGAACCCTGATCAGTTCGGCCTGCAATCGCAGCAAGTTCTGGAAATAGACCTTGCGGTCCAGCATGTCCGGATGCTGTTCCTTATAGATCTTGCGAACTTCCATCGACAGCATCGGCTCGCTGAATTCGATTTCGAAATCTTCGTCCAGCGTGTCTTCGAGCTCGGCTTCCAGCCAGTCTTTTGGGGCGTCATTGTGTTGGTAAGCCAAGATCTGCTCCTTATCAGTCAACGGGTTCCGACCATACCCAGAGAGTGTGACCGCCTGATGTCATCAGAAATAATTGATGAACGCTCCGCGCCGGTTCAATTTCAAGTTGGTGCGGGGCCGTAAAACAGGCAGACGTTCGGTCATTCCTATAATTGAACCGACCTGCGCCTAGATACAAGCGTCTGATTTGACGCAACGCTGGCAGTAAGGCACAGGCTGATCCTTGCACGGCCTTGCCATTTGGGGGTGTCCGACGGCATCAATACGCACCTGAATACATGAGAGAGCCGTGGCGCATTTTGTATCCCTTCTGCCATTGATATGGCCCTGGTCCATACTGATCGCCGGCATGGTCAGTGCGGCCTCGGGCCGGCGGCAACTTGGCCTGACGCTGCTGTTGGTGTTTGGTCTTGCCGCCCTCGCCATGGGGCTGGTCACGCCTTTGGCTGTTGGAGTTGTTGCTGCCGGATTGTTGGGGGCTGCGGCCCTGAACCATCTTACAGGCACCGGCGCGGCGGTTGGCCACGTCATGTTGATCGGCTGGTGTCTTGCATTGGGCGCGCATCTGGTGCCCGGTTTTCAAAACCTGCTGGTACTGGACCGGGTCTACGCCGGGCCGGACAGTTCGGCGTTTTCAATGTACTTGAATCTGGACAAGCCAATGGTGCTGTTCGCGGTCCTGCTGGCCTGCCCGGGAATGACCGATTTAGCGAGACCTGTCCGGAGAACACCGTTGCTGGTGGGCCTTGCGACCTTGCCCGCCCTCTTCACCGTTGGGCTGGCCGCGCAGGCCATCCGGCCAGAGCTCAGCCTGCCGCCTTGGTGGCTGATTTTTGCATTGTCGAACCTGTTTCTGACCTGCTTGACGGAAGAGGCTTTTTTCCGCGGATACCTGCAGTCGCTTATTGCTTCCAAACTTGGTGCAGCACTTGGTGTGACTCTGGCCAGCTTTCTGTTTGGTCTGGCGCATTTTGCAGGGGGTCCGGCCTTGGTCACCTATGCCGCGATTCTTGGCGCGGCCTGTGGTTTGGGATTGTATGCGACCGGTCGGTTGTGGGTACCCGTTCTGATGCATTTCGGCTTCAATGCCGTGCATCTGTTCCTGTTCACCTACCCGGCCCCAGCCTGACGGTCACACCGGTAAGGCCGTCGTCTTAAACACAGTGCGCAAAGCAAATGAGCTTTGCATTTGCGCCACGCCGGGCAAACGCGACAGGTACTGACGGTGAATTCGGGCGAAATCCTCGGTGTTCTCGGCGACAACCTTCAGAATATAGTCCGCCGTCCCCGCCATAAGATGACACTCCAGAACGTCGGGAATACGCGCCACCGCCTTTTCAAACGCATCCAGCAGCTCCTCCGCCTGACCCTGCAAGGTAATCTCAACAAACACGGTGGTCGGGACGTTCATCTTGCGTGCATCCAGCAGCGCAACATAGTTTCGGATATACCCTTCGGCCTCAAGCCGTTGGACACGCCGGTGACACGCCGACGGCGACAGATTCACCTGATCTGACAGCTCGGCATTCGACATCCTGCCGTTTCTCTGCAGGGCGGCCAGAATCTTTCTATCGGTCGTATCGAGGCTCATACGCGCAAGTCCTTTGCAAGAAATTCCAATAATACCGAAGATTCTCGCAAAGAAAACCCGAATGACGGGCAGAGTTTCACAGAAATTGCATCCCGAATTGCACATAATTTGGGCAGTTTATGAATGGAGGAGCGAGAAATGAAAATCGGTTGCCCCAAGGAAATCAAACCCCAGGAATTCCGTGTTGGGATGACCCCCAACGCTGCGCAAGAAGCTGTTGCGCGCGGCCACGAGGTCATCATTGAAACCAATGCCGGCATGGGTTCCGGCTTTGACAACGACTCGTATGTTGCCGCAGGTGCGCGCATCGTCGACACCGCAGAAGAAGTTTTTGCGACCGCGGACATGATCGTAAAGGTCAAAGAACCCCAGGCGGTCGAGCGCAAGATGCTGCGTGAAGGCCAGCTGCTGTTCACCTACCTGCACCTGGCACCTGATCCAGACCAGACCCACGACCTGTTGGCGTCGGGTTGCACGGCGATTGCCTATGAAACCGTAACAGATTCCAAAGGCGGCCTGCCGCTGCTGGCCCCGATGTCCGAAGTTGCAGGTCGTCTGGCACCTCAGGTCGGTTCGTGGACCCTGCAAAAGGCCAATGGCGGCCGCGGTGTTCTGATGGGTGGCGTTCCCGGTGTTGGCCCAGCCAAAGTCATCGTGATCGGCGGCGGTGTTGTTGGTACCCACGCAGCCAAGATCGCGGCCGGCATGGGCGCTGACGTCACCGTTCTGGACCGGTCTCTGCCACGCCTGCGTTACCTCGACGACGTCTTTGGCGGCACGTTCAAAAGCCAGTACTCGACAGCCGGCGCAACGGCCGAGCTGATCCAGGAAGCCGACATGGTCATCGGTGCGGTTCTGATCCCCGGCGCTGCGGCACCCAAGCTGATCTCGCGCGCGCAGCTGTCCACCATGAAACCCGGTGCGGTTCTGGTTGATGTTGCGATCGACCAGGGCGGCTGCTTTGAAACCTCCAAAGCGACCACCCATGCTGACCCGATCTATGAAGTGGACGGAGTCATGCACTACTGCGTAGCCAACATGCCGGGCGCGGTTGCGCGGACTTCGACCATCGCATTGGGTAACGCGACCATGCCGTTCCTGCTGGCACTGGCGGGTAAAGGCTGGAAGAAAGCATGTCAGGACGACCCGCATTTGCTGGCAGGTCTGAACGTCCATGCCGGTCAGCTGACTTACGAAGCTGTTGGTACGGCGCTGGGTCTGGACGTTGTCTCGCCCGAGGCAATCGTCAACGCCTGAAGCACTCCCGCCCCTGTAAGGAGCCGCTGAAGCGGCTGCTTTGCAGCGTTGGGCATGGCGGCGCGCCTTTGGCGCGCCGCTTTTCTTTTGATCGAACGACTTTTGCACCAAAAAAAAACGCCGCGCTAAAAGCGCGGCGCCGGGCCCAAACGGAGGAGGGCATTTCCAATGCCCGCTCGACGGGCGGGAGGGTTTAGCCCTCTTTCCGAATTTCCACGGTATGTGGGTACGGAATCGACACACCCTTGGCGTCAAACGCCTCTTTCACGGCCTTAGTGATCTCAAACTTCAGGTCCCAATAATCGGCGGCATTGCACCACAGGCGTGCGGTCAGATCGACCGAGCTGTCGCCCAAGTTGGTCACGCGCACCCACGGCTCTGGATCTGAGTGAATTCGGTCATCGGCCTTCGCGACATCCAGAATGATCTTCATCGCCTCATCAGCGCTGTCACCGTAGTCAATGCCGAACACCAGATCGACACGCCGCGTGTCATGCGCCGAGTAGTTTGTGATGATCGATCCCCAGGATTGTCCGTTGGGAACGATGATCTGCACGTTATCCGGCGTCACCAGCTCGGTCGTGAACAGGTTCAGATCCTTAACAGTGCCTGCGGTGCCGCCGATATCAACATACTGACCCAGCTTGTAAGGGCGGAAGACAACCAGCATAACGCCCGCAGCAAGATCGCTCAGCGTTCCTTGAAGGGCTAAACCAATGGCCAGAGAAGCAGCACCCAAAATGGCGACGATGCTTGTCGCCTGAATGCCAAAGATGCCCAGCACTGCAACCAGTACCATGGCCAATATGACCCATTTCACCAGACTGGCGACGAAATTCCCAAGCGTCTGATCAATATGCGGTGTCGCATTGATCCTGCGCCGGACTACACCGGCAATGGCGCCAGCAATGATCCATCCAAGGATCAGTACTACCAGCGCTTTGACTGCGCTTATGATCAGCGGGGCAAAGGCACCCACCTGTGTTACGACATCATCCACGCGCATCTCCTTTCGATTCACGGCAAACCCGCGTCTCTCAGCGCGGGATTGGCGGAATAGTGATCCATAAGCGCGCTTCGGTCTAGGTGTGAGATACGCAGGTTTTCCCCGTTGTTCTCACGCACACAGCCCCTGACCTTGTATGCACAGCTCGGATACTGGCAAGACTGGGCAGGTGTACCTACCTATTGCTGGCAACCCATGACAGGAGCCCCCCATGCTGGATACCGCCTCTCACCCGATAACGGCACGCTGGCCTGCGCAGTTTCCCGACAGGATTCAGCTCTATTCTTTCCCCACGCCGAACGGCGTCAAAGCGTCGATCATGCTGGAAGAAACCGGCCTGCCCTATGAAGCCCATCGGGTTACACTTTCGGACTCGGATGTCAAAAGCCCCGAATTCCTGTCATTGAACCCCAACAACAAAATCCCGGCGATCATCGACCCGAATGGTCCGGACGGAGAATCCATTGGCCTGTTCGAAAGCGGAGCGATCCTGATATATCTCGCCGAGAAAAGCGGCAAGTTTCTGGGTCAAACCAAAGCCGACAAATATCGCGTGATCCAATGGGTGATGTTCCAGATGGGCGGCATCGGTCCGATGTTCGGGCAACTGGGCTATTTTCACAAATTCGCAGGCAGCGAGATCGAAGACCCGCGCCCCCGTGAACGCTACGTGAACGAGGCCAAGCGATTGCTGAATGTCCTGAACCAACAGCTTGAAGGCCAGGATTGGATTGCCGGAGACTATTCGATTGCCGATATCGCAATCGCGCCTTGGCTGCGCGGGCTCGAATTCTACAATGCGCGCGACCTTGTTGGTTGGGAAGACCACGCCAATCTGGTGGCGTATCTCGACCGGTTCCTGAAGCGACCCGCGGTGCAAAAAGGCCTGGTTACGCCGCCCCGGGACTGATTGCTTCGGCGATCTTTTCGGCAATCATGATAGTGGGCGCATTGGTATTGCCGCCGACCAAAGTCGGCATGACTGAAGCGTCCACCACCCGCAGCCCCTCGACCCCATGAACCCGACCTTCGGTATCGACAACGGCCATATCGTCGATCCCCATCTTGCAGGTGCCCACCGGGTGATAGATCGTGTCGGCACGGCTGCGGATATCAGCTTCCAAGGCCTGATCACTGCCGTCATGGGCATAGAGCCGCTTTTTGCGCCAGGGTTCCAGCGGCTCGGATTCGAGAATTGACTCCATGATACGAGCCCCACGCTTCAACAGATCCAGATCGCGGTCATCACTGAGATAAGCCGGATCAATACGCGGCGGCTCTCCTGCCCGGTCCGAGGTTAGCCCAACGCTGCCCCTGCTGAACGGGCGCAACACACAGACATGGCACGAATACCCGTGCGGCAAGTGAATCTTGCGCATGTGGTCGTCAACGATTCCGACAACAAAGTGCAGTTGAAGATCCGGTTTGGAAACGGATGGATCAGATTTGAAGAACGCGCCGCCTTCGGCAAAGGGAGTCGCAAACAGCCCCTCTCCAGTGCGGCGCCAGGCCAACCCCGCCTTAGCCAGGTTCCATAGCCCGCCCGGGGTCAGCCCGATGACATCCTTACGTTTCGAATGATAGCTGAGGACATAGTCCAGATGGTCCTGCAGATTCTGACCAACGCCGGGCAAGTCGTGCAGAACAGGAATACCGTGCTGTTTCAACTCGGCCTCGGGCCCGATGCCGGACAACATCAGCAATTGTGGCGAACCAAAAGCACCCCCCGAAAGGATGACTTCACGGCGGGCGCGAACCTCGACGGCCTTACCTTTCTGACGCAGCAAAACCCCGGTTGCGCGCTTTTTGTCAAAAAGGATCTTCTGGGCTTCTGCCCCTGTCATGATTGTCAGGTTCGGCCGCGATTTGACGCCCCGCAAATAGGCCGCAGCCGCCGAGCAGCGTTCACCCTTATGCGCCCCGTCGTGGAACTGCGTGACCTGATACAGACCCGCGCCTTCCTGTGTCGGCCCGTTGAAATCCTTTGTCTTGCGAATTTGTTGCTGGCCGCAGGCCTCGACAAACGCATGAGAGATGGCACGCGGCTCAGACTGGTCCGACACCTGCAAGGGACCATCACCGCCATGGAGATCATCCGCACCGCGCGCGTTGCCCTCGGTCTTGCGGAAGTAAGGCAGGACATTCTTCCAATCCCAACCTTCGCACCCCAAATCCGCCCATTCATCATAGTCGCTGGGATGACCACGCACGTAAAGCATGGCGTTGATCGCCGATGAGCCCCCCAGCGCTTTGCCGCGTGGCTGAAACCCTTTCCGCCCATTCAACCCGGGCTGGCGCACCGTTTGAAAGGCCCAATTATTCAGCTTGGGTCGCCCCGACACCATTGCTGCCACCAGGGCCGGAGCCCGGATCACCAGGTCCTCACCCGCCCCGCCCGCTTCGATCAGGCAAACGCTTGTGTCTGGTTGTTCACTCAGCCGCGCGGCCATCACACAACCAGCGGACCCGCCGCCCACGATGACGTAATCGAATTCCATGGCTGCTCTCCCCTACTGCCCTATCAGACGGTAGAAAGCGCCCTGAAATCCGGCAAGCGAAACGTAGCGTGAGTTATTTTGGCAGGGCGCCCGTCAGAACATAGCGCAGCACATCAACCACTTGGCCCGGGTGCTCGGCCACGGCCAGCGCCGCAGCGTCCACTTCTTTCAGCGCGTGTTGGTGATCAGGGCCGTGCAGAACGATCAAGGACTTTCCCAAAGCCGCAGCATAACCCGCATCGAAGGCTGCATTCCACTGTTTGTACTTCTCGCCGAACCGGACCACGACCACATCGGCATCCGCAATACCCTTGCGGGTGCGGATCGCGTTGACCATCGCGCCCTTGTGGTCATGCCAATACTTGTTCGGCTCGGCCCCCAGAATGGCTACACCGCAATCGTCGCTGGCCGCGTGACCGGTGACCGGACTGTTGAAAGTGACATCCAAACCCTGAGCACCCTCAATGATCTGTTCCCGCCAGTCGGTGTGGATTTCGCCAGATAGGTAAACGTTCAGCATCTTTTGTCCTCCGCAAAAACAGAAAGGGCGCGACCGCCCCTTCATCTTTTCAAAAACACTCCCGCCAGCGGCGGCCAGGCATCACCCGCGCAGAATGCCGCCAGTCGCCTTGGTGACCTTCGCGATGATTTTCTCAGCCACCGCTTCGATGTCTTTTTCCTTCAGCGTCGCATCCGTCGGCTGCAGGCGCACGGTAATGGCCAGTGATTTCTTGCCTTCACCCAGGCTGCCGCCAATGAATTCGTCAAAGACGCGGACGTCCTCGACCAAAGCTTTGTCGGCGCCGGCTGCGGCGTTCACCAGTGTCAGCGCCTCGACACTCTCGTCGACGACGAATGCAAAGTCACGCTCGACCGCCTGCAAATCACGCAGTTCAAGCGCGGCGCGGGTAGCGCCGGATTTACGCGGCAGAGGCACCTCTTCTGGCCAGATGGTGAAGGCCATCGCCGGGCCTTTGATGTCCATCGCCTGCAACACCCGTGGATGCAGTTCGCCAAAGACACCCAACACCTTTTTGGGACCCAGACAAATTTTGCCGTGACGTCCCGGATGCCACCAGGCGTCACCGTCGCGCAGGACCTGCACCTTGGCGGGTGCACCAATGGCCGTCAGCACGGCCTCGGCATCTGCTTTGGCATCGAACACGTCAACTGGGCGCGAGGCACCGTGCACGTCCTTGGGGCCGTTGCGACCGACAAGCAGCCCGGTAATCTGGGTTTTCTGATCGCCAGGTTCGCCGTCATGGAAAACCGGGCCAACCTCGAACAGCGCGACATCTGCATACCCTCGCGCCTGATTACGGGCGGCGGCCTGCAGCAGACCGGGCAGCAGATCCGGGCGCATATGGCTCATCTCGGACGAGATCGGATTTTCCAACTGCGTCGCTTCATCCCCGCCACCGAACAAGGCAGCCGAAGCCTGATCGATGAACGTATAGCTGACGCATTCATTGTACCCCAGCGCCGCACAAGTGCGACGCGCCATCGACTGCCGCCGCTGCGTCGGGGTCATCACCGCCTTGGGAATACCATCCGTCACACGCGGCAGCGGCTTGCCCTGCAGTTTGGTCAGGGATGCGATACGCGCGACCTCTTCCACCAAATCAGCTTCGCCCATGATATCGGGGCGCCAGCTGGGGACATGCGCCATCTCGCCTTCCAGACGGAAACCTAGGCGGGTTAGGGTCTGGCGTTGCTCGCTTTCCGGAATGTCCATGCCCACCAACGACTGCACACGTTCAGCATCCAGCTTGTAGGCGCGCGAGTGATCCGGTGCCTTGCCAGCTTCGACCACTTTCGAGGCTTCGCCACCGCAGATATCCAGGATCATCTGCGTCGCATGTTCTAACCCTTCCAGCGTGTATTCAGGGTCCACGCCACGTTCGAACCGATAACGCGCGTCCGAGTTGATCTTGAGCGCACGGCCGGTCAACGCGATCTGCACATGATTCCAAAACGCGCTTTCAAGGAACACATTCACGGTGTCCTCGGTACAGCCGGTTTCCTCACCGCCCATGATCCCGGCAATCGACTCCGGGCCCTTATCGTCCGAAATCACCATCATACCGGGCTGCAGAGTGTATTCTTTCTCGTCCAGGGCAACCAGCTTTTCAACGCCTTTGGCACGGTGAACGCGCAGGTTGCCCTGCACCTTGTCCGCATCGAAAACGTGCAGCGGGCGGTTCTGGTCGAACGTCATATAGTTGGTGATATCCACCAATGCCGAGATCGGACGCAGGCCGATTGCCTTCAACTGATCCTGCAGCCATTGCGGGCTGGGGCCATTCTTGACCCCTTTGATCAAGCGGCCGGTGAAATGCGGCGCACCGTCCAGCGTATCCTCGTCGATCGTTACGTTGATCTGGCTTTCGAACTCACCCGGCACCGGTGTATAGCCGCGTTCTTTCAGCGTACCGACGCCACGTGCAGCCAAATCGCGAGCGATCCCGGCCACGCCCAGCGCGTCGGGGCGGTTCGGCGTGATCGCGATCTCGATCATCGTATCAACTTTCGCCGGCTCGTTCTCGGCCAGCCAGTCGACGAATTTGTCACCGACTTCGCCCGAGGGCAGCTCGATGATGCCGTCATGTTCTTCTGACAGCTCCAGCTCCCGCTCCGAGGCCATCATGCCAAAGCTTTCGACGCCGCGGATCTTGCCCACGCTGATCGTCAGATCCAGACCGGGGATATACATGCCCGGCTTACAGACCACGACCGTGATACCTTCGCGTGCGTTGGGCGCGCCGCAGATGATCTGCAGATCGCCTTCGTCAGTCGCGACCGTGCAAACGCGCAGCTTATCCGCATCCGGGTGCTTTTCCGCGTGTTTCACATAGCCCAGCGTAAAGCCTGCCAGACGGTCCGCCGGGTTCACGATCTCTTCGACTTCCAGTCCAAGATCGGTCAGCGTCTCTGCAATCTCATCCACCGACGCATCGGTGTCGAGGTGGTCTTTCAGCCAGGAAAGAGTGAATTTCATCGGTCGGTATCCGCCAGTAAATCTAGGGTCAGACCGCGTTTAACGGATATTGCGGACAGGGGAAAGAGGGTGCGGGGGGCTTGGGCGCCTACTCTTCCGCGACCGTGTTGGAAACGCCCTCTGCACCGGCAAACACGGCTAGGATCCGTGCGATATCTTCACCTGAATTCACCCCTGCATGAGGGGAGCGGAATGCCTCAACCAGCGCATCACCGGTTTTGTAGGTTTTGGTCCCGGCATCCCCGTAATCCACGGTGATTTCACCCTCTAGCATGTAAGCCGCCAATGGGGCCTCATGCCGGTGCCAGCCGGTTTTTTGGCCGGGCTGCATGGTAACGATGGCCATGGTTATCTTCGCCTTGCCTTCGGGGTATTCCAGCGGTTCACCAATCACGGACTTACCGGTCTGCAACAGAACCTCAACCGGCGGATACGTATCGCGCGCCAGAACAGGTGTGGTTGCAAGGATCAGGGCGCTTAGCAGCAAGGTTCGCATCGGGCAGTTCCATTTTCGGATCATTCCGGGCAACCAGGCTGGAAATACCCGTCCAAGTCAAATGATCAGGGGTATGTCGGTTCACGCCCCAACAGTTCATCCAACTGCCGCCCAATCCAGCCATGCGGGATGAAATGCCCGCCGGGATGCGTATCCAGTGATACCTGCCCCTGCGCACAATCGGTCCATTCCACCCGGCTGAGTGTCAGGATCGGCACAACACTCCAATCCCCGCGCGGCGTCGCTGTTTCACACCCGAATTTCTGCCGCCACAGCGCCACTGGATAAGTCGTGTCCCCGCCCGGCCCAAAGGGGAAATCCATTACGGTGTCGCTGGTCCCGTGCACATGGCGCACCTCGGCCGGGGCTTGCGGGCAGTGCTCGGTCTGACGGATCGACCCCGCGACCGCCAGCAAGGCAGCCGTGTCATTGCCTGACTGGCACACATAGCGCCACGCCATCGCACCACCAAAGGAATAGCCCGATACATAGATGCGGTCCGGGTCAATTGGATAGCGTTTGGCCACATCCTCAAGCACCCGGTCGGCAAAGGGGACATCGCGCGTGTCCGAGGTCCAGAAATCCCAGCTTTTGCCCAACCCGTTCGGGGCCACCAACAACACGCCGCGCAGTTTCGTGGCCCCGGCGATGCGTTCGTGGTTCACCACCACCGTTCCCTGCCGCGCCCAGCCGTGAAAATGCAGCAACACCGGCAAAGGCGTTTCGCCATCCCAGCCGTCGGGCTCCAGCACATGATAGGAACGGTCGCCGACCTGACAGGCGGTATCACCGTGGCAGGTATCCACGGCAGCGGCGTGGGTGGCGATCAGCAGAAAGAGGAAGAGCAGTCGGTAAATCATCTGCCGAACCCTAGCGAGCCTGCGCCCGCTGTCACGTCACAACCCCGTGGGAGATTGTGACAAGCCGCGCCTATTTTTTTGAACGATCAATTAGCTTCTTAGTTTTCCACAACTGTGCATCTCTGTCTCGCGCCGCTTGATCTCGTTTTTCCCAAACCTTCTGATTTGCCATCATGAAAAGGAGTGAAAATGGCGAAGACGCAAATAAAATTAGAGCGCTCAACCATCCTGGCAGAAAACTCGCAAGCACACAAAAGAGAACGAACCATCCAAAGAGAATCACATTTCCCACCCAGCGACTATTTCGGGAAGAGAGCGCGAAACTCCAATCATAGAATTTCGAAAAATAAAGCCCTAGTAGATACACTATCTACCACCACTTCCAAAAACCGCTGTTCCGTCTATTGATCAGGTCGTGGGTTTTCTCTCTTTGGAATCTGTCGCGCAGGAGGAAACTTCCTATCCGCACGAATTCAAGCCCAGCAATAAGAATGCCTGGCAGAAACAGAAACGCGGACGCAAAAAATGCGATCAGGACGGCGGCAGAGTTGCTTTCCCAAACCCACGATGCGAGCGTTGGCAACACAAACAGCGCAAGAATCAAGCATAACAGCCAAAGCAACGGGTAGTTGGAAACCCTACGTTTCCACCAATCGCGATACGCTGTTAGCCAGTCGTCCAATGATCCCCCTAACGGCTCAAACCACCATGCAGGTTCGGCATATCCAGCGCCGCAAACCCATAATGGCGCAGCCAGCGCAGGTCGGAATCAAAGAACGCGCGCAGGTCAGGAATGCCGTATTTCAGCATCGCCAGACGGTCGATGCCGATGCCAAAGGCAAAGCCCTGATAGACGTCCGGGTCTATACCACCGGCGGCGATCACCTTGGGGTGGACCATGCCGGAACCCAGAATCTCCATCCAGTCGTCGCCCTCGCCGATCTTCAGCTGACCGTTATCCCAGGAACAGCGGATATCGACCTCAGCCGACGGCTCGGTGAAGGGGAAGTGCGAAGCGCGGAAGCGCAGTTCGACATCGTCGACCTCGAAGAACGCCTTCACGAACTCTTCCAGAACCCATTTCAGGTTCGCCATCGAGATGTCCTTGTCGATGGCCAGACCTTCGACCTGATGGAACATCGGGGTGTGGGTCTGGTCATAGTCGGCGCGGTATACGCCGCCCGGACAAATGATGCGGATCGGCGCGCCCTGTTTCTCCATCGAGCGGATCTGGACCGGCGACGTATGAGTGCGCAACACGTGCGGCGGGCGATTATCGCCCTCGGCACGGTGCATATAAAACGTATCCATCTCGGCCCGCGCGGGGTGGTGGCCGGGGATGTTCAGGGCGTCGAAATTATGCCAGTCGGTCTCAATCCGCGGCCCTTCGGCCACCGAGAAACCCAGTTCGGCAAAGATCGCGGTCAGCTCCTCAGTCGCTTGGCTGACCGGGTGGATCGAGCCCTGACGGCGCGCGCGGGTCGGCAGGGTGACGTCCAGCCATTCGGTGCGCAGGCGTTCGTCCAGCGCGGCATCGGCCAAAGCGGCTTTCTTGGCGGACAGGGCCGAGTTGATCTCATCCTTCAGGGCATTCAGTGCGGGGCCAGCGACCTGGCGTTCCTCGGGCGTCATCTTGCCCAGCTCGCGCATTTTCAGCGCGACTTCGCCCTTTTTGCCGACAGCCGCGACACGGATCGCTTCGAGCGCGTTTTCGTCGCCTGCATCGGCGATCTGACCCAGATATTTTCCCTTAAGATCGTCCATGACAGTTCCCTGAATGCTGTTGAAGCTCTGCTATCACAGCAGTCTGCGAAAGCAAGAGGGGCGGATCAGATCGCCCGCAGCATTGCCACTTGTGGGCCGCACCGGACCGGGCGAACGGTCGGGCCATAAGTTTGCGGCTGATCCAAAAGCTCGGGGAACAGGGCGAACAGCTCGTCTGCGGCTTCGCGGTCAAGACTCGACAGGCCCTGAGCCCCGGGAAAGAAGCTTTCCGAGATCAGGCCAGAGGTCGACACCAGTTGATGCTGGTCAAAGAACAGATGAACATAGTGAACATGGTCGCAAGGCGCGGATGTGATGGTCGTGTCATTGACCATTGATTTGGCCGCGACAAGGACCTCATCTTCTCCGAACAGCAGCTGCGCCTGCCAACCTGAGACCAGCAGGCGGTGTTGCGGCGAGACGTAAATGTCCCTTTCCGCCCCCAACGCGCCGGAACGGATGCGAACGGGTGCAAAACGACCCCGTCCTGAAACAGTGCAGCCACCGGCCCAGCGAATGATGCAAGCACCATCGTCCTGCGTTAGCACCAGGTCACCCGGCCCCAGAGTTTCAACCCTGCGCGGGCCGTCTGGCGTGTCGACCAACGTGCCAGCCGCGAAACACGGCGCGCCTGAATCGCCGGGTGAGAGCGGCGCATGCACAAGTGTGTCCGGGTTGGGCTGATTGAATTGCAGGGTCGTTGTGGTTTGGTTCGGCCCGACAAGAACCGGCAGATTTTCCGAAGTTTCCCCGGCGGCTAACCCATTTTGAGCGACGATATCAGTGGTGCCGCCACCGATATCGTAGAAATCGATGACCTCATTCGTCGACGTATTGGTCAGCGCATAGGCTTCATAGTTGGTAGAGCCGCCGCCATTGGGATCGGTCAGCAGGATCGGAAAGAAATCCGCTGAAATCACAAAGACCTGTTCGTTATTGTCAGGGTCTGTCGAGACCTGAACCGACGGGTGATCCAGCGGAATTTCGATCCCGACCTGACCATTCGCCTGATAGAAGGACACAGTGAAATTGGCCGGATCCTCATCGGATCTCAGCGCAACCTCTAGGAACTCGGACACTCCGCTTTGGGCGGCGTAGGCATTGGAATAATGCAGTTCGCTGATACGGGCCATGACGCCATCACGCTCGGGAATATCCCGCCAATCATACTCGAAGGACCCCGCCACATGGCAAGGTCACATCGCGTTAATTGGCAAATACTCTCCTAAAGGCAACAGACCTAAAAGACGGTCAGTAACTGAAATCGGGATAAATCCGGGTCAGATCGCCGTTCCAGTCGCCGTTATAGTGATCCAACAATTCATCCGCCGGAACCTTGCCGGTTTCGATACTGTCCTTGAGCGCATTCAGGAAATGCGTCTCATCCGGTACCAACCCACCTGCACCGGGAAAGGCGCGGGATTTCAGGCCGGCTTGGGCGATCGAAACCACCTCACCAGCCAGATCGTGCATGTTGATATCGCCGACCTGCGCCTGCAAACCGTCCCGGGCCGCGGCAACCCGCAGCTCTTCGCGCGTTTCGGCGTCCCAGCCTTTAACCAGATCCCAGGCCGCATCCAACGCACCCTGATCATAGGTCAGACCCACCCAGAATGCGGGCAAGGCACACAGGCGGCGCCATGGGCCACCATCGGCCCCGCGCATCTCCATGAACTTCTTGATCCGCGCCTCGGGGAAGGCTGTGGTCAGGTGATCCGCCCAGTCTGACAAAGTCGGCGTTTCGCCCGGCAATGCAGGCAGTTTGCCTTGCAGAAAGTCACGGAAGGACTGGCCCAGCGCGTCGATATACTTGCCGTCGCGATAGACGAAATACATCGGCACATCCAAGGCGTACTCGACCCAAGCCTCGAACCCGAACCCGTCTTCGAACACAAAGGGCAGCATACCGGTGCGCGCATCATCCAGATGACGCCAGATATAGCTGCGCCAGCTTTTCTGACCGTTGGGTTTCCCCTCAAAGAACGGCGAATTGGCAAACAGTGCGGTTGCCACCGGCTGCAACGCCAGCGCGACGCGCAGTTTCTGCACCATGTCAGCCTCGGATCCAAAGTCGATATTGACCTGAACCGTACACGTCCGGCGCATCATCGACCGGCCCATGGTGCCGACCTTTTCCATGTAGTCATTCATCAGCCGGTAACGCCCCTTGGGCATCAGCGGCATTTCCTCGTGGGTCCAGATCGGGGCGGCCCCAAGGCCGATGAAGCCGACACCGATCTTGTCCGCGATATCCTTCACATCACGCAGATGCGCGTTCACCTCGTCACAGGTTTCATGAATGGTCTCAAGCGGCGCGCCTGACAATTCCAACTGCCCACCGGGTTCCAGCGAGACATTGGCGCCGTCCTTTTCCAGCCCGATCAGCTTGCCGGCCTCTTCCACCGGGGCCCAGCCGTGCAGATCGCGCAGCCCCTGCAGCACCGCAAGAATGGAACGCTCACCCTCAAAGGGCAGCGGTTTCAGCGTATCTTTGCAATAGCCGAACTTCTCATGTTCGGTTCCGATGCGCCAATCCTGTTTGGGCTTGCAGCCCGATTCCAGATATTCGGCCAGTTGCTCATGGCGTTCGATCGGTCCGCCGCCGGACTGGGGAATGGACATGAACCGTGCTCCGATCCTGATGTGTCTGTCGTTTGGTCAGTCGTGGTCTTAAACCGCGCCAGTGTCAATGCAGCCTCAAATGGGCCGGACGTAGAGGAGTACGTTCCCAAATAACCACAGGATGCGTCGCGCCACCGTTTAGTTCCGACAGCATTTGTTCGGTTTTCAAGCCCGGAAGGGCCGAGAACACATCGAACAGCGCTTCGGCACCTTCCGCATTCACAGGAATGTGAAGCGTCGGCTGCCCCTGTTGATCCAAAATCCAATGCGCCGGGGACGATGTCGGGTCCAGCGCAAGGCGCTCGATTTCACGTGTCGCAACGATGCCGCCTGTCAGCGGCCCTAGGTAAGTGATCTGACCTTCATCGATTGTCACCAGACCGGGGCCACCTGCACCGGAACGGAACCGGGCGCGCTGAATGCCAATAACGGCCAGCGCCACCGAGACTGCGATCAGAACCCAGCCCAGCCAACCCAGCAATCCACCGGGTCCGCCGATCCAGCTGAGGCCGACCAACAAGACGACCCCTGCCACCAGCACTTCGCGCCAGCGCCACAGGGCCAGTTTGGCTTCGGGTCGGATGAAACTCATGCCGTGTCCTCGGGGTTTTTGAACAGAATCAGGGAATAGTGGCCTGCTGGCCGGAACCCAATTGCTATATAGGCACGCGCGGCAGCATCGCTAGCGGCAAACAGAACAGCGCGGGTTGCGCCGTTGCTGTGCGCCTCGCGTAGATGCAGCGCCACTGCTAGTCGCGCGTATCCATGCCCCCGAAGATCAGGCGGCGTGTACACGCCCCCAATCTGGACAACCTCTGGCAAACGCGAGTTGAACCCGGTCATTCCTACCGGCTGGTTATCCATCAACAAGGCCCGATGAGAATCGCGTTCGATATAGGCAGCGATATCTTTTTGTGCCTGAGGTTGCGCGCGTTCGGGGTCAAAGCCCATTGCTTCGATCAGATAGTCTTGCCGCCATCCCACTGTTAAGGATCGGTGCAGTTCATCCAGCGGCACCAGTTTCGCGCCGGTGGCGTCCGGCATGACAAGCCGATTCAGATCCAGCGAGAATCCCGGCTCGTCACTGTTTAGGGTTGCAGGCCGGTCTTCCCATCCCGCAAGCTGCATGATCCGATGTGCTTGAGTGGCCTCAGCCGCCAGACCGAACAACCTGCGCCCCCGGATCAGGCGAATCGCATGGCCCAGGTTTTCGTCCGAGCACTTAGGGCATTGCGGCAGGACCATACCTTCATTTGTGATCCCAAAAACTGCGCGCGGACCATCACCCAATGTCCACAAGTTCACGGCGCGCGGGTCTGAGCCGCGCAAGCCGAAATCCCGCAGGTTCGCCAGAGGGAACATGGACGTCTGGATGTGTTCGAACAGGAACCTGTCGATCTTTGAAACGTCTGCGCCTTGCGCTTCTTGCCAGTTCACACCCAGTCTCCCAGCGCCTGCTGCCACATGGTCAGCGCCGCCACGGCAGCCGTATCGGCGCGCAGGATGCGCGGGCCAAGGCTGACCACATGTGAATAAGGCAACGCGGCCAGCCTCGCGCGTTCACGCTCCGAAAACCCACCTTCGGGGCCGATGAGAATAGCCCAGGGTTGGTCCGTTTCATTGCCAGCCAACCGCAGGGCCGAGCCTACCTCGGCCTCATCGCAGAACATCAGTTGCCGCCCCTCGGGCCAGCTTTCCAAAACGCGATCCAATCGCTGCAGATCAGCCACCTCGGGCACAAATGTTCCACCGCATTGCTCGGTCGCCTCAACGGCGTGCGCCTGCAAGCGGTCCTGACGAATGCGTTCCGAATTGGTAAATTCCGTCTGCACCGGCATGATCCGCGCCGCACCCATTTCCGCTGCCTTTTCAACGATAAAGTCAGTGCGCGCCTTTTTGATCGGCGCGAACAGGAACCACAGGTCTGGAGGCAGTTGCAGCGGTTTGGATTGCTCAACGCAGGACAAGACGCCGCCCCGCTTGCCTGCCTCTATTACCTCGGCCAGCCACTCTCCGTCCTGCCCATTGAACAGCGCGACCTGTCCACCGACGGACAGGCGCATGACGCCAAACAGGTAATGGGCCTGCTCGCGCGTCAAAGGAACCGATTGCCCCTGACCCAGAGGGTGCTCTACATACAGTCTGATCTTTGCACTCATGAGACCTTACATATGCAAGGCAATGCCCCAACACCAGACGGTCAGGTTGCCGACGCTGTCAGCGGCAACTGGGTCGATACATATGCGCCCGCTTTCACCCGCCCCTACCTGCGCCTGAGCCGCGCTGACCGGCCCATCGGCACGTGGTTGCTGTTGATTCCCTGCTGGTGGGGATTGGCACTGGCCATCCTCAGCGACGGCACCCCGCGGTGGGAGGATCTGTGGATCGCCATCGGCTGCGCCTTCGGAGCCTTTCTGATGCGCGGTGCGGGTTGCACATGGAATGACATCACCGACCGCGAATTCGATGGTCAGGTCGAACGCACACGGTCCCGCCCAATCCCGTCCGGTCAGGTCAGCGTGCGCCAGGCCGTGATCTGGATGGGACTGCAATGCCTGCTGGCGCTGATGATTCTGTTGACATTCAGCCAGGCCGCAATTGCGATGGGCGTACTGTCGCTGTTGCCGGTGACGATCTACCCCTTTGCCAAGCGATTCACCTGGTGGCCGCAGGTGTTTCTGGGGCTGGCCTTCAACTGGGGCATCCTGCTGGCCTGGGCTGCCCACACGGGAACCGTGGGTATACCCGCAATCACGCTGTACCTAGCCGGGATCGCATGGACGCTGTTCTACGATACGATCTATGCCCACCAGGACGCCGAAGATGACGAACTGATCGGGATCAAGTCCACCGCCCGGCTGTTTGGCACCGACACTGCGCGATGGTTGAAGTATTTCCTGATGGCCACAGTGGCGCTTATGGGACTGGCAATCATCGACGCCGCGACGACCCAGGCGTCAATCATTGCCTTGGTAGTGGCCCTTGGCGGGCCTTGGGCGATGGGGTGGCACATGGCATGGCAATTGCGGGGGCTTGATATTGAGGACAACGCCAAACTGCTGCAATTGTTCCGCGCCAACCGCGACACCGGCCTTATTCCGCTGATCTTCCTTTGCGTCGCCTTGCTGCTCTGATTGCACCCGGGCCTAGGCCTCTGTAAGAGTTCTGAACACTCACCCGAGGAGTCGATAGTTCGCACATGCGTCTGCCTTATTTCTTCGTCGTTGCCTTTGTCTTCCTTGCGTCCGTCGGGCTGTCTCTGCTGGCGGCAAGCTTTGCCGTTACAAAGGTCGAAGAAGCCTCGGAATTCGCCGTTCGGCGTGCGCTGGACCTGAAAGGCCATAACTGGGCCGAGGTCCAGTCAGACGGGCTGCGGGTGGTTCTGACCGGCACCGCCACGGATGAGGCCACACGATTCAACGCTCTGACGGCGGCGGGGACCGAGGTCGACACCTCGCGCGTGATTGATGAAATGGAAGTCGCGCCCTCGACGCAGTTGGCCTCCCCGCGCTTTTCAGCCGAAATTCTTCGCAATGACAGCGGTATCTCGGTTATTGGCCTGATCCCGGCCAGCGAAGACCGCGACGCACTGACGAAAAGATTGCGCACGCTGAATGACGGGCCGATATCTGATTTGCTGGAAACCGCCGACTATCCAAAGCCCAAAGGCTGGGACGATGCGATCGCTTTTGCTGTTGAGGCGCTGACCCGACTGCCGCGGGCCAAAATCTCGGCCAGCCCCGGGCTTGTAAAGGTGACAGCAATTGCCGACAGCCAGCAGGAAAAAGAACGGCTGGAGCAAGAGCTGACGCGCGCGGCACCGCCCAGCCTGCGCATTGGCCTGTCCATTTCCGCGCCGCGCCCGGTCATTACACCCTTCACCCTGCGCTATCTGATCGACGAAAATGGCGGGCAATTCGACGCCTGTTCGGCCCAGGATGAAAAGGCGCGGGACCGGATCGTCGCAGCCGCCCAGGATGCTGGTCTGACCGGGCCTTATTCCTGCACCATCGGTCTGGGTGAACCCTCGCCTCGCTGGCCCGACGCCGCCGTGTTAAGCATTCGGGCGCTGTCAGAAATCGGCCAGGGTACGGTGACTTTGTCAGATGCAGATATCACTCTGGTCGCGGCCGAAGGCACTGGTGCCGCGCTGTTTGATCAGGTGATCGGTGAACTGGAAAACGCACTGCCCGAGGTCTTTGCCCTGCACGCGGTTCTGCCGGAACCCGAAACGGAAAACCAATCCGGCCCGCCCGAATTCTCAGCAACACGAAGTCCCGAAGGCCTGGTGCAAATGCGCGGCCGGCTAGGGGATGAAACCCAGCGCGACATGGTCGACAGCTATGCCCGTGCAGCCTTTGGTTATGAACACGTCCATACCGCAACCCGCGTGGCCTCTGACCTGCCCGCTGATTGGCCCATTCGCGTTCTCAGCGGGCTTGAGGCGTTGTCGCAACTGCACAATGGCGCGCTGACCGTGACACCGGACGAAGTGGTTCTGAACGGCATCAGCCACGATCCCAAAACCCGGGCCTATGTTTCGGGGCTTTTGTCGGAAAAACTGGGCGAGGCACAAGATTTCAGCCTGTCGATCACCTATCAAAAGCCACCCGAGCCCGCAGACAAGCTGCCCGACCCGGATGTTTGCGAAGAGCGCATCGCCGAGGTTCAGGCGGGTTCCAAAATCGCCTTTGAACCAGGTTCTGCCACGGTCGCCGCCGAGTCGCGCGATACGGTCAATCAGATCGCCGACATCCTGCGGGAATGCGGACCCATCCGGCTGGAGATTCAGGGCCACACTGACAGCCAGGGTCGCGAAGAGATGAACCAGCAGCTCAGCCAGTCGCGTGCACAATCCATCTTAAATGAGCTGCGTGCGCGGCGCGTGCCCACAGCCAGCTTTACCGCCATGGGCTATGGTGAAACCCAGCCAATCGCCGACAATGACACCGAAACCGGGCGCGAAGAAAACAGACGCATCGAATTCCGCCTGATCCGGCCCGAATCCACCGCTGAATCTCAAACCGCGTTGGAAGCGATGGAAGACGAAACAGAGACGTCACAAGACGCAGAGCCAGAGGCCGAAGCCGCGGAAACGGATGCGGAAACCGACTCGGGCGCAGGGGACCAGTAAATTGAACAGAATCGAATTCATTATCGCGACCGCCGTCATATTGTTTGCCGCCTTTAGCATGGGATGGTTCGCCAACTGGCTGGCCCATCGCCTGTCGCGCGTCCGCCAAAGCGACGTCGCCGATCTGGACCGCATGAGCCAGGAGCTGCATGAGGCAGAAGAAACCCGCGACCAGGCCATCACCTATCTGCAGCAGCGCGAGGCCGAACTGACCAACCAGCTGACCCAGACCGAGGCCGAATTGGCCGCCGCCATGGACGGCCTGCGCGCCGCCCGGCAAGAGGCGGAAGAACTACGCGGGCGTATCAACAACGCGGATTGATCCCAGCCCCGGGCTTAATAGCTGACCCCGGTTGGGGCCGACTGCACCTTCGGCACAAATCAGCCGATCCGAGGCAATCGCCTTCAATTCTTACAACAAATTCAATATTAGGAATTGGTGCATTTTTTACACATGCACATCACTGTTCACTATCCAGAAAATTGGAGTGTACTATGAATTTCAAATCATCATTAACAACCGCTGCGACTCTAAGCATCTTCTCTGCTGTAGCCGCTTGGGCTTCAAGTGACGTCATACCGTCAGAGAACGATACCTTCACCAACTGGGGCGAAGAATCCGGTTGGACTATCTTTGTGGATGACTCCCGCGGGTCCTGCCTGATCGAGCGTATGGACGAAAACCAGAACGTCGTTCAGATGGGTCTGACCAAGGACCACGAGATGGGCTATCTTGGTGTGTTCACGAAGAACGACATTGGCCTGAAGGGTAAGAAGGAAAAGATCTTCCTGTCACTCGACGGCAACGTCTACGAAGCTGAGGCGCACAAGAAGACTAAGCATCTCGCCGACGGATATACAGGCGGATACATCCTTGCGAACAACGCCCAGTTTGTGGATGATGTCATGAACAAATACGAAATGACCGTGTTTCCGAAGAAAGAGTTCGCATTCACCGTTAGTCTGGATGGTACTAAAAAAGCCATCGAAGCGGCACGGCAGTGTAACACCGAACAAAGCACCTAACTCGCTATGATAGACCCGGCACCAGATAATCCGGTGCCGGGCACAGAACCTACCACCGCGTCAGCGCATCTTCATCCTCATCCTTGGCTGCGACCCATTCCGCGCCGGATGTGGTGATTTCCTTTTTCCAAAAGGGAGCGCGGGATTTCAGGTAATCCATCAGGTATTCTGCCGCCTCAAACGCATCCTTGCGGTGCCGCGCGGCAGTGGCCACCATCATGATCCGATCCCCCGGGGCAAGGCGCCCGTGGCGGTGGATCACCAGCACATCGCCCAACGACCAGCGCTGCTGTGCCTCTTCGGCGATTTTGGTTAGCGCCCGTTCGGTCATACCGGGGTAATGCTCGATCTCCATCACATCCAGATCACCGGATGCCAGATCGCGCACCACGCCGGTAAATGTCACGATGGCGCCGTTGGCATCGTCTCCGGCGGCGAAGGTATTGGCCTCGGCCCCAAGATCAAATTCTTCTTCCTGAACCGCGATGCGCATGGATTTAGCCGCCGGTCATCGGCGGGAAAAAAGCCACTTCGCGCACGCCAGAAAGCGATGCGTCAAAATCGGACAGTTCCTGATCCAGTGCCACGCGCAATGCGGACAGGTCCGCAAATGCGGCAGCATAGCGGTCTTCACGCGCGCTCAGCTCGGCGACCAGATCGGATACGGTTGCGGCCTCGGTTTCGATCCGCTCTTTCGGCAGGCCGATCCGTTCGCGTACCCATGCAAAATACAGCACGTCCATCCCTTAGCTCTCCTTCAGATGGGGCATGGCTTTACGTAGGTAGTCATAGCCGGTGATCAATGTCAGCGCTGCCGCGATCCACAACAGCCACAGCCCAATGCGACCGGACCAGAACATCGCCTCAAGGTGCCAGCGCATATGATTCAGGTCTTCCAATTGACCCGTCAGAACTTGATCCATCGTTGCGGCATCCATGCCGAATGTAGCCATCACAAAATAGTGCTCGAAAATCCCCTGCGAAAACAGAATGGCAATCGCCACCATCTGCGCGGTCGTTTTCCATTTCGCCAGCTTTGTGACCTTCAGCGTTCCGGCCGTATCGCCCAGATATTCCCGCAGGCCCGAGACAAAAACTTCGCGGAACAGGATGACCGTCGCTGGCAGCACTAGCCAGGGCGTCCAGTGCTCAGCGGAGTAACCCACAAGGATCATCAGCGCGATCACCACCATCGCCTTGTCCGCAATCGGGTCCAACATGGCGCCGATCTTGGTTTCCTGTTTCCACGCGCGCGCCAAGTACCCATCAAACCAGTCGGTAATGGCTGCGGTCAGAAACAGGATCAGCGCAAACCAATCCGCATAGGGTCTGGTGAAATACAGAAACATTACGGCCAGACCGGGCGCGGCCAGCAGGCGCAGGACGGTCAGGATATTCGGCAGGTTCCACTTCATGAAGCAGACCCTACATCGCTGGCCGGGGACAGGAAAGACGGGGCGGAAAAAAACTGTACCGATCACAGAGGCTTGGTCAAAGCGCCGCAGTCCGGCGCGGCACCGGTTATTGGCCTTGGCCCCGGGTCGGATTGTCGTCAGAGTGCAGCCGACCAAGCCCAATGGCAAAGACGAACCGATGACCCCGAATATTGAGACCGACGCGCGCGCCAACCTGATCGGTAGCGCATGGATGATCGGCGCGATGGCATGTTTCGCACTGGAAGACGCGCTGCTGAAAGCGGCGGCGGTTGCCTTGCCCGTCTGGCAAATACTTGTCCTGTTCGGATTGGGTGGCGCGCTCATCTTTGCCTGTGTCGCAATGGCACGTGGCACGCAGCTGCTGCAACCGGATGTGCTGTCGCCTGCAATGAAGATCCGCGCGGTTTTCGAAATTCTTGGGCGGCTGTTCTACGTACTGGCCATCACATTGACGCCCTTGTCATCAGCAACTGTTATCCTGCAGGCCACCCCGCTTGTGGTCGTCGCCTGTGCCGCGCTTCTATTCGGAGAGACTGTTGGCTGGCGGCGGTGGAGTGCCATTCTCGTTGGCCTGATCGGCGTTGTGATCATCATCCAACCAACCGGAGACAGTTTCACCATCTTGTCTCTGTTGGCCGTGCTGGGGATGTTGGGATTTGCTGGTCGCGATCTGGCCAGTCGGGTCGCACCCGCCAGCCTTGGAACCGAAGTTTTAGGGTTCTATGGCTTTGTCAGCGTGATTGTCGCCGGGTTTGCCTACAGCTTTTGGGAACAGGCCCCCATCGCGCCTGTGCCGTTGCTCACAAGCCTGCATATCGCCGGAGCTGTGGGCCTTGGCGCAATCGCATACACATCCCTGATGAAGGCCATGCGAACCGGAGAGGTGTCCGCCGTCACGCCCTTCCGCTATTCCCGCCTGCTGTTCGGTGTTGCCTTGGGCGTGATCTTTTTCGGCGAGGATCTGGACCAGACAATGTGGATCGGTAGTGGTCTGATCGTGGCCTCCGGCCTCTACATCCTGTGGCGCGGGCGCAAGGTCTAGCCCTTGTCGTGGAAGAAATCATAAACTTTCTGCGCCAACCCGGCTGAGATCCCCTCGACCGCTTTCAAATCCGCCAGATTGGCCCGGCTAACAGCCTTGGCACTGCCGAAATGCGCCAGCAATGCCCGTTTGCGCGCAGCACCAACTCCGGGGATTTCGTCCAACGGCGTCGCGCCGACCGCTTTGGCCCGTTTGGCACGGTGAGTACCGATTGCAAACCGGTGCGCCTCGTCGCGCAGACGCTGAATAAAATACAGCACCGGGTCATTGCGTTTTAAGGCAAAGGGGCGCTGGCCGGTACGATGGAACTCTTCCTTGCCGTGATCGCGATCAACGCCCTTTGCAACACCCACCATAGGAATATCTTCGACCCCATGTTCAACCATGATCTCGCGCACAGCACTCACCTGCCCCGCGCCGCCATCGATCAGTAACAGGTCGGGCCACATCCCCTTGTCACGATCCGGATCCTCTTTTTGCAGGCGAGTAAAGCGGCGGGTCAGAACCTCTTTCATCATGCCAAAGTCGTCACCGGGGGTCAGGTCATCACCCCGAATGTTGAACTTTCGATAGGCGTTTTTCATGTACCCTTCTGGGCCTGCCACGATCATCCCACCAACGGCGTTGGTGCCCTGGATATGAGAGTTATCGTAAACCTCAATCCGGTTCGGCGGGCTGTCCAGATCAAACGCTTCGGCCACGCCACGTAACAGCTTGGCCTGCGTGGCGCTTTCCGACATCCGACGGGCCAGGGATTCCCGCGCGTTGCGCAAGGCCCCTGCAATCAGTTCTTGTTTCTCGCCGCGCTGAGGCACTAGGATTTCGACCTTGCGCCCCGCCTTCTCACTCAGCGCCTCGTGCATCAGATCGGCGTTTTCAACGGCATCCGACAGGATCAGTTGCCGGGGCGGTTCCTTGTTGTCGTAGAACTGACCAAGAAACGCCTCCATCACCTCTGCTGCGGACACATCCGCACCGACACGAGGATAAAAATCCTTGTTCCCCCAGTTCTGATTGGCGCGGATAAAGAACACCTGAACACAAGCCTGCCCACTGTCCATATAAAGGCCAATCACATCCGCCTCAGCCACGCCGCGCGGATTGATACCCTGGGACGTCTGCACCTGCGTCAGCGCCCGGATGCGATCTCGTAGCCCGGCGGCGCGTTCGAACTCCATCGCCTCGGACGCGACCATCATCTGTTCGGCCAGCTCCTCTTGCACTTTGGTCGACCGCCCCGACAGGAACCGCTCGGCATCTTTGACGCTTTCGCCGTATTCATCTTCCGAGATCAGGCCAACGCATGGCCCCGAGCACCGCTTGATCTGATAAAGCAGACAGGGCCGCGTGCGGCCGTCAAACATGGAATCCGAGCAGTTGCGCAGCAGAAACGCCTTTTGCAGCTGGTTCAACGTTCGATTGACCGCGCCAGCACTGGCGAAGGGGCCAAAATAGGTCCCCTTCTCTTTCTTCGCGCCACGGTGTTTTTTGATCTGCGGAAAGGCATGGTCCTTGGCGACCAGAATATTGGGAAAACTTTTATCGTCCCGCAGCAGCACGTTGTACTTGGGCTTGAGCTGCTTGATCAGGTTCTGCTCAAGCAGCAGCGCCTCGGTCTCGGTCCGCGTTGTCAGGAACATCATCGAGGCTGTCGCCGCGATCATCCGCTCAATCCGCCCCGAATGTCCCGGCCGCGCATAGTTCGACACCCGCGCTTTAAGGTTGCGCGCCTTGCCGACGTACAGCACCCGGCTGTCCGCATCCAACATCCGATACACACCGGGTGAGCTGTCCAGCGTCTTCACATACCGCAAAATGCAGGCATAGCCGGTCAATTGAGTGTCAGGGGTCGAGTCGCTGTCTGTTGTCATTTGCCTGAGATATGATTCTCTGACCATGGCTGCAATCTTGTGGCCCCCAGATCAAGAGAAAACAAATCCACGGTTTCTGTGGATAAGTGTGAAGATAAGTTTCTGAGCGTGGCGAATTTCCCTTGATTCATTAAGGAATTCTTGATTTGCACAAAAAATAAGCAAATATTTAACTCATTGTTTTCATTGTATATAATTTCATTCACAAGGCAAGTGTATGAAAAAAAAGACATTTTTGTAACGCGAAGGTAACAGAACCGAGAGCGGTGCAAAACTTGCAGCAGTTTTACTTATTCAAGCCCCAGAACATCCGGTGTTTTCCACCCCAGATGCTGCCCCCCGTCGACGCACAATAGTTGGCCTGTGACCGCATGCGCATCCAGGAAATAACCCAATGCCGCGGTGATATCGGATGGGTTTGACCCGCGCTCCAGCACCGTGTTCGCGCGCTGCGCATTGAAGTGTTCTTGGCTTTGCCGATGACCTTGCATCGTTGGACCAGGCCCGATCGCGTTAACCCGGATTGCTGGCGAAAGCGCCTGCGCCGAGGTGCGCGTCAAGGCCCACAGACCCATCTTGGCAATCGTATAGGTCATGAACTCTGGCGTGAGCTTGCGCACCCGCATATCCACCATGTTCACGATCAGCCCGGTGGCAACAGGCTCACCCGCCTCGTCCGTGCCCGGCTTCAGCCCCTGCGCGGCCATGGCCTGCGTCAGAACGAATGGCGCACGCAGGTTGCTGTCGAGATGCCGGTCCCAGCTTTGCCGCGTGGCGGATTGAAGGTTGTCGTATTCAAAGATCGATGCGTTGTTCACCAGACAGGTGATCGGTCCGCCCAGCGCCTCTGCCGCACGGGGCAGCAAGGTCAGGACCTGCGCCTCATCCAGCAGATCGGCGTTCAAGGCGACCGCCTTGCGCCCAAGCGCGTGCACCTCGGCTACGGTTTCGGCGGCAGGTTGTTCAGACGTCGCATAGTGCACTGCGACGTCATATCCCCGGTTTGCCAGATACAGGGCCATTGCCCGACCAAGACGAATACCTGCACCGGTCACCAACGCTCGGGCCATCGATTTCCCCCTATCTTCAGGTCACGCCAGCAACGAGACGATGTAGACCGCATACAGCAGCGTCAACACCAGACCCCAGCCGCGCGTGATATCTTGCTTCAAGAACACGAACGGGATCAACAGAAGCGATGCGCCCAGCATGACCCACAGATCGAAACGCAGGAATTCCGGGTCCACCGGGATACGTCCAAACAACGTGGCGATACCGACGATGGCCAAAAGGTTGAACATGTTCGACCCGATCACGTTGCCCAAGGCGACATCCGCCTGTCTGCGCAAGGCCGCCATGACGGTCGTGGCCAGTTCCGGCAGGGATGTCCCCACCGCGATCAGAGTCAGACCAATAATCGTTTCGCTGACGCCATATGTGCGGGCAATGATCGTGGCGTTGTCGACCAATAGATGCGCACCCATCGGCAGGCCGATCAGGCCCAGGACCAGATAGATCGAAAGTTTCCAATAGGGCATGTCCGGATCGGCCTCTTCCAGACCTTCCAGCTCATCCTCTTCCGCACAGGCTTCACCGCAGGCTTTGCGATGCGCGCGCGCATCGCGGAACGCGTTAAGCAGGACCAATCCCAAAGCCGCCAGCAAGATCGCACCACTGGCCATGTTGAACACGCCGCAAAATGCCAGGCCGATGAACAGCACCGTGGCCAACAGCATGAAAACATAGTTTCTTCTGGTGTTGCATTCGCTGGTGTGCAGCGTGGCAAGCAAGGCTGGCAGACCCAGAACCAGCAAGATGTTTGCCGTGTTCGAACCGACCACGTTACCCAGCGCAATCCCCGGCGCGTTTTCCTTGATCGCACTGATCGCGATCAACAGCTCGGGGGCTGAGGTGCCAAAGGCCACAATGGTCAGGCTGACAATCAGGGCCGGTACACCCAGGCGCAGGCTTAGGTTCACTGCACCGCGGACCAGAGCATCACCTGCCAGCAGCAAGATCAGCAAGCCGAGGCCGGATAACAGCCATGCCGTCATGTACGGCCTCCTTTTTCGCAGGAGCAAGGCCCCTTACCGATACTGAACCGTCCACAGCGCGGGCATCTTGCAGATTGCAACTTCTTCTGCCCCGGAAAGCGCAGCTTGCCGAACATCGCCAAGACACCCATGGCAATCAGGAAAAGGGTGACAATCTTGACAATCACGTCACAAACCAAAGCGCGCGTAAGCCGCCCGCTCCTCAATTCCGGTTATGGCGTCCTGGGCAAGTGTGGCCCCGAACCGCGACCAGAACGGTTTGCGCAGGCCATAGCGGCGGAACTTCACCTTGTCGCCGAACCGCTCCTGCATTTTCGGCCTCAGGTGCGCGACGCCGTCAATCAGGCCCAGTTCCTGCGCACGTCGGGCAAGCCAGACCTCGCCCGTGAACAGATCCGCACTTTGATCCAGCTTGTCACCGCGACGGGCTTTGACATGGTCAATGAAGTTCGCGTGGATATCACCCAGCAAGCCTTGCAGCCGCGCGACATCTTCTTCTTTCTCCGGCGAAAATGGGTCGAGCATTGATTTTGATTTACCCGCCGTATGTACGCGCCGCTCGATGCCTTGCCGCGCCAGAAGGACATGCGCGCCAAACCCAGCCGAAATCACACCGATCGACCCCAGGACCGAGCTGTCGTCCGCCCAGATTTCGTCGGCGGCAGCGGCCAGCCAGTAGCCGCCAGACGCTGCAACGTCTTCGACAAAGGCGATAACGGGGATCTCAAGCTCTTCCGACAGCCGCCGGATTCGCGACCCGATCAGAGAGCTTTGTACCGGCGATCCACCGGGCGAGTTGATCTCAAGCGCCACGGCCGCAGGTTTACCTTTGCGAAACGCCTTTTCCAGAACGGGGGCCAGCGCGGTGTCGTTCAACGATCCACGCCCCGCCATTCCGATGGCGCCGGACAGGCGAACCACGGCCACGAGGGGCTGCTTTTTGACAAATGGCAGGCTGAGCTTCATGGGTGCCGATGTAGAGTGCAGCCGGGCCCTAAACAAGGGACCGTTCGGGCCTTAGACGTGACGTGAACCAAATTCACACACATGGCGGGCAAAAATGCAACGCCCTAGCTGCGAATGCGCCAACCGGTTTTGAAGATCCAGCCGATCACAGCCAGACAAGTCCCCGTGAAGACCAGAATCGCCAACAGGCTGAATCCGATCGGGACATCGGCCAACCCGTAAAACGACCAGCGGAACCCGGAAATCAGGTAAACAACCGGGTTGAACAGGGTGATCGTCTGCCACACCGGTGGCAGCATCGAGATTGAATAGAACGTGCCGCCTAGAAAGATCAGTGGCGTGACAACCAGTTGGGGCACCAAAGATATCTGTTCAAAGTTGCTGGCCCATATCCCAACGATAAAGCCCAACAGCGAAAAACTGAGGCAGGACAGGGTCAGGAACGCTGCCATCGCAAAGGGATGTTCGATGCGTATGTCCACGAAGAATGTGGCTGTCACAAGGATTACCAGCCCGACAAATAGCGACTTGGTGGCGGCAGCCCCGACGTAACCTATTACGATCTCTATGAAATTCACTGGCGCCGATAACAGTTCGTAGATCGTACCAAGGAATTTCGGGAAGTAGATCCCAAATGAAGCGTTCGAGATTGCCAGCATCACAACGGACAACATGATAAGCCCCGGCACGATGAACGCGCCATAAGATACACCCTCGACCTCTTGGATGCGGCTGCCGATCGCAGTGCCGAAGACCACAAAATACAATGAGGTCGACAGGACCGGCGACAGAAAGCTCTGTGCCAGAGTGCGGAAGAACCGGGCCATTTCGAACCGGTAGATTGCAGCGATGGCAGACCAGTTCATGCAGGTTCTCCGGATACCAGGTTCACGAAAATCTCTTCCAGGCTCGACTGCCGGGTCTGCACGTCGCGCAGAACAAGCCCTGCCTGTGCCACATCGTTCAGCAAGGTAGTGATCCCAGTGCGGTCCGCGTGGGTGTCATAGGTATAGACCAGCGCGTCGCCATTGCCGTTCAACGTCAGGTTATGAACAGCCAGACTGTCGGGAATGGCCTGGATAGGATCGGCCAGCATAACCTCGATCTGTTTCTTGCCCATCTGGGCCATCAGGGTGTTCTTGTCCTGCACCAGCCGCAGCTCACCCTTGTCAATGACACCTACCCTGTCGGCGATAGCCTCGGCCTCTTCGATGTAATGCGTGGTCAGGATGATGGTGACCCCGGCCTGTTTCAGCTCGGCCACGATCTCCCACATGTCCTTGCGCAGTTCGACATCCACGCCGGCGGTCGGCTCATCCAGGAACAGAACGCGCGGCTCGTGCGCCAGAGCCTTGGCAATCAGCACGCGGCGCTTCATGCCACCGGACAGTTCCTTGATCGCGTTTTTACGCTTGTCCCACAGAGACAGCTTGCGCAGGATCTCTTCGATCCGGGCATTGTCGCTGCCATATCCGAACAGACCGCGAGAAAACCGGACCGTGTTCCAAACTTTCTCAAACGGCTCAAGTGCGATTTCTTGCGGCACCAACCCGATCATCCGACGCGCGGCACGAAATTCGGTCTGGATGTCATGCCCACCTACGGTAACGGTGCCCGAAGTCGGCGTGGTAATGCCACACACGGTGGAAATCAGCGTTGTCTTGCCAGCCCCGTTTGGGCCCAGCAACGCCAGAATTTCGCCCTGCTCGATATCCAAGGACACTCCTTTGAGCGCCTCGAATCCGTCGGCATAGGACTTACGCAAATCCCTAATGGACAGAATAGTTGTCATGCACATTCCCTGTTCTGGCGGGGACACTACCCCGATGGCCCGTCACAGAACAGGTCAATTCCGCACATTGTTCTGCGCTTTTTTGTGGGCGCGCGGCTTGGTCAGGTCTGACTATGCTGCTGCAATTCGGCCACCCGTTTTTGTACAAGTTCGACATGCAACCGCGCATCGTACAGTCCTTGCCGATAGGCCGCGGGCAGCCGCAACGTTGCGAGGCGTTCATCTAGGGCGTTCAGATGCGCCTGCATCTCGCGCAGCTCGTTGACACCGGGATTGTTGGCCAGTTCCTCCTCAATTTCCCGGATTTCGGGGTAGTGCTGCCAAACCCGCCACCGCATCGCGTAGGCATAGGCCATAGGCACAAGCCGGATCAGAGGCACGACAATGAAAAAGAACGGCAGCAACAGCAAAAGAACCCGGTTAATCTGTGCCGCGATCCAATAGGGCAGCCAATTATGCCATGTCGAAGGACCATCAACAATTAGCTGCCGAGCCGTATTGTTGATCGTCATCCCTGCACCTTCGAGGTTGGGGAATGCCCCCGGATCGGCGATAATTCCGCGGGCACTGTGCAATTCAATCGCCGCCATCGTCAGACGGTTGATCAGCGCAGGGTGCAAATCCGGTCGCACGACCAGACGGGCTTCGATCGCTATCAACTCTACCGGTCGCGGCGGAAGAACTGGGTCCAACGACATTCCTCCCGCCGGAACTGTCACCACCGTCGCGTATTCCAACCGCCGCGAGATCGCCTGAACATGATCCAGCGCCAGCACGCGAAGCCCCGGCTCTGCATATGCGGCCTTCAGATAGGGAGCTTCGATGGGCGCAACATAGACGGCGATATCCAAATCTCCGTCCAACAAAGCGGCCGCGGCTTTTGCATAGGGGATTGAGAAATGTGTATTGTCCCCCTCATTCAAGCCGACCGCCTTTTCGAAATCCCGAAAAGCCGCAGCCGTACCTGAGCCTGGTGCGCCGCTGTTGATCCTCAAACCGGTCCACAAGGCGGGGTTTTTGGGGATAGTTGCGCCTTCGTTGACCAAAAAGATGATGGGTTCAAAAAACGCTGCCCCGACGGCCTCAGCCTTTTTTGGATCAACCCGGATACCGCCTTGTAGAAATGCAGCGTCGACATCGCCCGCGCTAAGCAGTTCAGCATTTTCGACCGAACCAGCGGTATCCAGTATTTCTAGTTGAATATCATCGCGCGCCAGAATTTCGGCGTAGTCCCGCGCAACCGTTTCATAAGCGCCGCCTTCTGGACCCGCCGCCAACATCATACTGCCAGGGGGATGCAGGCGCGAAAACACGCCTACCAACACCGCCAGCGCAACGGCGCCACCAAAAAGGAACCACAACCGCATCCGAGCCTCGCTCTCCATCCCGTTTGGAACGCTAAGGATCGCGTGACCATCTGGCAAGCCAACAGAATCCGGGCTTGCAATCCCCGGGTATCCCCGAAAACCTGCGCAGAAAGGAGAGGGCTCATGCTCAGCGGAATACGGATCATTGAAATTGAAGGTTTGGGGCCAGGTCCGTTCGCCGCCATGCTGCTGGCCGATCTGGGGGCGGACGTCATCACGATCCACCGCAAAGGCCAGCCTGTCGTACCGGGTATGCCCGAGCAATCCGTCCTGGACCGCGGCAAACGCTCGATTGACTTGAATCTGAAGGATGCCGCCGATCTGGACATCGCAAGGCGTCTGATCGCCTCGGCCGATGCGCTAATCGAAGGGTTCCGCCCCGGCGTGATGGAAAAACTGGGACTGGGTCCCGACACGTTCAACGCGTCGAACCCCAAACTGGTCTATGGTCGCATGACCGGATGGGGTCAGAACAGCCCGTTGTCCGAAACGGCCGGACACGATCTGAACTACATCTCATTGTCCGGGGCATTGTGGTATGCATCAGCAGCGGGCCAGCCCCCGCAGACCCCGGCGACCCTGGTCGGGGATATTGGCGGCGGTGCCATGTATTTAGTTGCCGGTATTCTTGCCGGGCTTCTCAACGCGCAGCGGACCGGACAGGGTACCGTGGTTGATGCCGCCATTTATGACGGATCGGCCCACATGATGAACTTGTTGATGAGTATGCGCCAAACCGGAAACCTGTCAGAAGCGCGCGGTCAAAGCCTGCTGGATGGCCCGCATTGGAGCCGCACTTACGCGTGCCTGGACGGGGGCTTCATGTCCGTCCAGTGTCTTGAGCCCAAGTTCTACGTCGAATTCTTGCAAAAACTGGGACTCACCGACGATCCCGAATTCAAAGACCAATATGTTCCGGCACTTTGGCCCAAACTCACGCAACGGCTCACCGACTTATTCGCCAGCAAAACCCGCGCCCACTGGGCCGGTATGTTCCAGGGTTCCGACGCCTGCGTCGCGCCCGTACTCGACCCGGTCGAGGCGCAGGCCCATGCCATGAACGCCGCGCGCCAAACCTGGATCGACCATGACGGCGCGCTGCAGGCTGCGGCCGCGCCCCGCTTTTCGACCAAGACATGGCACCCCAATCCCAGCCCCCGCCGAGGCGAACACAGGCAGGACATTCTGGATCAGCTGTCCACCAATGCGCCTCCCGACCCTTCACCTGGCTAAATATATCCCGGGGTGAATTGGCCAAAGGCCAAGAAGGGCTGGCCCCTCTACGCGTCCCGCCACGACCGCACCGTGTCGATCATCAGCTGAACATTATCGGGATCGGCATCGGGTGTGATCCCGTGGCCCAGATTAAAGATATGCGGTCCTTTCGAGAACGCCTCGACAATCTGACGCGTCTCATCCACCAGAGCCTGTCCGCCGGTCACCATGTGTGACGAGGCCAGATTGCCCTGAACGCAACCATCCACCTGCACATGCTCGACCGCCCAATCCGGCGACACGGAGTTGTCCAGCGCAACGCAATCTACACCGGTGGTTTTGGCAAAACCTATGTAACCATCACCTGCCTCGCGCGGGAAACCGATCACCGGGATGCCCGGATGGCGCTGCTTGATGGCCTGCGTGATCACATGGCAAGGCTCGACCGCATATTTCTGAAAGGCATCGCCCTTCAGCGACCCGGCCCAGCTGTCGAAAATCTTCACCACCTCGGCACCGGCCTCGATTTGGGCCGAGAGATATTCGATGGTGGCCAGCGTGATCCGCTCTAGTAGCGCTTCGAACAGGGCGGTGTTTTCCTCGCGCAGCGCATGAGCCGGTCCCTGATCCGGCGTGCCGCGACCGGCGATCATGTAGGTCGCAACCGTCCATGGCGCGCCTGCGAACCCGATAAGGGTGGTTTCGGATGGCAATTCTCGCGAAAGGATTCGGACAGTTTCGTACACCGGCGACAGGGTTTCATGGATATCCGATACCGGTTTCAGCGCATCAAAATCGGATTGCTGAGTGATCGTCGACAACCGCGGCCCCTCACCTGTGACAAACCACAGGTCCGCGCCCAGCGCTTGTGGCACCAGCAGGATGTCGGCGAACAGGATCGCCGCGTCGAAGCCATAACGGCGGATTGGCTGCAAGGTGACCTCGGCGGCCAGCTCGGGGTTGTAGCACAAGGACAGGAAATCTCCGGCCTGCGCGCGTGTCGCGCGATACTCTGGCAGATACCGCCCGGCTTGGCGCATCATCCAGATCGGTGGCACGTCCTGTACTTCGCCAGCCAGCGCCCGCAGCAGTTTCTTTGTCTCGGCCATCTTTGTCCCCACTCGTCTGGTTTGCGGCAAACGGGTCTGCCTTCGGCGTCAATTTGTCAAGGTCTGCCCCCATTGTCAGGGCAATGTGACGCGACTAAAGCTGTGCACATGACACTGACCCTGCCAACCCCCGCATCACCGCTCAAAATCGGCACTCGTGGCTCACCGCTGGCGCTGGCGCAAGCTTATGAAACCCGTGAGCGACTGGGCAAAGCCTTTGATCTGCCCGAAGGCGCGTTTGAGATTGTGGTGATCAAGACCACCGGTGACAACCGCGCCATGATTGATGCGGACCGCCCGCTGAAAGAGATTGGCAACAAGGGCCTGTTCACCAAGGAAATCGAAGAGGCGATGCTGCGCGGAGATATCGACATCGCGGTGCATTCAACCAAGGACATGCCGGTTGAACAGCCAAAAGGTCTGGTCCTGGACACGTTTCTGCCGCGCGAAGATGTGCGCGACGCCTTTATCTCACCCAGCCTGAGCTCGATCCGTGACCTCGCGCAGGGTGCAGTTGTGGGCACCTCATCGCTGCGGCGGCGGGCACAATTGTTGAACCGTCGCCCGGACCTGAACGTGGTCGAGTTTCGGGGCAATGTTCAAACGCGCCTCAAGAAGCTGGCAGATGGTGTGGCCGATTGCACGTTTCTGGCCATGGCCGGCATCCGGCGTCTAAATATGGAGGAGGTTCCCGCAACCGCCATCGCCGTCGAAGATATGCTGCCCGCCATCGCCCAAGGCACGATCGGCATCGAACGCCGTGGCGATGATTCCCGTGCGACCGAAATGCTCGAGGCCGTCCACCATGCTGAGACCGCGCAGCGATTGGCAGCAGAACGCGCGTTGCTGGCCGCTTTGGACGGCTCTTGCGAAACGCCGATCGCGGGTTTGGCAGAAATAAAAGGTGATCAACTACGCCTGCGCGGTGAGGTTTTGCGCCCCGACGGGTCCGAATCCATATACGAGGACACCACTGGGTCGGTCGCAGATGGCCCGGAAATAGGTCGCGCCATGGCAGAATCCCTGCTGAAACAGGCAGGCCCAGGCTTTTTTGATTGGAAAAAATAAAAAAGTTTATGAAAAGTGAACTACTTCACTGAGACAGCACCGTCGATGGTGCATAAAGTATTCATACCGGTTGTGAAGTCGGGTCGGTCTCGAAATAGTCGAAAGTTTTTTTAGTCCGTTCTCTTTTAAGTGGTATTCGAGGGGGCGAGACCAGACCCTGAAATCCAACCAGTTAGGGCCGCTGTCAGAAATGACAGCGGCCCGCTTAATTTTATGACCTTTTTGACCCTCAGGCTGCGCTGATCGCCTGAACCGCTTTCTCAACGGCCATCCGCGTCTGATCCAGATCTGCTTGGGTCACAGCCAGAGACGGATAGAGTTTGCCGGGGGCTTTGAAAATCCCGTGTGCGCGCAGCGAATCGTTGTAGACAGCGTTTCGTCGGGGGTCGTCATGTTTGGCGCTGCGGTAATCACGACAGTCCGTATCGGTGAAATAGATGTCGAATAGGGTTTCGTCCCCGCAGATCTGATGCGGAATGCCAGCCCCGGTCAGAGCATCCATCTGCATCTGCTGAAGCTCGGCGCCGATTTCACGCAGATGGTCATACATGCCGTCGCGCCGCAAAACCTCCATTGTCTTCAACCCGGCAGCCGAAGCGACGGGGTTACCCGACAGCGTGCCCAACTGCATCAGCCAGCCTTCCTCGCCAACTTTCGCTTTGTCGAAATGCTGCATGATCTCAGCGCTTGCGCCCAGCGCGGCCAAAGGGAAGCCGCCGCCGATGATTTTGCCCAAGGTGCAGATGTCGGGCGTCACGCCATATTTCTCTTGCGCACCGCCATATGCCAAACGGAATCCGGTGACGATTTCATCGAAAATCAGCAGAACATTGTGCTTGTCGCAAAGATCGCGCAACCCCTGAAGGTATCCGGGTGCCGGAGGGACAATTCGTTGCAACGGCTCAACCATGATCGCGGCAACGTCATCATGCTCGGCCAGTAGATTGGCCACCGCATCAAGATCATTGAAGGGCGCGATCAGCATCTGCTCGGCCACGCTGTCCGGAATGCCCGCGCTGTCCGGGACAGCTTGGGGGAAGTTGACGTGGCGGCTGGGGGCCAGACTCATCTGTGCCTCGGCGCTCATCCCGTGATAACCGCCTTCGAATTTCAGGATCTTGCTACGGCCAGTATAGGCACGGGCCAGACGAATGGCGTACATATCAGCCTCCCCCCCCGCAGCGACAAAGCGGACCTGCTCGCAACACGGCACCGCGTCAACGATGGCCTCGGCCAGTTCGATGCCCCGGGCGTTGTTGGCAAAGAAAGTCATACCCTTGGGCAGCTGTTCCAGCACGGCTTCTATGACTTCGGGGTGACCATGGCCTAGCAACATCGGGCCCGAACCGATCAGGTAGTCCACATATTCGTTGCCATCCTCATCCCAGACATGGCTGCCCTCACCGCGCGCGATGATGATACCGGGATCGAAATTACCAAACCCACCGGCGGGCAGTACCTCATTCGCGCGAGCGATCCATTCGGATTGGGTGTTGATTTTCAGCATCTCAAACGATCTCCAAAATTGGCGGACCAAGAACCTCTGGGTCTGGCACAACACCTAACCCCGGCCCGTCGGGCGGGGCAATCCGGCCGTTTTCACGGTTTGGTGCGTCGGGGCAAATGCGAGGCGCCACATAAGATGACAGGTCACATGTATTCATCAGTGACCCGTGCGGGGTCGAGGCCGCAAAATGCAGCGACGCTGCGGTGACTAAATCCGAGCCCCAGGTACATTCGGCACAAATCTCAGCCCCGAAATGCACGGTCAGATCACGCGCCCGGCGCATGGCCGACAACCCGCCGAACTTCGAAAGCTTGAGCGCAACAGCATCCATGCAGCCCAACTCATGCGCGCGCCGTAGTGATGCCAGATCATGGGCATTCTCGTCGATCTTCATAGGTAAGCCAGTGGCCTGTCGAACCGCCGCACAGTCCTCAAGTGTTTTGCAGGGCTGTTCCAGCATCACATCCAAGTGGGCCACCGCCCTGCCCGTTCGCGTAGCTTGCAAGCGTGAAGCACCGCAGTTCCAGTCGCCATAAACCAGAGGCCCCGGTCCCACGGCCTCACGCACTTTGGTCAAACGCTCGGCGTCGGCCTGCCAGTCGCCTTCGACCCCTAGCTTGACCTGAAACTGGCGAATGCCGGTCTGGTAAGCCGTCTTGGCGATCCGCGCCATATCATCCGGCGCGACGCAGGTGATCGAGTGATAAAGCGGCATGTCCTTCCGCGTCCGCCCACCCAGCAGCGCATAGACCGGTTGACCCGTCGCTTGCCCGAACAAATCCCAAAGCGCGATGTCGACGAGAGACTTGGCATAGAGATGCCCCTGCAGGAACCCGTCCAGCTTTCTCATCGGCGCATCTACCCCGAAAGGGGACATGCCCAGAATCTCGCGGCCCATCTCTGTCACTGCGCCCGGCACTCCGCCTGCAAACGCTGGCAGGTAATGCGGGATCGGGCAGACCTCGCCCCAACCCCTCAAGCCTGTATCTGTCTCAAGGCACAGGATATGAGAGGTCACGGTCGCGCAGGTCTTACCCTCAGCCATGTGATAGATCTCATGACTCGTCAGATCGACGGCCCAGAGCGTTATTCTGATGATCCTCAATGATAAACTCCGACGGGATCGCCCAACGCAACTTCGTCAGGGTGCACACCAAGTCCCGGCGTTTTCGGCAAATGCAGGTGGCCGTCGATATTGCGGGGGCCTCGCCCACCAGCGACATCGACGGTGATCATATCCTGGCACGCCCAGACCGCGTGACAATTATCGTCCGGAATGGTGGCCGCCAGATGCAGCGCCTCAGTATCGGCCAGAACCGAACCACCGGTGGCCATCACGAACATGTCGATTCCATGCGCCAACGCGATGTCCCGCATCCGTGCCGCCTTGGTCAGGCCACCGACACGGTTCAGCTTTATTCCGAACACCTCAGCCAACCCTTCGCGGGCAATGCGGGCGGCGTCTTGCAGGGTCACAAGACTTTCATCCACCGAAACGGGTGAGGCATGGCGGCCCGAGATCGCGGCGATATCGTCCAGCGACTCGCAGGGCTGTTCAAACATCACGTTCAGGTCCTCACAGGCGCTCATCACCCGCAGGGCCTGCTGCCGGGTCCAGCCGCGGTTGACGTCATAAAGGACGATCTCGCCGGGGCGTCGGATGCTTTCGACATCGCGGACGCGCGCAATGTCGCGTTCTACATCCCCACCGATTTTAACCGAATGCGCAACGTAGCCGCGGCTGCGATAGCGCTCCATCACTTCGCGCGTTTCTTCGACGGTCTTCGCACCTACCGACGAGGCAATCGGGCGCGGCGTGCGAGACCCGCCGCCCATCAGATCGGCAATTGGCAGACCGGCGGCCTGACCCGCAATATCCCAGCAAGCCATATCAATGGGGCTTTTGGCATAGAGGTGGCCTGGCAGAGCGATATCCATCGCCCGTTCGACATCCAGCACCCGACGCGGATCAAGGCCCAGAATGAACGGTGCCATCGTCTGAATTCCGGCGCGAATACCCGGACCGTGGGCTGGAACATATGTGTGGCCCCACGGGGTACCCTCGCCCCAACCGGTCAGATCTGAATCGGTTTCGATCTTTACAATCGTTGCGTCGAGCGTTTCAAACTTCAACCGCCCACCAGACAGCCAATACGGATGCTCAAGCGGTAGGTCGACATGGTAGACTGAAAGACGAGTGATTTTCATTTCAGTTCCACTTCAACAAAGGTCATCGGCGCGTCCCCGGCATTGATCACGTTGTGTTCGACACCCTCGTCGCGGCGATAAGTTACTCCCGCAGCAACCGTTACTTCTTTGACCGAACCATCGGGCAGTTCCAGCCGCATATGGCAATCGGTTATGGCGGTGATGACGTAGTCCATTGCGTGGCGATGCCATCCCGTTTCGGCCCCCGGTGCAAAGTCAAACCGCGTCACACGCACGCGGGCGTCATCAATCATCTGAGTGGCTTCGGCTTGCGGTCTCATAGACGGAACTCCTCAATCGGCGCACTGGGCCATTTCGCAACACAGGCATGCCCACATTGGGATGGCCAGATAGGTATCGGATTGGTTTTCATGCCGCATCCATTTGTGGCAAGTCGTTCAATCCTTGTCCTCGCCAAAGAACGAAAGCCAGAATTGGCTCGTCGGTTGTTGTCATGGCGTGGCTTTGCCAGCTTCGGTGATGTCGTGTCTGGTTAGGGCTGACGTAAGTCTCGTCTTCTTCGACGCGGAACATCGCCCCGCCGCCCACGATCAGATAGAGTTCTTCGGCCTGATGGCTGTGCCAATCGTAATTCAGGCCCGCCCCCCAGTAGGCGACATAGCCCCGCATTTGGGTCGAATGGAAATGCCCGGTCGGGCCGAATAGCTCGTAATAGCCATAACGACTAAGGAAATCGGCTCCGACCTCTTCCTCAGTATAGGTGTGTTTCCACAGCGCCAGATGTGCGGTTGCCCTGATCGCGTCTGAAAGGGATCGCGTTGCATCCCCGGTCCGGAAACCGGTCCGCTGAATCAGTTCAACGGCAGGGATTTGGTTTGGCTCCTGATCCGTTGGCGTCAGGTCATCAGGCCAGGCTCCGAATTCTGAAAGCTCAGGATGTGATTGATGCAACTGTCGGGCAGCTTCGAGAACGTCGCCCATCGTCATGGGATCACCACGATGTTGCCGGTGTGCTGCTTGGCAATGAATGCGGCCTGTGCCTCGCGCAACTCTTCCAGGGGATAGGTCGCGGCCAGGGCGGGCTTGATCTCACCGGCCTCGATATACTGAACGATGTTACGCATCACCTGCGGATCAATCACGGTAGAGCCGGTGAACGTCAGGTCACGCAAGTAGAACGTGCGCAGATCGAATTCGACCATGGGCCCGGCTATCGCGCCCGAGCAGGTGTACCGCCCGCCGCGCTCCAGAACGTCGATCAGGTTTGGCCAGTAGGGACCACCAACCACATCGGCCACAACGGTGACCTTTTCATCGCCAAGCGCCGCGCGCAGATTTTCCGGGGCACGAGACAAGATTTTGTCGGCACCCAGTTCGGCAACGTCTGCGTGTTTTGCGTCCGACGCCATCGCGATCACCCGTGCACCCCGGCGTTTGGCAAGTTGCACCAAGGCACCGCCAACCCCGCCCGAGGCTCCGGGCACCAGAACCGTGTCAGTGTCAGTAACATTTGCGCGGGTCAGCATGCCTTCGGCAGTCGAATAGGAACACGAGAACGTGGCCAGTTCGGCATCCGACAGGTCGGACCGGATCGGCACCGCGTTAACCGCCAAGGTCGTGGCGTATTCGGCGAATCCACCGTCCCGTTCCGAACCGAAATAGCCGGTTTTGTCCTTATTACCCGGATCAGACGGGTCGCGCAGCCAGCCATCGGTGATAACGCGTTGACCGATCAGCCCGGGATCGACACCGCCACCCACGGCGACGATTTCCCCGCAGATATCAGCCCCTTGGATTCGGGGAAAGGTGATGGGCGCGCCGCCCCATGTCGGATCCTCGTCACTGACTTCCTCGAACGCGCTGCCCGTCGTCGCATCGGTCACGGTTTTTGAGTACCAGCCGGACCGCGTATTGACGTCCGTGTTGTTTAGCCCGCAGGCAGCGACTTTGATCAACACCTCGCCGGCCGCGGGTTCCGGGCGCGGCCAGTTTTTGTGAAGCACCATTTGTTCCAAGCCGCCATGGCCCATCGTGACCATGGCCTTCATTTTGTCAGGCAAGCTCATTATGCAGTCTCCAGAATAGCGTCGGTGCGGGGCAGCAGGCTTTGCGGATCATAAGCAGGTTCGCCCAGAACACGGGCCGCGCGGGGCTGGCCGTGGATGACGACCTCCAATTCGATGCCGGGGTCGGAAGCCTCGGGCTTGATGTACGCAAAGGCCAGGATCTTGCCGACCGTGTGCCCATAGACGACCGAGGCTGTTGAACCCACGACACGTCCATCCAGCATCACCGCTTCTCCACCGTGGCCGTCAATTTCACCATCCGGCTCGATCTGCAGATACGCGCAGACCCACGGCAAGTCAGTGTTCAGGGTTTTGTCTTTGCCCAGATACTCTTTGTCCGAGCGCGCAAAGCGCAGCACATCAGCCTCGGCCAGCGTGACTTCGTTGGTCAGTTCGCTCGCGCCTTTGAAGCCCTTCTCCATCCGCATCACGTTCATGGCAAAGCTGCCATAGTCGGTGATGCCGTGCGGCTCACCCGCAGCCCAAAGCGCATTGTAGACATCGAGGCAGGCGGCATTGGGCATGTGCAGCTCCCACCCTAACTCACCGGCATAGGACATGCGGAAGGCCCATACTTTGTGACCCGCGACGGTGATTTCTTGTGCCGACAACCAGCGAAAGCCAGCATTGGTCAGATCGGCATCTGCACACTGTCCCAGCACGTCACGCGCCCTCGGACCGTTCAACGACAGGGCGGACCAATTGGTGGACAGCGCGGTTATCTGAACATCCTCGTCCGCGCGCTGTTGTGTCAGATGATCCAGCAGACGCTGCTCAAAGAAGGCAGCGCAGACCAGATAGAACCGATCCTCAGCCATTCGGACAATCGTGGTCTCCAACTCGATCCGGCCACGGCGGTTCAGCATATGCGTCAGAGTGATCGAGCCAACCTTTTGCGGCATCCGGTTAGCGATCAGCCGGTCCAACAGCGCGTAGGCTTCAGGGCCCGAGACTTCGACCTTGGTGAAGGCGGTCACGTCCATGATGCCCACGCGTTCGCGCACCGCTTTGACCTCAGCCGCGACCATGTGATCCGCAGGGGTCCGGCGGAAGGAGTAGTGATCGCGCTGCTCGACCTCATCCCGCGCGAACCAACGGGGGCGCTCAAAGCCATAAACCTCTTCATGTACAGCACCCTTGGAATTCAACAGATCATAGAGAGGCGACGGCTTGATCGGACGCCCTTCCAAACGGTTGAAATGCGGGAACGGGATCTCGTGGCGCAGGCAGTAGTCTTCCTCAGCCTTGATCACCTGCCAATCCTTGGTCGCATAGCTGCCGAACCTGCGTGGATCGAACTCACGCATCGAGATATCGGACGCGCCATGCACCATCCAGCGTGCCAACTCGCGGGTCAGACCCGGCCCCCAGCCGATGCCGATCTGCGTCCCGCAACAACACCAATAGTTCCGCACACCCGGCGCCGGCCCGATCAAAGGGTTGCCATCGGGCGGATGCGAAATCGCCCCATGCACATCGCGCTGAATGCCCAACTCGGCAAAGATCGGCATCCGGTTCAGACTTTCCTCAAGCCACGGCATCACCCGGTCGTAATCCGCGTCGAACAACCAGTTCTCGTATTCCCACGGGCAATGATCATGCCAGACCGAGTTCGGGTTCTCTTTCTCGTAAATCCCGATCAGGCCGCGCTGCTGCTCCATCCGGATATAGCCTGAGACTTTGCGGTCATCGCGGATCACCGGCAGTTCCTTATCCAGGTTCTGGAACTCCGGCACCGGCTCGGTCACGAAGTAATGGTGGGTCATCGAAGTCATGGGCAGTTGCAGCCCAGACCACTCACCCATCTGCCGGGCATAGGTGCCGCCCGCATTCACCACATGCTCACAGGTGATGGTGCCCTGTTCGGTCTCAATCACCCACTCACCGTTGTCGGCCTGCGTGATGTTGGTGGCGCGGCAATTGCGGAAAATGCGCACGCCCTTCTGACGCGCCCCAGTTGCCATCGCCATGGTGACGTTGGTCGGGTCCACATGCCCATCATCTGGCGTGTATAGCGCACCCAATACGCCGTCGAGATTGTAGAACGGGTGCAGTTCCGCCACCTTTTCAGGTCCGACCAATTCAATGTTGAAACCCAGCGACCGGCCCACCGACAGCGTATGCCGCAGCCAGTCCATCTCATCCTGGGTATAGGCCAACCGAAACGAGCCGCAGCCATGCCATGTCACCGGCTGGCCGGTCTCAGCCTCCAGCAGGCCGGAATACAAACCGATGTTGTAGTCGACGCATTTACCCAACCCAAAACTGGACGTCGAATGCGTGATCTGCCCAGCGGCGTGCCAAGTGCTGCCACTGGTCAGCTCGGCCTTTTCAAGCAGGACCGTGTCGTCGCCCCAGCCTTCGTGCGCCAGATGATAGGCCAGACCGACCCCCATGACGCCGCCACCGACAATCACCACGCGGGAATGGGACGGCAGATTCTTCTCGGACATGATTTTTCCTCTCCCGAGTCGCGTTTCTGCTCGACAGGCTAATTCCACAAATGTACCATCGTCAATCATGAATGACACAAATGTATCATCGATCGTTCTGGAACGCTTGTCCGAAGAATGGGACGCCCTGACGCCCGAGGCGCAGAAGGCCGCACGCTACGTGCTGGAAAACCCAACGGATGTTGGGGTTTCAACCGTGCGCGAGATTGCCGAGGCCGCCAGAGTAAAACCGAACACCTTCGTGCGGATGGCCCAGCAGGTGGGGTTCGAAGGCTACGAAGATTTCCGCGCCCCGTTCCGGGATGCGATCCGGCAGGGACGTGTGTCATTTCCCGACCGAGCCCGCTGGCTGCAGGACATCGGCAAGTCGGGGGAACTGGGCGGCCTCTATGCCGATATGATCGGCGCCGCGATCCGCAATATCGAAGAAACCTTTGCCGGGATCGACGCCGCAAACCTGAAGGCCGCCGCTGAGGACATCTGGAACTGCCGCCAGATTTTCACGCTGGGCGTTGGCGTCAACAACTCAAACGCGCGCAATTTTACCTATCTGGCCTCAACCGGCATGAAGCAGTTTCACGCCATCCCGCGTCCCGGTTCCACTCCGGTGGATGATCTGGCATGGGCGGATGAGCAAGACGTACTGATCGCGATCACCTGCCATCCCTACCGCACTGAAGTCATCGACGCTATCAAACTGGCGCGGCAACAGGGAATGACCGTCATTGGCATTTCCGACAGCCCGGCCAGCCCAGTGATCCTAAATGCACAGCACGGTTTTGTCGTTGCCGCTGACACACCACAGTTCTTTCCGTCCTCGGTTTCGACCATCGCCTTGCTGGAAACGCTGCTGTCCTTTGTGATCGCCGTTTCCAGCGATGAGATCGTCGAGCGGGTGGAACGATTTCACCAACGCCGCCACCAGCTTGGCCTCTACGCGGAGGAACCCGAATGAACGCACCTCTGACACATTCACTGGACGCGCGGTATTATACCGACCCCGCGATTTTCGCACAGGAGATGCAGGGGCTTCTGGCCCGCACATGGCAATTCGCCGGGCATGTGGCGCAGGTTCGGGAATCGGGCGATTACTTTGCTTTTGAAATCGCCGGGCAAAACCTGTTCTGCATTCGGGGCCGAGACGGCGAAATTCGCACGTTCTATAACGTGTGCCAGCATCGCGCACATGAGATGGTAACAGGCGCAGGCAACACCCGCGTCGTGGTCTGCCCCTATCACGCGTGGACCTATGAGCTGTCAGGCCAATTACGCGCTGGACCCAACATCAAGTCCGTTCCGGGTTTTGATCGCAGCGCCATCTGCCTGACCTCGGTTCGGACCGAGGTATTCAACGGATTCATCTTCGTCAATCTCGACGACAACGCCGCCTCGATGGATGAATGGTACCCCGGCGTGCGCGAGGAAATCCGCGCGTTCGTTCCGCATATCGACGATCTGGAACCGCTGGAATGGGTCGAGATTCCGGAAAACTGCAACTGGAAGGTCAGTATCGAGAATTACTCGGAGTGTTATCACTGCCCGACCAACCACCCGACTTTTGCCGAAGGAGTGGTCAAACCTGAGACCTACGACATCCAGCCCGATGTAGGCGGCGGTTACGTGCTGCGTCATACGACCGAATGCCAAAGCCTCGACAAGATGACCTACCCGATCGACCTGTCGGTGCCACATGCGGGCGACTATCAGTCATGGTTCTTGTGGCCGATGTTCTCGTTCCAATGCTATCCTGGCAATGTGCTGAACACCTATCATTGGCGCGCGGTCGATGCCGACCACTGCACCGTCTGGCGCGGCTGGTACACCGAAGGTGGATCCGAAAGCGCGGTGATCCGACAACTGGCCGTGCAGGACCGGGAGACCACAGTCGAGGAAGACATCCATCTGGTTGAAAGCGTCCATCGCGGCCTGAAATCCCGCGGGTATCGCCCCGGTCCGCTCGTGCTGGACCCCAGTTGTGGGGTGATGTCAGAACACTCAATTGCCCGGTTGCAACAATGGATGCGCGAGGCGGTGGAATAATCTGCGCGCGCCCAAAAGTGACCTGCAGGATCGGATCGGACGGGTACAGTTCAAAACGAACCCACATTATGATCGCATTTACGAACACCGCGCAAAGCGATGAAGAACCGGAGACCATAGATGGCTGATATTTTCGACGAAGACCTGTTCCTGAAAGGCCTGGAGCAGCGCAAGAACACGCTTGGTGCGGAATATGTGGAAAAGAACCTGGCGGCGGCCGATGACTTTACCCGCCCGTTTCAAGAGGCTATGACAGCTTGGTGCTGGGGGTTTGGCTGGGGCGATGACGTGATCGATGCCAAGACGCGGTCAATGATGAACTTGTCCATGATCGGCGCGTTGGGCAAAATGCATGAATGGGAAATTCACTGCAAAGGCGCGATCAACAACGGCGTCTCGCCCGAGGAAATCCGAGCCATCATCCACGTGATTGGCATCTACTGTGGCGTCCCGCAAGCGCTGGAGTGTTTCCGCGTTGCCCGCAAGGTACTGGGCCACACCTGACCCAGTGACCGCCTTATCCTACAAAAAAGCGGCCGCTGGGGCCGCTTTTATTCATGCCTTGTGCGTCGCGCTTATTCGAGTGACACCCACAGCACTTTCGCGTCTTCCTCACTGGTTGAAATACACCCGTGTCCCATTCCGCTGTCATAATAGAGCGAGTCACCGGCCTTCATCGGCAGGGGGCGATAATGCTCTGATACAAAGATCAGTTCGCCACTGATGACATACATGAACTCTTCACCCGTATGCCGGATCCAGTTTTCGAACTCTGACAGGTCGCGGGCTTTGATTGTCGCGATATAGGGCAGCATCCGCTTGCTGGTCAGCTCGGGACACAGCAGTTCGTGCAAATAGGTCGGTGTGCTTTTTATCTCGCCTTCACCTTTCGGCGTAAAGTCGCGCCTTCCCGAAATCCCCGATTGCCCGGACTGCAGAAACAGCTGCGGCGTGCTCATATCCAGCGCCTGTGTCAACCTGCGCACGATGTCGAAACTTGGCCGCGTCTGGTTGTTCTCGATCTTCGACAGGGTGGACCGACCGATTCCCGCCGCGCGTCCGGCTTCCTCCAAAGTCCAGCCTTTTGCACGTCGTGCATCGCGGATGGAACGCCCCAGAACCTCACCTTCGTCCTGATCTTCCGGTGAGGAAACATCACTGCGAGTCTCGTCGCCCATAAATATCTCCCTGTTTTACCGGAGGTTACAGAATTCCCTCAAACCACACAACTTCACAAATGTGAGATATATGTTGCTTTAGCTGCACGAATTCCACTATAGGAAACAAAATTTCGTACTGAGGATTCGGTGCCTGAGGAGGAAACCATGTTCAAAACGTCGCTTACCGAAGCAGATCCGGTTGTCGCTGCGTCAATTGCGCGAGAAGGCAAACGTCAGGCTGAACAGATCGAATTGATCGCGTCCGAGAATATTGTCTCGCAAGCTGTGATCGACGCGCAAGGGTCAGTCCTGACCAACAAATACGCCGAAGGGTACCCTGGCCGTCGCTACTATGGCGGCTGCGAATTTGTAGACGAAGTTGAATCCGAGGCCATCGACCGTCTGAAACAGTTGTTCGGCTGCGAATACGCCAACGTTCAACCCCATTCGGGCGCGCAGGCAAACGGCGCTGTTAAATTGGCCCTGCTCAGCCCCGGCGACACAATCCTGGGCATGTCACTGGATGCGGGTGGCCACCTGACGCACGGTGCCAAACCAGCACAATCCGGCAAGTGGTTCCGCCCGGTTCAGTACGGCCTGACCGATGCCGGTCTGATTGACTATGATCAGGTCGAAGAACTGGCGAAAGCCGAAAAGCCGCAACTGATCATCGCTGGCGCATCCGCCTATTCGCAAAAGATCGATTTCGCCCGCTTCCGCGCCATTGCGGATGAGGTCGGCGCTTGGCTGCTGGCGGATATGGCACATATCGCCGGTCTGGTCGCAACCGGGCTGCACCCCTCGCCTATCGGCCACGCGCATGTGGTTACCTCGACCACACATAAAACCCTGCGCGGTCCGCGCGGCGGGATCATTCTGACAAATGACGAGGCGCTGGCGAAAAAGATGAATTCGGCCGTATTCCCCGGCCTTCAGGGCGGCCCCCTGATGCATGTGATTGCCGGTAAGGCTGTCGCGTTTGGCGAGGCGCTAAAGCCCGAATTCAAGGACTACATGCAACGCGTTGTGGATAGCGCATCGGCGCTGGCAAACGTCATGATGGCGCGTGGATGTGACATCGTTTCGGGCGGCACGGAAAACCACCTGATGCTGGTCGATCTGCGCCCGCTGGGCGTGACCGGCAAAGACGCAGAAGCCGCGCTGGAGCGTGCCGGTTTCACCTGCAACAAGAACAGCGTGCCGGGCGATCCGCAAAAACCTACCGTGACCAGCGGTATCCGGCTGGGTACCGCAGCAGGCTGCAGCCGCGGGTTTGGACCGGAAGAGTTCAAACAGATCGGTCACCTGATCGGCGACGTGCTCGAGGCCTTGGCCCAATCCCCCGAGGGCGACGCGAAGATCGAAGCCGAAACCCGCGAAAAAGTCCGCGCACTCTGCGCCAGCCACCCGATCTACTGAAAGACCGTTCAATGAGTATCTACGACCTAATCGTCATCGGGGGCGGACCCGGCGGATATGTTGCAGCAATCCGCGCAGCACAACTGGGCATGAAAGTCGCCTGCGTTGAAGGCCGCGGTTCGCTTGGCGGAACCTGTCTGAATGTGGGGTGCATACCCTCCAAAGCGTTGCTGACCTCCTCGGCTAAGTATGCCGAGCTTGCACATCTCTCCTCCCATGGCATTGCTGTCGAGGGGGCCAGCATCGACCTGAGCTCGATGATGGGTCGCAAGGACAAGATCGTCGGCGATCTGACCAAGGGCATTGCGTTTCTGTTCAAGAAAAACGGCGTCGATCTGGTTGAGGGCTGGGCCAGTATCCCCTCTGACGGGCAGGTCAAAGTTGGCGACGATGTTTATGAAGCCAAAAACATCCTGATCGCCACCGGTTCCGAGCCAACCCCGCTAAACGGGATCGAGATTGACGAGCAGGATATCCTAAGCTCGACCGGAGCGATCGCGCTGGATGCTGTTCCCGAACATCTGGTGGTCGTCGGTGCTGGCGTGATCGGCCTGGAACTTGGACAGGTCTGGTCCCGATTGGGCGCGAAGGTCACGGTTGTTGAGTATCTTGACCGCATTCTGCCCGGAATCGACGGCGAGATAGCAAAACTCGCACAGCGCGCCCTGTCAAAGCGTGGCCTGAAGTTTCAGCTGGGGCGCGCACTGAAAACCATCGACAAAACCAACGTTGGGCTGACGCTGACATTGGACCGGGTCGGCAAAGACAAGGAAGAGGTGATCGAAGCCGACAAGGTTCTGATCGCTGTCGGACGCCGCCCCGTATCGCGCGGGCTTGGGTTGGAAGATCTGGGGATAGCCCTCGACCCGCGCGGCTTCATTCAGGTGGACACGTCGTTCCGCACCTCGGTTCCCGGCATCTATGCGATTGGCGACTGTGTCCCCGGCCCGATGCTTGCCCACAAAGCCGAAGAAGACGGCGTCGCCTGTGTCGAGATGCTGGCAGGTGAAGCCGGGCATGTGGACTACAATACCGTTCCTGGCGTTGTGTATACGGACCCCGAGGTCGCTTCGGTCGGTTTGACCGAGGAAGCGCTGAAAGAAGCCGGGTCCGAATACGCTGTCGGCAAGTTTGCCTTCATGGCCAACTCACGCGCGCGTTCGACTGGCGAGACAGACGGAGCCGTCAAAGTACTGGCCGACCCAAATGGCAAAATCCTGGGCGCGCATATCTGCGGCGCACATGGCGGTGACCTAATCGCCGAACTGGTTCTGGCCATGACCAAGGGCGCAACCGTCGCCGAAGTCGCCTCAACCTGTCATGCGCATCCGGCAATGGGCGAGGCCGTCAAGGAAGCCTGCCTGGACGCCATGGGCCGCGCAATTCACGCCTGAGAGGGAACAGCCAGATGACCATCCAGCTTCGCACCCGCCATCCGGAAAAAGCCAAAAAGGCTGACAGCGTCATCCCGCGAAAGCCCAAGTGGATTCGCAAGAAAAAGGTCGACGGGCCCGAATATTACGAGACCCGCCGCCTGATGCGCGACCACAATCTGACGACGGTTTGTGAAGAGGCTGCATGCCCCAACATCGGCGAATGCTGGTCCAAGCGCCACGCCACCATGATGATCATGGGCGAAGTCTGCACCCGCGGCTGTTCCTTCTGCAACGTCTCAACAGGACGCCCCAATGCACTGGACCTGTTCGAGCCGGGCCGTGTTGCTGCAGCGGTTATGAAACTAGGCTTGCGCCACGTAGTGATCACCTCGGTCGATCGCGATGATTTGGCAGACGGCGGGGCCGAGCATATCGCGCAAACCATCCGTGCCGTGCGTCATCAGAACCCCGGCACCACGGTCGAGGTGCTAACCCCCGATTTTCTGGGCAAAGGCGATGCGGCGGATGTGGTGTTCGATGCTGCCCCGGACGTGTTCAACCACAATCTGGAAACCGTTCCGCACCTGTACCCGACCGTTCGCCCCGGCGCACGCTACTATACTTCACTGCGACTTCTGGATGATGCCAAGCGCGCAAACCCAGAAGTCTTTACGAAATCCGGCTTGATGGTTGGCCTGGGCGAGAGCCTGAATGACGTGCGTCAGGTCATGGACGATCTGCGCGCGGCACAAGTCGATTTTCTAACCGTAGGTCAATACCTGCAGCCGACCCCAAAACACCATCCAATTGACCGGTTCTGGTCACCGGAGGAGTTCGCCCAACTGGAACAGATCGCAAGGTCCAAGGGCTTTTTGCATGTGTCGGCGACGCCGCTGACACGTTCCTCGTTCCACGCCGACGAAGATTTTGCCGCCCTCAAGCAGGCCCGCCAGCGGGCCATCGTCAACGGGGCATAAACCAAACGCAAATGGGAGGGAAACCATGGAAGCGTTAAATTCAATCGTAGGAGCCATCAATGGCGTCGTATGGGGGCCGCTGATGCTGGTCCTCATCCTTGGCGTCGGCTTCTTCCTGCAGGTCGGGCTGAAATTCATGCCGATCCTGAAAATCGGCACCGGCTTCAAGCTGCTGTTTGCTGGCCGCGAAGGCCAAGGTGATGGTCAGATCAGCCCGTTCAACGCGCTGATGACGTCGCTGTCGGCAACCATTGGTACCGGCAACATCGCCGGTGTGGCCACTGCTGTCTTCCTGGGCGGTCCGGGCGCTTTGTTCTGGATGTGGATGACCGCCCTGGTGGGCATGGCCACCAAATATGCCGAAGCTGTTCTGGCGGTTAAATACCGTGAAAAAGACGAGCTGGGCAATTTTGTCGGCGGCCCGATGTACTACATCAAAAACGGCCTCGGCGCGAAATGGGCCTGGCTGGGCGTTGCATTTGCCCTGTTCGGCGCAGTTGCAGCCTTTGGCATCGGAAACGGCGTGCAGGCCAACGGCGTGGCGCAGGTTCTGGAATCGAACTTCGGCGTGAACACTTCGGTCACCGGCGTTGTTCTGATGGTCCTGACCGCAGCCGTTATTCTGGGCGGCATCACCCGCATCGGTGCGGTTGCTGGTAAACTGGTTCCGGCCATGGCAATTGCATACATTGTTGCAGGCCTTTTGGTTCTAATCATCAATATCGGCGAGATCGGCAACGCGCTGTCACTGGTCTTCACCTACGCCTTCACGCCGTCCGCCGCCGAAGGTGGCTTTGCAGGTGCAGCCGTTTGGGCCGCCATCCGTTTTGGTGTGGCACGTGGTGTGTTCTCGAACGAAGCCGGTCTGGGTTCGGCTCCGATTGCTCACGCGGCAGCCGAGACCAAAGGTCCGGTCAACCAGGGCCTGATCGCGATGCTGGGTACGTTCATCGACACAATCATCGTGTGCTCGATCACCGGTTTGGCGATCATCTCCACAGGTGCATGGACCTCCGGTGAATCCGGTGCGGCCTTGACCTCGCTGGCATTCGCCACGTCGCTGCCGGGTGGCGGTGCTCTGATCGCAATCGCTCTGTCGATCTTCGCCTTCACAACCATCCTCGGCTGGTCGTTCTACGGCGAAAAATGCGTCGAGTTCCTTCTGGGTGTTAAATCCCTGATGCCGTACCGCGTTCTGTGGATTGTCGCGATCTACTTCGGCGCAACCGCGGATCTGGGCTTTGTCTGGCTGCTGGCGGATACGCTGAACGCCATGATGGCCATTCCGAACCTGATCGCACTGGCCCTTCTGAGCCCGATCGTCTTCAAACTGACGAAAGAGTTCTTTGCCTCGGGCGGCAAATCCGAAGAGCCGGGCGGCACGCCTGCCGAATAATCCGGCCCTGAAGAATACGGGGGGCCATTCCGGCCCCCCGCCTTTGAAATAGAATTCCATATCTCGAGGAGAGACGTGATGGCCACGAAAATCCTGCTGCCTATTGACCATACCGACGACCGCTCGTGGAAACTGGCCCTGCCGGTCGCACTGGAACAGGCGAAGTTCTACGGTGCCGAACTGCATGCGGTTGCCGTCATCCCAGAGATCATCCAATTACCGAACCTGCCTGCCAACTACGGCGCTGGTGCCAAAGACCACGTGCGCAATGCGGTTCAGGCCATACTGGATCACGGCAACGCCTCTGACGTGCAAGTGCATATCGAAGAAGGCAGCGTCTACCGCGAAATCCTGAAGCTGGCCTACAAGGACGGCTTTGATCTGATCGTCATGGCGTCAACCAAAGGCGATTTCCCGAATTATGAGATTGGCCCAAACCTGGCCCGTGTCGTGCGCAACGCGCATTGCACCGTCATGGTCGTTCGTGACCAGTCTCGCTGATCGAAAGGCTAGAGATATGACCGAATTAAAACGCACCCCATTGCATTCTTTGCACGTTGAGTTGGGGGGTAAGTTGGTTGATTTTGCTGGGTGGGAGATGCCTGT